>SVSR01000002.1 GCA_015064205.1 Oscillospiraceae bacterium
AGCTACTGAAGACACAGAAGCTACTGAAGACACAGAAGCAACTGAAGATACAGAAGCTACTGAAGACACAGAAGCTGTTGAAGATACAGAAGCTGTTGAAGATACAGAAGCTGTTGAAGACACAGAAGCTACTGAACCCGTTGATGCTCCCGCTGAAGAAGCAGGCGCACCTGTTGGCATAATCATTGCTGTTGTTGCAGCAGTTGCAGTTATTGCTATAGTAGCTGTTGTTCTTTCCAAGAAGAAGGCTGCTAAGTAATTTAGCTTTATAAAAAGACCTGCCCGTGCGGCAGGTCTTTTTTGCTCACTCGTTGAAGAATCACATCAAATATCACCGTAGGACGGGGGTTTACTCGAGCCGTTTTCATTATATTTGTACTTGAGGATAAGCGGCAGGAGCAAGCCCCTGCCCTACAAAACATACATTTCCAGCCGTGAACAGATAAAGGTGAGATGTTTTTATAAATTTCATATAAAAAAGTATTGACAATTATAAAAGCTTGTGTTATACTATGTAAAGCGTTTTACTTTACACCTAATGAGGCAGATATGAAAAGTAAAGATTTGAGTCTCGGATTTCTTTTTGATTTTTACGGGGAGCTTCTTTCAGAGCAACGTAAAAACGTGTTCGACCTGTATTATAATGAGGATCTTTCTCTGGCAGAGGTTGCAGAGCAGATAGGTATAACAAGACAGGGTGTACGCGATATAGTAAAGAAGAGCGAAAAGCAGCTTCTTGATTTTGAAAGTAAGCTCGGGCTTGCAAGCCGTTTTATTGAGATATCCGAAAACTGCGAGTCGATAGCTGAGAGACTGTCAAAGATAAAAGGCAGTGCACAAAACGAGAGCGAATTTGACGATATAATTAAAGACGTAAAACGCCTTTCACAGATTTGATAAAAAGGGGAACTTAAATGTTTCAAAGCCTTGCAGATAAACTTTCCGATGCCTTTAAAAAATTCAGAGGCAAAGGAAAGCTTACAGAAAAAGACGTTAAAGAGGGCATGCGTGAAATAAAGCTTGCGCTTCTTGAAGCAGACGTAAGCTTCAAGGTGGTCAAAGACTTTATAAAGACTGTAACAGAACGCGCCGTTGGCGCCGAGGTGCTTGAAAGTCTTATGCCTGCCCAGCAGATAGTCAAGATAGTTAACGAAGAGCTCACAGCTCTTATGGGAAGCACGAATACAAAGCTTACGATATCCTCCCGCCCTCCCACAGTCGTTATGATGGTAGGCTTGCAGGGCGCAGGTAAAACAACTCATGCAGGAAAGCTTGCAGGTATGTATAAAAAGCAAGGTAAGCGGCCGCTTCTCGTTGCCTGCGACGTATACAGACCGGCGGCGATAAAGCAGCTTGAGGTTGTTGGTGAAAAGCTTGATATACCCGTATTTTCTATGGGCGACAAAGTAAGTCCTGTTGAAATAGCAAAAGCCGGCATTGAGCACGCAAAGCGCCACGGTCACGACATGGTATTTATTGATACCGCAGGCCGTCTTCACGTTGACGAAGTGCTTATGCAGGAACTCAAGGACATAAAAGCCGCAACAGATGCTATCGAAATCCTGCTTGTTGTTGACTCAATGACAGGTCAGGACGCAGTTAACGTTGCCCAAAGCTTTAACGAGCTTCTTGATATAACGGGGGTAATTCTTACAAAGCTTGACGGCGATACGCGCGGCGGTGCGGCGCTTTCGGTACGTCACGTTACGGGAAAGCCCATTAAATTTATTGGTGTTGGCGAAAAGCTCGATATGATCGAGCCATTCTATCCCGACAGAATGGCATCACGAATACTTGGCATGGGCGACGTTCTCTCTCTTATAGAAAAGGCTCAGCAGAATTTTGATGAAAAAAAGGCTGAGGAGCTTGAGAGAAAGATGCGCGAACAAAAGTTTACGCTGACAGATTTTCTTGAGCAGTTTTCACAGATCCGCCAAATGGGACCGCTTGATCAGCTTCTCGGTATGATGCCCGGAGTTAAAGCATCCGATCTTAAAGGCGCGAACATCGACGAAAAGCAGATAGGCAGAGTTGAGGCGATCATACTTTCGATGACGCCCGATGAGCGCGAAAATCCATCTGTTATAAACGCTTCGAGAAAAAAGCGTATTGCACAGGGATGCGGAATGAAAGTTGAAGACGTTAACCGGCTTCTAAAACAGTACGATCAGATGTGCAAAATGATGAAGCAATTCACAGGCCCCGGAGCTAACAAGATGGCCCGCAGGCTTGGCAAAAAAGGTTTGTTTAATATGCCGTTCTAAGCTTTGTGCTTACGGTGATTAATATAAAAATAATTTTATTTTGGAGGTCATTTAAAATGGCAGTAAAAATCAGACTCAGAAGAATGGGTATGAAGAAGAACCCCTTCTACCGCGTAGTTGTTGCAGACTCAAGATATCCTCGTGACGGTAAGTTCATCGAAGAAATCGGCACATACAATCCCCTCGTGGATCCTGCTGAATTCAAGATCGACGCTGATAAGGCTAAGACATGGATCAAGAACGGCGCACAGCCCACAGATACAGTAAAGAGCCTTCTCAAGAAAAACGGCATAATCGACTGAGCATCTCTTAGTGAAAAGGAGAAATAATAATGCTCGATCTTAAAAAGATGCTTTGCGATATGGTTGCTCCTATCGTCAACGACCCTTCAAGCATCAGCATAACCGAAAATGAAGTTGAGCCCGGCGTTGTTGTGCTCGAGCTTTCGGTTGCGCCTGATGACATGGGTAAGGTCATAGGAAAGCACGGAAGAATCGCAAAGGCTATCCGCACCGTTATCAAGGCTGCGGCAAATTCGGCCGGCAAAAAAGTTACGGTTGATATAAAGTGATAAAGTTGTGATATTATACATCTTTAGGGTTTATAATATCACAGCTTTTCTTTTATGAAAAAAGAGTGCGCATTATTTGAAAATAATGTGAATTTGTTGCAATTCATGCTCTTTTGTGGTATACTGATTATGTATATGTTTTAATATCAAAAGCATAATTCAGAGAGGTATTCAAAATGGCAGGATACAGAAAAGCAAGAATAAACGATGAGACCCAAAAGGCTCTTTCCGCTATTATAAGAGAAGTTAAAGATCCGAGAGTTTCGGGCGCATTTTTAAGCATAACGGGCACAGAGGTAACGCCTGACTTAAAGTTTGCAAAAGTGTATTTTTCGGCGCTTGGGTCGGATAGTAAGGAAGTTAAACGCGGACTTGAAAGCGCCGTCGGATTTATCCGCAAAAGACTGGCAGAAACACTTAATATGAGAATAACTCCCGAAATAAAGTTTTATGAAGACACTTCTATGGAATACGGCGCAAATATATCAAGACTCCTTAATAAAATAGAGCCTGAGCTCAGAGCAGCAGAAAAGGCTGAAGAAGAAGCACGCGCGGTTCTTGAAAACGAGGAAGAAAAATAATGATACAGTTTAACAGCATAAACGAAGTTTGCGACAAGTTAATATCACAGGAAAGCTTTCTTTTGCTTACCCATAAAAATGCTGACGGAGACGCAATCGGAAGCACAACTGCACTTGCGCGCCTGCTCATCAAGTCAGGCAAAAAAGTTAAGATACTTTTGTCTGAAGCACCAACAAAAAGGCTTCGGTTTATACTCGGAGAACTTGATTTTTACACTCCCGAAAATATGGGCGAAAGTCTTATTTCCCCATATATAGTCTGCCTTGACTGTGCATCATCGTCAAGACTTGGCAAGCTTGAAGAAAAATTCGGCCAGCGCGTTGATCTTTCAATAGATCATCATATATCAAACACTCCGTTTGCAAAATGCACTTATACAAAAGCAGACGCTTCTGCCGCAAGCGAGATAGTATACACGATAGCAAATGAATTTGCCGCAAGAAAAGTTATTGATAAAATAGATCCCGATATCAGCTTCCCGCTATATGCAGGAATAGCTTCTGATACGGGAAACTTCAAATATTCAAACACAAGCGCCGATACTTTGAGAATATGCGCAGAACTTATAGAAACGGGTATCGACACGGCGCTTATATCAAGATTATTATTCGACACATTCCCTATAAATAAGCTTCGCGCAGAAGCTATAGGAGTCCAGAGGCTCGAAATTTTTGCAAACTCAAAGGCGGCTATAATATCCGTGCCGACTGAGCTTCTTGAAAAAGAAGGACTTACGTATGAGGATTTTGACGACGTTGTTAACGTTGCAAGAAAGGTTGAGGGTGTTGAGATAGGCGCATACGTGCACGTTTCAGACACAGGTGACTTTAAAATATCGCTTCGCTCAAACGACTACGCAGACGTTGCCGCGATATGCGAAAAGCACGCAGGCGGCGGTCATATACGTGCCGCAGGCTGCAGTTTATCTTCAGGCAGTATTGAAGAAGCCGTAAAGATCATAAAGAAAGATATAGAAGAAGCACTTAAAAAATAATTAAAGGTCGGTTTGATATGACAGAGGTATCGGGAGTATTACTTATAGATAAGCCCCAGGGGTTAACGTCGCACGACGTTGTGAATAAGGTAAGGCGTCTTTATAATACGAAAAAAGTTGGCCACACGGGTACTCTTGATCCGCTTGCAACAGGACTGCTGGTTATCCTTATCGGACGTGCGGCAAAGGCTGCCGAGTATCTCGTGTCAGACTCAAAGCGTTACACGGCAGGTTTGAAGCTAGGACTTACTACCGACACGGAAGATATTACAGGAAAAATACTGACAGAAAGTAACAATTTACCAACACAAGAACAAGTAGGCACTGTTATATCCGATTTTACCGGGGATATAATGCAGACTCCGCCCATGTACAGCGCTCTCAAGATTGGCGGGCAAAAACTTGTTGACCTTGCAAGAAAGAATATAACAATAGAGCGCGAAAGCAGAAAGATACACATTGATGCTATCGCATACAAGCGAATAAGTGAAAGCGAGTACACGCTTACAGTTGATTGCTCGAAGGGCACGTATATACGAACCCTTTGCGCAGATATTGGCGCAAAGCTTTCCTGCGGCGGTGTTATGAGCTCACTCAGACGTGAGAGATCGGGTAATTTCACGCTTGAAGGGGCATATACGCTTGATAAAATTGAAAAGATGAACGAAGACGGCAGAGTGTCTGTCCTTATGCCCACCGAGAGCCTGTTTGAAGAGCTTGATATTATAAAACTGCCCGTTTTTTACGAGAGGCTTTGCAGAAACGGGGCTGAGATATACCAAAAGAAGCTTGGTGTCAGCTATGCTGTCGGCACAAAGCTCAGGATATACGGTAAAAACGGATTTTTCGCGCTCGGCGAAGTAATGGATTTTGAAGACGGTTATGCTATAAAGCCGATAAAGCTTTTTGAAATACTCTGATTTGGAGGATATATATGTTTTACAGATGCACGCTTTCGGGTGCACCTCATTACAGATCAACACTCATAACAACACCTCACGGATTTTCCACGCGCCTTGGCGGTATAAGCCGCGGCAAGTACACTAAAAGCATGAATCTTGCTTTCGGGCGCGGTGACGATGACGGTACGGTTATAAAAAATTTTGAAATACTTGCAAAAAGCATAAGCGCAAATCCCGAAAACGGGGTTATGCTTGGTCAGGTGCATTCAAGCGATGTTATGACCGTGACTAAAGATGATTTCGGTCTTGGCGTTTACAAAAAGACGGACAAATGCCTTGACGGATACGTATCGTGCGAGCCCGGAGCGCTTTTATGCGTAAGGATTGCAGACTGCATACCCGTTTTATTTCATGACAGTAAAAACAACGTGATCGGCGCAGTACATTCGGGCTGGCGCGGAAGCGTTGGCGCGATAAGCTCTGTTTGCATCGATAAAATGTGCAGTATCGGCGCAGAAAGGCAAAGCATCAAGGCGGCGATTGGCCCCGGAATATGTTTCGGGTGTTATACTGTTGGTGAAGATTTTGTAGAGTCATGCAAAAGTTCTTTATCCTCTGCTCTTTGCCAAAAATTTATAAACAAAAAAGGGAGAGTTTATACTGCCGATTTAAAAAAGCTTATATATCTTACTCTGCTTGAGTCGGGTTTAAAAGAAGAAAATATAGATATTTCAACACTTTGCACGTGTTGCAATCCCGATGAATTTTTTTCTCACAGATACCATAAAGAAAACAGAGGAACGATGGGCGCTATGATAGCCCTATCCCCGGAAAGGAATCACAAATGATAAAAATAGAAAATCTTGTCAAGCGTTACGGGCAAAAATACGCTCTTGACGGCATATCGCTTGAGATAAATCACGGCGACGTTGTTGGCTTTCTCGGCCCGAACGGCGCCGGAAAATCAACGGCGATGAATATCATCACAGGTTATCTATCGGCAAGCTCCGGAAACGTTTATATAAATGACATAAGCGTTCTTGACGATCCTATCCTTGTAAAATCAATGATAGGATACCTGCCCGAGCAGCCTCCGCTTTACATAGATATGACGGTAAGGGAATATCTTAACTTCGTGTTTGATCTGAAAAAATGCACGTACAGCCGCAAAAAGCATATTGACGAGATATGCTCTGTTGTTAAGATAACCGACGTTTCAAACCGTGTTATCAGAAATCTTTCAAAGGGTTACAGACAGAGAGTCGGTATCGCTCAGGCTCTTATAGGAAATCCTCCGATAATCATAATGGACGAGCCCACCGTCGGTCTTGACCCGAAGGAAATAATAGAAATACGCAGTCTTATAAGACGGCTTGGCGAAAGGCACACCATAATACTTAGCTCGCACATTCTTTCCGAGATACAGGCTATATGCGAAAGGATCGTCATTATAGATTCAGGCCGAATAGTTGCCGATAAGCCAACAGACGAACTTGCAAGATTCGTTCAGGCAAACAAGAAGTACAACGTAAAGGTTGCAGGCCCAAAAAGTGAGGTTTTAGCTCTGCTTATGTCGCTTGACGGCATCAAGAGTGCACTCCACACGGGAGAGGAAGACGGCGGCGTTTATATCTACACCGTTGAAGCCGAAGCAGGCGTTGATGTAAGAAAGCTTATATTCTCTTCTCTTGCAGAAAACGGTTGGCCTATGATGGGACTTGAAGAGCAGACCGTAACGCTTGAGGATGTGTTCATCTCAATCGTTGATAACAATAATTACAAAAAGGAAAAATCAAAGCGTGCCTCATGGGACGACGATGATAACGCATAAGGGGGTGCATTAAATGATCGCTATTTACAAAAGAGAGATGCTCTCGTATTTTACGGGATCTATCGGATACGTTTTTATAGCCGTATTTTTGGCGCTCACGGGCGGCATGTTTTCTGTATGTACGCTCTTTATGGGAGAAAGCAGCAGCATTTCAACATTCTTTATCGGCGTTATGTTTATTTACAGTATCGTAGTTCCCCTGCTTACTATGAAAAGCTTCAGCGAGGAAAGAAAATCACGCACGGAACAGCTTCTTTTAACAGCGCCCGTTTCGCTGACAGGTATGGTTATGGGGAAATTTTTCTCCGCTTATACGATGTTTGCCGGAAGCTTTGTTTTATCGTGCGTAAACTTCTATACCCTTTTCAGATTCGGCACGCCTAACGTTGCAGTTCTTGTAAGCTATGCTGTCGGTATTCTTCTCATAGGCGCCGCTTACGTTGCAATAGGCTTGTTTATATCATCTCTGACAGAAAATCAGCTTATAGCGGCTATCGCCACGATCGGCGCGCTTATAGTTATGCTCGTTATATCATTCGTTAATCAGTACATCGACTTTTATCCCGTTCGCGCAGTTTTGGACTGGATATCAATATACAGCCGCTTTTCAAACTTTACGTTCGGCATACTTGATATAAGCTCGCTTTTCTACTACTTCTCTATCTGCTTTGTATTTCTGTTTTTAACGGTGCGAGTTTACGAAAAACGCCGTTGGTCGTGACAGGAGGGCTGGTATGAATAACAAAATTACAGCATTTTTCAAAAGCCGTTCGTTTAAGCGCGGCAGTATGAGCATGGCACTAACGGTAGCCGTTATCGCAGCTGTCATTATACTTAATATTATCATTACGGCTCTTGCTCACAAATACTATCTCTACATAGATATGACCAAGGACAGCGTGTTCAAGCTTACAGACGAGGCGCTTGCCATCGTCGAGGGTATTGACGACGAGGTAAACATCATTTTCTGCGACGACTCAGACTCTCTGCAGTCTAATTTGTATCAGAAAACGGTGTATAACACCGCGCTTGAGCTTTCCTCTAAGTTTGATAACATAAACATCAAGCACGTTGACGTATACAAAAATCCTTCTTCGGTTTCAAAATACAAGACTACGCAGGGCACGAAAATAACCGACCAAAGCATTATCGTTGAAAGCGGCTCGGAATCTATCGTATACACGCTAAACGCTTTCTTTACGTATAACGAATCGGGATACGTTTGGGCCTACAACGGCGAATACAAGCTTATATCAGGTATTTTACGCGTTACGGCGGATGAAAACCCTAAGGCTTTGTTTACAACAGGACACGGCGAAAGCCTTGTTGACGAGGCTCTGTGGGCGCTCTTTGCGGATGCAGGCTATGAAGTAAATATTATAAATCTTATAGAAAACGACATTCCCGAAGATACTCGCTTTGTTATAATAAACGACCCTATATACGATTTTCAGGGAATAAGCGCAGATACCGAGGGCAAAAAATCGGAGATCGAGAAAATAGACGATTTCCTTGACGATTTCGGATGCCTTGCAGTATTTACCGATCCTGAAACACCTGAACTTCCCGAGCTTTATTCTTTCCTTAAAGAATGGGGCATAGCGTTTGGAGAGCATACTCTGAGAGATTACAATCATTCTCTTACAACAGACGGGCTCTCGCTCGTTGCAGAGTACGCCAAGGGAGAAACAGAGGGGGCAACACTTATACGCGATATAACCAAGATTGCAGAACCCCCGAAGGCAATAGTGAAAAATGCAAGGCCTGTTGATATTCTCTTTGACACAAGCGGTTCAAGAAGTGTTTCTCCAATACTGACAACGTCAAGCAAGGCTATGCTTGGAGATAAGAATGAAAACCTCGTTGACGGCGGTAGATTCAATCTAATGACTCTTTCAAGCGAAATGAGATATATTGATAATCAGGATAAATACTCGTTCGTTCTTGCATGCGGCTCAACAAATTTTGCAACTAACGAGTATATTGGCCAGAAGGCATACTCAAACAGCGACATACTCCATGCCGCAATGAAGCAGATGGGACAGGAGAGAATCCCTGTGAACCTTGATCTCAAACCATTTGATAATACATCTCTTGACATAACCGCAAGCGAGGCAACAAACTGGTCGCTTGCAATAATACTTATACTTCCGATAACTGCGATAATATTCTGCACTGTAATTCTTATAAGGAGACGCCACGCATGAGCGAAAACAACGAAAAAAATGAAGGTATATTCGACGAGCCAAAGCCGAGATATACCGCAAAGAAAAAACATCACGACGATTTCAGGCGGCAGGCAAGAATTCTTCTTATCGTGTTCCTTATTGCTATGATCTCTCTCTTTGCCTATCTCTTCGTTATTAAGCCTATAGTTGAGAAAACAGAAGAGATACCCGAAGAATTACCTGTGCTTCTTGACGGAGAAGTGCTTGGCCCGCAAAACAGAATACTCATTATGGAGTATCTTAAAAAGGACGATATCGCATCCGTTGACGTTCATAACGAGCACGGCGACTTCGGCTTTGAATACAACGAAGAGGACGACGCGTTCTACTTAAAGGGTAACAAATCAGCCGCATACAGCAAGGAAGTTTTCCAGAATCTGCTCTCTGCGGCAGGCTACACGCTTGCCATGGAGCGAATTACAGATTATACCGAAAACTTTTCTGAGTACGGTCTTTCAGAGCTTGATAATCCTGCATGGTATATACTGACGGGCAGAAACGGTACTTCTCACAAGCTCTATATAGGCGACCCACTCCCGTCAGGCGCAGGCTACTACGTAAGATACGACGGACGAGACGCGGTGTACGTTCTTGACTACACTATATCCGAAACTCTTCTTGCTCCGATCGAGGCAATAATCGCGCCTACCCTCGCTTTTCCTGCCGGTCAGAGCGGTTATTACATGCTTGATAACTTTGCTCTCAAAAAAGACGGCGAGATAGCCATAGCGTTGGAATATCTTGATGAAGAAACACGCAAGGCATCTGGGATTGCCACGATGCACAGATTCATCTATCCCGAAGAGTACGTTCCAAGCGACACCTCTTATCTTGAAGTATTTGCCCATTTTGCCGATTATACAGGTATTTCAACTTTGGTATATCAACCTGATATCGATGACATAAAAAAATACGGCCTTGAAAAGCCGAAATACGATCTGTATTTTGAAGTCATGGGCATGCCGAATAATATCATCTTCAGTGAAAAGAATGAAAACGGCAACTACTATGCATATTCCCCTGTATTTGACATAATAAGCGAGGTTGAAGCATCAAAAGCCGACTGGCTTGAATGGGGTCTTTTGAACTGGATAGAAAGGCCTCTGCTTCAGGTTAGCATATTTAATATTGATGAGATCTCTATTGAAAGTGAAAAAGCCGATTACCGTTTTGTTTTAGAAAGCGATGAAGCAGGTGTCAAGTCTGTGTATGAAGCAATAAGCCAAAGAGACATTACAGATATTGATAACTTCAAGAAGTTCTATCAGACGATACTTATGACAAATCTTCAGGACTATGCAGAGCTGACAGAAGATAAGACAGCTTCGCTCGAAGAAGAAGGCCCATACATGACGATGACGGTAAAAATGAAGGACAATACTTCAAAGGTATACAAATTCTATCCTTATGAAACGCGCCGTGCATACTACACCACAAACGGGGTTGGAGACTTCTATATTATCCGCGACCGTATGGTAAAGATAATTGATGACGCTGCAAAGGTTGTTGCGGGCGAGACCGTTGTTCCCGAAGCTAATAACTGATAACTCAAAAAGAGGTTGTTCCTATTTATGTCAACAACCTCTTTCTTTATTCACCCATTTTCTTTATCAGGTATATATTCTGCAATATGCAAAGCTCACAGTTTAATATTTTGCACAGATTATCAAGTGTATATGTTGTAACGCTTGCATTTTTTCTAAGCTTATCAAGCATTCCGAAGCTTATTTTATATTCTTTATTTAACTTATACTGCGATACACCGCGTTTTTTCATCGTATCCCAAAGCTTATTATAAACTATCATCTATTGCACCTCCACAATTTTACAAATTTATTATAATATGTAATCTTATACTTGACATAGTAAAAAAGCAAGCTTTTTGAGCTTGCTTTTTTGTTTGTATTATGCATTTATTGTTTCTGCCTCTTTTTCTGCCGCTTCAACATGCTTTCTTTCCTTATGCGCAGCCGTTATAACATACTGCATTACAAGCGTTGCAATAATCATGAGCCCGCAGCTAATGTAGATCGCTATATTGTAGCTGCCCGTTTTATCGTAGCATAAGTTTGCAACCGGTGCACCTAGTGCATAGCCTGCAGTATTTACAGATACGAACAAACCAAGAATTTTATTGTATGACTTTTCGCCGAACAAATCATTTGAATAAATGGGAAGCATGATCGTTTCAAGCGGAAGCGCGAGAGAGGAGAATATTCCGTATATCATTGCAAGAAGCTTGCCCATCGGGGAGTTTGTTACGTTTGCAAGCATAAACATTACTATAATTGCTGTAATTGCACAAAGGTTAGAGGTTTTTCTAAGCCCGAATTTATCATATATTATGCCAACTCCGAATTTAAATACTGTAAGTGCAAGCGAATGAGCGCTAAGTACAAGCGCAACGTACGACTCATCAAGTCCAACGTCTCTCAAAAGAGGAGCAGCTATTCCGCTTATACCCTGTAAAAGCATACCCGTTATAAAAATACATACTGCCGCGGCATAAAAATATGTTCTTTTCATTGCCTGACTGTATTCAATTCCCGACCACGTCTGACCTCGCGCCTTCTTTTTATGCTTTACAAAACCGGTATCCTCTGCTCCCTTAGGATTATTTTTGAAGAATACCATTACTATCGCACCGACAACAAGAAGAATAAGTGCAACAAGACGGTAAGCGTCCTTATATCCGTCTGTTATACCTTCCTGGTATATTATAGGGGATACTATCTGTACAGATATTGCCGCGCCTATGCCGTTAGCGGCAAGAACCGCACCCATGATAGTTCCGCGGTTTTCGGTAAACCACTTATTTATAACAGAACCTACCATTGTTGTAGTAGTCCAGGAGAGCCCGAGGCCGAGGAAAATACCGCCTATGTAAAATATAAAAACGTTGGAAGCAAACGAGTATATCAGGCAGGACGCTATAAGGCAAACAAATCCGGCTCCGATAAGTTTTTTTGCTCCAAAACGAGTAATAAGTGTTCCAAAGAAGATGTTTACAACTGCTGTTGTGATAAATCTGCAGCTGTCGTTAATAGAAAATGCACTTCGCGAAATTCCAAGATGCTCGGTTATAGCCGCAACGTACAGGCTCTTTGACGAACTGCAAAATCCAAGCACCGTGCATACCATTAAAAAGCACAACCCCATGATCACCCATTTGTAATCAAACCTTTTTTTATCCGGAATATTCATGTTATACCTCCGATACTCCAAACGCGCTGTCAAAAGCTTACTTGTTTTATTTCTATACATATATTTTACCACAATAAAAATTTTATGGCAATGTAAGTTATTCCAAAATACCGGAAAATATTTCTGTATTTTTGTTAAATTTATAGCAAAGACGATAATACAACGTGCGGTCCGACCAGTTCTAGTCCGTTTTATAGATATAAAAAAGAAAAACACGCCTTTTGGCGTGTTTTTCTTTCTGGTGGGCCAACAGGGACTCGAACCCCGGACCGACCGGTTATGAGCCGGTGGCTCTAACCAACTGAGCTATTGGCCCTCATTTGGTGACTGATAAATTATATCACAGTTAACTTACTTTGTCAAGACTATTTTTTCAGATTTTTTATATTTTACACTACTTTTATGCTATTGCCATTTAAGAAAATATATGATAAAATTATATTATATAGTTTTATGTCACAAAGGAGTTTTTTTATGAGCTTTGATTTTTATATGCCCACAAAAATCTATTCCGGCGAAAATGCACTTACGTCTGCCTCAGGCGAATTCTCAGGCTTTAAGCATGCTATTATTGTAACCGGTAAGCGCAGCGCAAAGCTTTGCGGTGCGCTTGACGACGTTACAGGTATGCTTGACTTGTTAAACGTAAAATATACACTTTTTGATAAAATCGGAGAAAATCCCCTTCTTTCCGTTTGCTATGAGGGCGGACAGACGGCGATTACAGCCGGTGCTGACCTTGTTATCGGTATCGGCGGCGGTTCTCCTCTGGATGCCGCTAAGGCTATTGCGGCATTCGGGGCAAACAGCACATTAAAAGAAGATGAGATATTTAATGCTTCCATAAAAACTATGCTCCCGCTTATTCTTATACCGACTACTGCAGGCACGGGAAGCGAAGCCAACAATTACTCCGTTCTCACACTTGATATAGATAATGTTAAGAAGACGTTCAAGAATGATAAATCATATGCAAAAGCCGCTATTCTCAACCCGAAATATACGTACACACTCTCTTATGACTATACTATGAGCACTGCACTTGACGCATTCTGCCATTGTATTGAATCCTATCTTTCTCCCAAGTCAACAGATATTTCTTCAATGCTTGCTCTATACGGTGCGAAAAAAATATGGAACGCATTCAAGGCGATTAAAAACAGACCCGACGCGCTTTCAGACACGTCAGATCTTGCCGTCAGAGCTATCCGCGCCGATCTTATGTCTGCGGCATGTGCCGGCGGTATTGCAATAAACACTACAGGCACCGGTTTTCCACACCCTCTCGGATACAGTCTGACACTATACAGTAACATACCTCACGGTAAAGCCTGCGCCTGCTTTACGGGCGAATATATAAAATATAACGCAAAAGAGGAGCTTGGCAACAGAAAGATATGCAATTTCGCCGCGCATCTTGAAACAACACCTGATGAGATCGCATACGTTATACCAGAGCTTGCAGGCATCTCACTCAGTCTTAGCAATGAAGAAATTGAAAGATACGTGAACTCCGTAAAAAATGCAGCAAATTACACTAACAGTCCGTACGTAATAAACTATGAAGACATGATCGATATTTATAAAAGACTGTTTATATGAATAGATACAAAAACCGCTTCGGGTTGACCGAAGCGGTTTTATATATTAAAGTAAGCTTATTCCGTTTTTCTTGCAAACATTTATCGTATTATCGTCCCATATTGACGACTGTACCTCTCCGATGTGCGCCTTCTGCAAGAAGAACATGCACATTCTCGACTGACCGATACCGCCGCCTATCGTATACGGGAGCTTTCCTTCAAGAAGCGCCTTGTGGAAATCAAGCTCTGCTCTCTCAGGGCAGCCGCGCTCGTTAAGCTGTGATATAAGAGCTTGTTCATCAACTCTTATTCCCATTGACGAAAGCTCAAGCGCAATATTAAGAAGCGGATAATATACGATTATATCGCCGTTCAAGCTCCAGTCGTCATAGTCGGGTGCTCTGCCGTCATGTATCTTACCGGACTTCAGCTTTCCTCCTATCTGCATTATAAACACGGCCCCGTATTTTTTAGCAGCCGCATATTCGCGCTCCTTTGCGCTCATATCGGGATATTCGTCTTCAAGCTCTTGTGTTGTTATAAACTTTATATCATCGGGAAGCTGTCTTTTTATAAACGAATACTCGTATGAAATATAATACTCGGTATGAAGAAGCGCGCGGTATATACGCTTAACTGTAAGCTTAAGTGTGTCAAGCGTACGTTCTTCTTTTTTTAGTATCTTTTCCCAATCCCACTGGTCAACAAATACCGAATGAATATTATCAACGTCCTCGTCACGGCGGATGGCGTTCATATCGGTATAAAGTCCCTCACCGGGATTAAAGTCGTATATGCTCAGCGCATACCTCTTCCATTTCGCAAGCGACTGTACTATTTCGGCATTATCGCACACATTCTTTATGTCAAATCCAACAGGACGTTCAATGCCGTTTAGCGTATCGTTGAGTCCCGACTCACGCTTTACGAAAAGCGGCGCTGACACGCGCGTAAGATTAAGCTGTATAGCAAGGTCGCGCTCGAAAAAGTCCTTGACCTTTTTTATTGCAACCTGCGTCTGACGAAGGTCTAAAAGCGGCTTATAGCCGTCCGGTATAAAAAACTCCATTATAGCATTCCTTTCACGGATTATTCTTTTATTAAAACTGTATTTACGTATGTACTGACGTCAAACTCGTCAAGCAAAGAGTCCTTTTTCAGATAAAGAGGATGGTGCGGATGCCCTGCTTTTGAAATCTTGCCCGACGTGTACCACTTAACTGAGTATTCGCGGCCTAGGTCTATCATATCGGCAACGCATCCTGCAAGATAGTCTCTTTCTTCTATTATTGCACCCCATGCCGCCCACAAAGACGGCGACTTGCTTCTTTCAAGCACATATCTGAATGCCTTCATATTTTCTCTGTGCAAGTGCAAGTTGCACTCTTTATCCATATCCGAAGGCTTGGTTGCACGCTCGGCGTACACGTTGAACATAATAAAGCTGTCATATCCGTTATGCTTTGCTATACGCTCAACGCTTTTAAGCGTATTATCAAGATTTCCCGGTACAGCCGTTGAGGGATTTATTCCGATACATATAAGCGGATTTTCCCCTTTTGTTCCGAGTATGTATCTGTACTCAGAGTATCTTGGCGGCACATACAGCCAGTCTTCAGGGGAGAACTCTCCTTTATTATAGCTTTCGTATTCCAAAAGCGTACTTTCAAACGAGTCTATTTCAATATTTACGGTGTCTGTACGGGGTATATGCATAATAACACCTCTTAACTATATCAATGTTTTTATTGTAGCATTTATTAGTTAAATTGTCAACAAAAAGAGTTTCTTAATAAAATAATTGGCTCAAGCCCTCTATTTTTACTCTAAATTCGGGGAAAATACACAAATATTCCCCGCAAGTTTTTACAACCGTCAAAAAACCGTCACATTTGTCAAGTAAAATTATCCCAGTAAATTACAGGAGGGATAGTTTTGGAAAATCAAAAATCTGACATCATCGAAGAAAACGGGCAGAAAGAATCATCGTCCGGCCCGAAAAGGAAAAGAAAGATGAATATGAGCAAAAAGAAGCTTATAGTAATTATCGCAGTTATTCTTGTTGCTGTTATCGTTATGTCACAACTGTTGCCGTTTGGCAAAGTAAAAGCTCCAAGCGAAATAACATATACGGAAAGCTTAGTCGAGCGCAGAACTGTGCAGACAACACTTTCATCAAGCGGAACTTTGCAGCCTGCAGACTCATATACCGTTACGGCTTCTGTTGACGGCGATATCCTGGAGTGCTTCTTTGAAGAAGGCGACACAGTAAGCAAAGACGATACTCTCTATATAGTTGATTCCACAGATATGGAAAACACTATTGACCGCGCACAGATATCATACGATAAAACTCTGCGCAGCTATAACAAGATCGTCGAGTCTCTTCAAGACCTGAATGTTTATTGCGACTATAACGGTATTATAACAAACGTATACGTTGAAGAGGGCGACGAAGTGCAAAACGGAGCCAAAATTGCAGATTTCAGAGATTCTGATGCCATGCATCTGACCGTACCTTTTTCATACGCAGATACAGCGGCATTATACAAGGGTCAGCTGGGAACGGTTATAATTGACGGCTCTTTTGAAATGCGTGACTGTATTATAGATGAGATCGACTCGTTCGAATCAAATCTTGACGGCAGAGCTGTAAGATACGTGAAAGTAAAAGTTGATAATCAGGCAGGCGGTATTTTCAATACCACCAAGGCAAGCGTTGCTTTCGGTGATATTTCATGCCTTGAGCTTGGTACGTTTGAATACAACAAAGAGGGCACTATAACCTCAAAGATTTCGGGAACTGTCACGAGCGTTATTTCAAAGGGCAGCCGTGTAAAATCGGGCGAAACTCTCGTTTGCGCGCTTGAAAGCGAAACTCTTGAGGATAATTTCACAGACGCCCAGGCAACTCTTGACGATGCCGAGCTTTCCTTTAACAATACTAAAGAAAAGCTTGACGATTATAACATAAAAGCTCCGATCACGGGAACTGTTATAGAGAAATATTCAAAGGCAGGCGACACGCTTGATTCAACACGCGGACAAACGTCTATGGCTATAATATACGACCTTTCTTACCTTAAATTCGATATGGCGCTTGACGAGCTTGATATAAGCCGTGTCGAGGTTGGTCAGAAGGTTATCATTTCCTGCGATGCGCTCGATCTTACAGGTATTGAGGGTGAGATCACAAAGGTCAGCGTTGTGGGAACAACGTCTTACAATTCAACGACATATCCCGTTACAGTTAAGGTATATAATCCTCCCGAAGGTCTTCTCGCAGGCATGAACGTTGATGCCAAACTCGTTATAGAAGAGGCCCAAAACGTACTCACCATTCCGAGCGCGGCTATTCAGCGCAGCGGTGTTGTATACGTAAAGGATGACGGAACGAAAGCCGAAAATGATAATGCTCCCGAGGGTTATATGTCCGTGCGTGTTGAAACGGGCATATCCAACGAAAACTACATTGAGATCAAGTCGGGCGAGCTTGAAGAGGGCGATACGGTCTATATTCCTCAGGCTGTACGCGCTACGACAGACAGCTCTTTGGCAGGTATGTTCGGTATGGGCGGCATGGGTACGATGCCAAGCGGTATGCCAAGTGGTGGTATGCCAAGCGGTATGCCAAGTGGTATGCCTAGCGGAGGAGGAATGTCAGGTTCAGGCGGCAGACCCTCGGGTATGGGCGGTGGCATGAGATGACACCTATAATAGATCTTAGAAACATTTACAAAATCTATCAGATGGGCGACTCAGAAGTCCATGCCGCTGATGACGTTTCGCTTAAAATATACAAAGGTGAATTCGTTGCAATAGTAGGTCAGTCGGGCTCGGGAAAATCCACGCTCATGAATATAATCGGCTGCCTTGACGTACCTACCTCGGGTAAATATTATCTGAACGGCGAGGACGTCAGCGAGCTTGATGACGACAAGCAGGCGGCAATACGTAACAAAACGCTCGGCTTTATATTTCAGCAATACAATCTTATCGCAAAGTTAAACGTTCTTGAGAACGTAGAGCTGTCTCTTTTGTATGCAGGAATATCAAAGGCTAAACGCAATGAAATGGCTAAATCAGCCCTTGAAAGAGTCGGACTTTCGGATAAACTGAAGAATTTCCCCAACCAGCTTTCGGGCGGTCAGCAGCAGCGCGTTTCTATTGCGCGCGCTCTTGCAGGTAACCCCTCTATTATACTTGCCGACGAGCCAACGGGCGCGCTTGACTCAAAAACAAGCCGCGAGGTGCTTGACTTTCTGAAAAAGCTGAACGAAGAAGGAAACACCATAGTTCTCATCACGCACGACCAGAGTATTGCCCGTGAGGCAAAGCGCATTGTGAGGATAATGGACGGAAAAATAACGTATGACGGCGACGCTGAGTGCGCGTTTGAAACGAGGTGAGTCTATGGGATTTTATCAGGCATTCAAGCTTGCCTTAAAAAGTCTTGCCGCAAATAAGATGCGCGCATTTCTTACAATGCTCGGCATAATCATAGGTGTTGCGGCGGTCATTATCCTCGTCAGCCTTATGCAAGGTCTGACAGGCGAGGTTACCTCAATGTTCTCGGATCTCGGAACAGAAGTGCTGACCGTATCCGTGCAAAGCAGAGGCGCAACGCGTACTCTTGACGACGATGATTTTTATGAGTTTTACGAAGAAAACAGTTCTCTGTTTTCTTATATGTCGCCAAACGTTACGGTTTCGGGTACGGTAAAGTACAATAACACCGAATATTCTTCAAGCGTTAAAGGCGTTTCGGAGCAATATATGGCCATGGAGGATTACACGCTTACAGACGGCCGATTCATTTCATACGCGGATATAGAAGGTTATCAGAAAATCTGCGTTATAGGCTCATACCTCAACCGTGACGTATATGGGGGAAGCGGAGTTGGCAACACGATAAAGATTGCAGGAAACAAGCTTACAATCGTTGGTGTTCTTGACGAGATCGACGACTCCACCGAGGGCTCGGGCGACGATATCATACTCTTGCCGTACAGCACGGCGTGCAAGATAGGAAACACTCAGATATCAAGCTATAGCTTTTACGTTAGTGACACTAACAATATAAGCTATGCTGAAAACGTGATAGACAATTATCTGTACGGCATTTTCAATTCCGAGGACTACTACAATATAACCAACATGCAGTCTCTTATAGATCAGATGGAAGAAATGATAGGCATGATGACTATGGTGCTCGTTGGTATTGCGGGGATCTCCCTGCTTGTTGGCGGCATCGGCATCATGAACATTATGCTCGTATCGGTAACGGAGCGAACAAGGGAGATCGGTATCAGAAAATCGCTTGGCGCAAGGCGGCGCGATATAATGAGCCAATTCGTTATCGAGGCAGGAACTACCTCTGCGGTTGGCGGAGCTATTGGCATTTTTCTTGGAATAGTTATAGCAATAACGTTGGGAAACGTTATCGGAATAAACGCAACACCAACATTTTTAGCAGTTGGTGTCAGCGCCGGAGTTTCAATATTTATAGGCGTCCTGTTCGGATATCTTCCGGCAAGCAAAGCGTCAAAGCTTAATCCTATTGACGCCCTCAGACATGAGTAATAACAGAAAGGCATGGTAATATAAATGAGCAAAAAAATTATAACGCTTACGTTATGTTTAATAATGGCTCTTTCGCTTATGGTAAGCACACACGCCGCGGTGTCAGACGATGATGCGCAGCGTTTGCTTGGTGTGCTCGGTATCATGAATGGAGATGAAAACGGCAATCTCAATCTTGAAAAAGAGGTAACGAGAGCCGAATTTTCCAAAATGCTTGTAAATGCATCAAGCTACAAGGGCAAAATTTCAAGCGTGGCAACCTCGACAGGCTTTTCGGACGTTGCCTCAAGCCACTGGGCCGCGCCGTATATCAGAGTCGCATCAGACAATAAGTGGATATACGGCTATTCAGACGGAACTTTTGCTCCGTCAAGCAATATAAAGCTTGAAGAGGCGGCAACAATGCTTTTGCGCCTGCTTGGATACTCCTCAGCCGATATGACGGGCGTATACCCTAACGGTCAGCTTGCACTATACGAAGCTCTCGGACTTAACGAGGGGGTTGATGCAAAAAAGGGAAAGTTTGTAACACGCGGCGATTGCCTGGGGCTTTTCGTTAATCTTATGAATGCAAAAGCTAAAGACGGAAAAGTTTATGCGCAGGCACTGGGATACTCTCTTGGCTCAGACGGCAAAATAGACATACACAAAACCGTATCCGACGAAATGAACGGACCGTACGTTATAGAAAAGGGTCTTTCCGATATTCCCGTTGACATTGAAGGCTACATCGTTTATAAAGACAACAAAAGCACTATGCCAGCCGCAATAGAAAAATACGATGTAATATACTACTCGGCTAATCTTCGTACAGTCTGGGTATATGACGATGTTGTTACAGGCAAATACGAGTCGGCAACACTTTCGGGTTCTGTTCCCTCAAGCGTTACAGTAGGCGGCAAAGCATATTCATTTGAAGACGCTTCAGCCGCAAGCTCTATGTCCGTTTACGGCAAGTTTAATGAGGACGATATTGTAACGCTCCTTCTCGGCAAGGACGGAAGAATAGTTAAGGTATTAGACGCATCGGAGCACTATAATATTGATTCCGATAATTATCTTGAAATTGTTGAAAATACGCTTGAAGGACCTTATATAGTAACGAAAAGCTATGCAGCTCTCGGTCTGCCAAGTAGCGGTATAACCGTTATAAAGAATAATCAGGCGGCTAAAATTGACGATATAAAGCCGTATGACGTGGTCTACTATTCATCCGTTGCAAAAACGGCGATGGTATATTCAAAAACTGTAAGCGGCACCTATAAGTCGGCATCTCCCTCGCTTGATGCACCGGCTCAGGTAACGGTTGCTTCGGGAACATATACGATTGACAGCACGGATGCTGCAGTAGCGCTCTCAAGTATTGGCAAGTTTACTCCCGGCGACTTTGTAACGCTCATTCTCGGAAGAGGCGACAAGGTCGTAGGTGTTGTCCCCATGAGCGAATTTGCAAACAACGTATACGGTATAGTGCTCGGTGTATCAAGCGAGCTTTATACTGATGCAGGCGGTCAAAGCTACAGCGCAAGAACGGTTTCGCTTATGACAACTGAGGGCGAAAATATGTCTGTTGAGGGGGTACTTAACACCCTCTCAGCAGGCGATGTTGTAAGAGTAAATTATGAAGACTGTGTAAGTGTTGAAAGAATGACTCTTCGTTCTGTAAAGGGCGAGGTAAGTGAGAACTCTATTGGCGAGCTTGAGCTTGCAAGCACGGTTAACGTGCTTGATACGGACATGTACGGCAAAAATCCATATCCGCTTTTTTTCAGCCGACTGACCGGAGTTAAACTCAAGGATGGCGACGTTAAGTATTACGCCGTTAATTCCCAGGGGAAAATCACAGACCTTATCCTCAGTGATTTTTCAGGCGATAGCTATAAATACGGCATTATGATAAGCGCCGACAGCTCGCAGAGCTTCGTGTCAGATAAAGAGGATTTTGATTATTCCGACGTTGTAACAAATAATTACGTATACAAATATCAAACAGGCATACAGTCAACGCAAATAACAACTCTGACCCAGTTTACCTCATCAACAGGACCGTGTGTTTTTAAGTATAACGGCAACAGCTTAGAACAGATTAAAATGCTGCGCAGTCTTCCCGGTATAGATACATACACTCCCTTTGGTATTCTTTTTGCCGGAGAGTTTTATCTATACTCAGACGATATTACCGTATATACACCAAACACAAACAAAAAATCCGATCTGAAATACAGTGTTATGCCGCTTTACGAGCTTACCGAAAATATAGAGTCATACAATATCAGGGCATACTTCGATAACGCTCCGGAAAACGGAGGAAGAGTAAGAATAATTATCGCAACAAAAAAATAAACTTCGGCACAGGGTAACACCTGTGCCTTTTTTGTATAAATAAGCTTCCCGGATCTGACAAATATGCCAAAACTGTTGATCTCTATACTCGCTATTGAATTTTGTGTTTTTTGTTGGTATAATATACATTAGATAATGTTACTTCAGAAAGGGATACGGGGAAATACCCGTTTGTATACACACATGGCTGATTCTGCAATAAAACAAGGCTTTTTGCCCTTATGCCGCGCCGATATGGACGAGTGCGGTTGGGACAGGCCCGATTTCGTATACGTTACGGGGGATGCGTACGTTGACCACCCTAGCTTTGGTACGGCTATAATATCCCGCGTGCTTGAAAACGCCGGTTACAGAATTGCCATACTCGCCCAACCCGATTATAAAAGCGCCGACGCGTTCAGAGAATATCCGCGCCCCAGGCTTGGTTTTTTAGTCAGCGCCGGCAACATTGACTCTATGGTGGCGCACTACACGGTATCAAAGAAAAAGCGCAACTACGATTATTATTCGCCCGGCGGTATCATGGGCAAGCGACCC
Source organism: Oscillospiraceae bacterium (assembly GCA_015064205.1). Taxonomy (GTDB): domain Bacteria; phylum Bacillota; class Clostridia; order Oscillospirales; family CAG-272; genus UBA4717. The sequence goes on from SVSR01000002.1 coordinate 22,623, forward strand.
GACCGTGCGGTTATTGTTTACTGCAACCGCATACGAGAGGCGTTTGGCGACGTGCCGATACTCATCGGCGGTCTTGAAGCATCTCTGCGCCGTCACGCACACTATGATTATTGGGACAACAAGGTGCGCCGCAGTATCCTCGTTGATTCACGCGCCGACATTCTTACCTATGGAATGGGCGAAAACATAATACTTCGAATCGCCGCGCTTCTTGACAAGGGTGTTCCCGTTAAGAAGATCCGCGACGTACGCGGCTCCGTTTACCTTGCAAAAAAAGGCGAGCGCGTACATTTTGATGTTGCGGGCGAGTTTGATTACAATGACCTTAAAAGCTCAAAGGAAGCTTATGCAAAGGCTTTTGGAGTTCAGTATAAAAACACAGATGCTGTAAGTGGTAAGGCGATAATTGAATATTACGACGATAAGCAACTCGTTGCAAATCCGCCCATGCCGCCGCTTGAGAGGGAGGAGCTTGACCGTGTGTATGCGCTGCCTTATACACGCCGTGTTCACCCCTCATACGATGCTCTCGGCTCGGTTCCCGGAATAAATGAGGTGAAATTTTCGATAACGCATACGCGCGGCTGCTTCGGCGCGTGCAATTTCTGCGCTATCGCGTATCATCAGGGCAGAACTGTACGCTCGCGCAGTATAGATTCTGTTTTAAGGGAAGCTGAAATTATAACACAAATGCCCGATTTCAAGGGATATATACACGACGTTGGCGGACCTACTGCAAACTTCAGATACCCGTCGTGTGAAAAGCAGTTAAAGGACGGCGTTTGCTCTAACAGAAAATGCCTTGCGCCAAAGCCCTGCAAAAATCTCGAGGTTGACCACAGCGAATATATCGAACTCTTAAAGCGAATTGAGGCTCTGCCGCGCGTTAAAAGGGTGTTTATCCGCTCAGGTATACGCTTTGACTACGTTATGTACGACAAAAATGAGGAATTTTTCAAGAGGCTCGTATCACATCATGTCAGCGGTCAGCTCAAGGTAGCGCCCGAGCATTGCTCCGCAAACGTGCTCTCCTGTATGGGTAAGCCCGATATCAGCGTATACGAAGCGTTCCGCAAGCGCTTTTTCGAGCTTACCAAAAGCTTTAATCTTGAGCAGTACCTTGTACCGTATCTTATGTCGAGCCATCCCGGCAGCCGTCTTGAAGATGCCGTTGAGCTGGCGCTTTATTTAAAGAGCATCGGCATGAAGCCCGAGCAGGTTCAGGACTTTTATCCGACTCCCGGAACGGCATCAACCGTAATGTTCTATACGGGCATCGATCCTATAAGCGGCAAAAAGATATACGTTTCAAGTGACTATGAACAAAAGAAGATGCAGCGCGCGCTTTTGCAGTACACGAAAAGCGAAAACGCCGAGCTTGTCAGACATGCGCTAAGAAAATGCCACAGAGAAGACCTTATCGGATACTCTAAGGACTGTCTTGTACGCCCCGGGTACACGAAAGCTTTGACAAATCCTGCAAGCGACAAGGGCAAAACCAAAGCGGGCAAACGGACATCAGATACAACAAAGCGCAAAAGCAAGGCAACAATTGTTAAAAACAAAAGCAAAAAGAAGCGCTAATCTTACAATTATATTACAAAAACATCAAATTTCTTGATATTGTGTGCCACTTTGGTGTATCCTAAGAATAGGAAAATTTATCTAAGCCGTGAGCGGCAGAATGGAGGACCACAATGCAATCAAGCGATACGATCACCTTTAAACTTCACGATGACCGTGAGGGTGAGATCAAGGAAATTCTACTCCAGGTTTACGCGGCGCTCAGCGAAAAAGGCTACAACCCCACAAACCAGATAGTCGGCTATATTCTTTCTGAGGACCCGACGTATATCACAAACCATAACAACGCACGCAGTCTTATTCGCCGCATCGACCGCGACGATCTTCTTAATATGATGCTCAAAAACTATCTTGGGCTTTCAAAATAAGGTTTGATTTTCCAATGATTATTTGTAATATTTACGATAAAGAGGCAGATGTATCAGGCACATCCTCATGTGTTATTGCTCTTGGCAATTTTGACGGTGTGCACGTTGGTCATACTGCCCTTTTGTCTAAAACAGTAAAGCTTGCCAAAAAGCTTGGAGCTGTGCCTGCAGTATTTACCTTTTCAAAGCATCCCGAAACGGTGCTCGGTTCAAGAAGCGCGCTTACTATAACAACCCTCGCCGAAAAGCTTGAATTGTTTGAGTCTATCGGCATACAGAGAGTTTTTCTTGCAAAATTTGAAGATATAAGAGATTTCACTCCAAAGCGTTTTGTTGATGAAGTGCTTAAAAACCGCATCGGTGCCGTTATGGCGGTTTGCGGTTACGATTTCAAATTCGGCGTTCGAGGCAGCGGCACGCCCGATGATCTCGTTGCTCTTATGAACGGTGACACCGTTGTTATAGACCCGGTCATACGAAGAGGCAGGGCGGTCAGCTCAACGCTGATACGTACGGCAGTTGAAGAGGGCGACATGGAATATGCAAGAGAGATGCTGGATCGGCCGTTTTTTATTGAGTTTCCCGTTGTTCACGGAAAGGCATTTGGCAGAACGATTGGTATTCCGACAATAAATCAGATTTTTCCCGTCGGGCACGTTATCCCGAAGAAAGGGGTATATGCCTGCAAGGTCCTCACGGACTCGGGAGAATACATGGGTGTTGCCAACATCGGCCTGCGCCCCACCGTCAAGGACGACAAAGGCATCAACTGCGAAACGCACATTATCGGTTTTTCGGGCTGGCTTTATGAAAAAACGATACGCGTATCCTTTTATAAAAGGCTTCGCGATGAAGTGAAGTTTCATTCAACAGAAGAACTTAAGATTCAGATCAAAAATGATATTCAAGATACTTTAAATTATTTCAACAGGGTGTAATTTAATCTGCCCGGGAGGGTGGCACACAGCATCATGGAGAATAAAAATGAAAAGATGTTATATATTTCTGATAACGGCAATACTACTTGCCGTTATTTCTTCAACAACGATTTATGCCGCAGGCAACGACCTGCCCGATACAACGCTTGCACGCTCGGTCTACGTTTATAATACAGACAGCGGCATAGCTCTTTTTTCAAAAAATGCACAGGAAGCTATCGCACCTGCCTCCAGCGTTAAGCTCATGACGGCTATACTTGCCTATGAGCATTATCAGAATGATTTTGACAAAAAAATAAGCGTGCCAAAGGAAGCAATTGATATAACCGTTGGCAACAACATCGGGCTTGTGCCCGGTGAAGAGGTAAGTGTCCGAGAGCTTCTTATTGCGCTTATAGCAGGCGGAGCGAACGACGCGGCCAACACATTTGCAATAGAGATTGCAGGAAGTCTTGATGTCTTTTGCGAGCTTATGAACAAAAAAGCCAAGGAGATCGGCGCGCTTGACACGGTTTATAAGAATGCGAGCGGAATCGATGCGGACGGTATGGTAACTACAGCTAAGGATACCGCGCTTATAACCGCATATGCATACAAGCTGTCAGGCTTCAGGGAATATGCTATGATAACGCGCTACGTTATGGACAAGACCAACAAATCTGCCTCACGCGTTATACATAACAGAAATTATCTTCTCTCTACCCACATTGAGCCAAGATATTACGATCCCGACGCGATAGGTATGAACTCGGGGTACACACAAGAGGGCGGTTTTTGCACGGTATGCGCCGCCGAAGAAGACGGACTTACGTATATATTCGTAATTTTAGGCGCTGCCAAGGACGAAAACGGTAACAATTCCTCGTTTAACATGGCAAGCGAGCTTATAGACTGGGCTACTTCGAACTATGGATACATAAACGTTCTCGATCCGGGCGAAATAGTATATGAAGTCCCCGTACGGCTTGCAAAAAACGTTGACTACGTTATAGTATCGCCGCAAACAAAACTTGAATACTTCCTTCCTCTTGATACGGATATAAAAAACGAAGTATTATACGAGATACACCTTGATGAAAAAGAGCTGACCGCCCCCCTTTATGAAGGGCAGGTCGTTGGGAAAATAGACGTTATATATAAATCAGACGTAATAGCAAACGCCGATCTTATTACCAAAAGCAGCGTCAGCGCAAGCACGTTTCTCAGAATGATTGATTATTTGAAAAATCTATTTAAAAGCAAGCAGGTCAGAGTTGCGCTTATCGTCTTTGCGACACTCTTTATCTCATATCTTTTTTTAAGCTACGTTCAATTCAAAAATACGTACAGAAACAGAAATAACAGAAAATAAAAAATATGCCGCACGCCAAAGCGTGCGGCATATTTTTTATCCACGGTCTTTGAATATCGGTTCTTCACCCTCGTCTTCGGGTTCTTCTTCGTAGTACGGGTCTATCATATACTCTTTCACTTTCGGGAAAGCCGCATATGCAGACATGTACGCGCAGGTTGAAAATAGAAATACAAACGGAATTATAACTCCAAGCGGTATAAAAAAGCCAAACACCATTGCCGTTAAAAAGAGCATGGCAACTGTTCCAAGCAGCGCCATTATATTGCGCTTGAAGCCAAGAAACGAAAAAATAAGCGCATTTTTAAGTATCTTTACGATCGAAAGGTCAAAGGTGACCATTACTATATAGATATAAAAACGCATGAAATAATACAAAACTGCAAGAAACAGGCTAAACCAGAAGAACATATTCATCATAAAATTGCCCGTTGATGTTGTATAGTAGTAGAAAATAATATCTCCGGCAAGCACTGAAATAAACACCAAATCCAATATTCCAAACAGTATCCCCTGCTTAAAATTACGCTTTATCGCATACCAGAAATCGCCCCACATGAATATCGGTTCACCCTTTACCATGTTTCTTAAAATATACGTCGTCCCGACGTTTACAAGTCCGAACGTTACAAATATCAAAAGCGAAAGACCCCAGAAAATATTCGTTGCAAGCGTTGGAACCGACATATCGCCTCTGAGCCCGAACACTCCGTTTATTGCCGAAAGTACGGGTGAATGTGCATCGCCGAGAATTCCGTAAAGCACTGTATAAAGCTTTGTTGCAGGCGCTCTTAAATGTATATTCAGATTCCCGCTGAGCGCAAGAAGCGCAAACAAAACGGGAAAATTTCCGAGTATCATATAAATATTCACAGTTACAAGCTGAGTGAACTTTCTGAAGTAACTGATAAAAAAGTTCTTCAGCCCTTTAGGCCCCTCAGGCTCTTTTTTTACGCCCTTACCGTCGGCATAATAATTAAAGAGCTTTATTTCCTTACCGAATATTTTCATTTTTTACATCCTTGCCTTTCATACTGACCCTACATAAAGTTTATAAGAACAAGCGTGAGAATTACAGTTATAAACAAAACTCCTGCAGATATTACAAAATCAAAAAAATAAGCCCTCGAATCGTCGCGCTTGAATATGTCAGGAAGCCTTACATCTCCCTTTAAGAATTCTGCACTGTAAAAATACGCTCTTATCGCTACCGTTGCATTTATTGATATTATCGCTATCTGGCACGCTAAATATATAAGCGATTCAACGAATATACCGGTTTGCCCTGTAAACTCAAGCATACATATTGCAAACGAGCATATCGCCGCTTTATATACACATATCGCCGCGCAAAAGATCGGCGCAAACACAGTGTATCCCATTATAAACACAAGCGCGGGAAAAGCGATCTCATGATAAAATGAAGACATTATAACGCCAAGCTTATCTGATGCAGAGCCTGCTTCTGCAAACATTCCCCTGAAATAGCTCCCGATAAGAGAATCTGCGTCCATATCAATGCTATCTGCCGATATCCTATATAATATCACCCCGAGCGCCAGCCCTATAAAAACGAGCATAGCACATACTGCAACTGCCGCTCTTGCCTCTCTTCTGCCTCTGTATGCCCTCATTGTTCTATATAACGATTCGTCCGTATACATGTCCTCATATTCCATTTTGACTGCCTCCTATATTTTTTCACTCACTTAAATATATGAAAAACAGTCTTTGATATAGAACGAAGTATACATTAGTATGATACCACAATTTTTTCTATTCTTCAACATATTTGAAAATAGTTTACAATTTTAACAAAACAAGGTCTGCCGAATATTTCCGCAGACCCCGTTTTTATTTCTTTATTACGATTACGTGGTTATATGTAAGAATCGGCATGGTTTCCTGCAATTCTTCAAAGCCTTCTTCGCCGTTTTGAAGATCAAACGATCCCATTGCAAAGTCTGCAATACCCATTCTGAGGCTTGCCTCAAGAGATGAGCCTGAGAGCGGCAGAAGAGTATATGCGCAGCCTAAATGTTCGCATATAGCGTCTATAAGCGCAAGGCCGATTCCGCCGGGCATCTCGCGCGACTCATCTTGAGCAAACACGTACGGCACCTGAGAGGGGTCTAATACTACGGTAAAACTACCGTTTGAGCGCTCAGCACTGTCCGCATAGTCATATACGTAGTTTGGATCTTCAAGGTAAGCATTTACGATCTCATCGATCTTACCGCTTGCGCTAAGCGCTTCAAGCGCTTTATTTAACATTACGTTATATACTCTCTTACTCTTTACTGTCGAAAAGGTAAGCGTATCCTGTCCAAGCGGCTCTGAAGCTATCTCTATCTGTGCCCCCTTCTTTATTCTTGTTTTTGCAAGATTTTCATCAACAACCGCACAGTCAATCTCGCCTGCTTCAAGCGCTTTTTCAAGACCGATATATGACGGGTATTTTATTATCTCGCAACCGCTGTCTGTATATTTGCCTGCAAAAACATCGCTTTTTGTTGATTCGATAACGCCTATTTTACGGTTTTTCAGATCATCCTCGCCTTTGATACCCGTGTTATTGGCGGCGCAGGACACAAGGCTTAACACGATAAGCGCAAGACAAACTATAATTGAAACAACCTTTATTTTCATGGCAGGCTGTCACCTCCGATTTACTTATTTATCTTAAACTTTGTTCCGTTTGGCGTATCCTCAAGAACAACGCCCATATTCAAAAGCTCTGCTCTGATGCGGTCTGCTTCAGCGTAATTTTTGGCCTTTTTCGATTCTGCACGAAGCTCTATCATCTTCTTTATCTCTTCCTCAAATGCAGAGTCGAGCTCTTCGCGCTTAAATCCCATAACGCTTGTCAGCTCAACCAGCAGCTCATATGCGTATCTGACAGAAGCCGCGCTTGCCTTATACTCGTTTACATAAGAGTTGATATCGCGTACAAGGTCAAATATGACCGATATTGCATCTGCGGTATTAAGGTCATCGTCCATCTTGGAAATAAACTGCGCGCGTCTGGAATCGGTATTCTCGCGAACATTGTCCAAAATGTCCCCGCCCGTTGCACTTTCAAGATAAAATTCAGCGCTGTCAAGGCAGTTAAAGATTCTCTCAAGTGCAGTTTTGGATTGCTCGATTATATCCTGAGAGAAGTTTATCGGGCTGCGGTAATGCGAGCTGAGTATAAAGAATCTTATCGGCATGTATCCGTATTTTTCGGATATTTCACGAACTGTGAAGAAGTTGTTTGCTGATTTCGACATCTTTTTATTATCAACGTTGATATATCCGTTGTGCATCCATCTTGCCGCAAAGGGTGCGCCCGTTGCGCACTCCGACTGCGCTATCTCATTTTCATGATGCGGGAAAGTAAGATCCTGTCCGCCGCAATGGAAATCTATGCTCTCGCCAAGGTATTTGAGAACCATCGCTGAGCATTCAATATGCCAGCCCGGTCTTCCTTTTCCCCAGGGGCTGTCCCAGCTCGGCTCGCCCGGCTTTGCAGCTTTCCAGAGTGTAAAATCAAGCGCGTCTTCCTTTTGCTCGCCAACTTCTATTCTTGCGCCGGCTTCAAGCTCGTCTATCGGCATATGCGAAAGCTTGCCGTACTCCTTAAAGGTCTTTGTTCTGAAATAAACGTCGCCGTTTGATTCGTACGCATGGCCTTTTTCAACAAGCGTGCTTACTATTTCAATTATTTCTTTGATATTCTCGGTTGCTCTGGGGTGAACGGTTGCAGGAATAACACCAAGCCCCTTAGCATCTGTAAAGTATTCGGCGATATACTTTTCTGCTACGTCTTTTACTGTTGTACCCTCTTCGTTTGCGCGCTTTATCATCTTGTCGTCAATATCGGTAAAATTCTGCACAAACTTTACGTTATATCCTCTGTATTCAAGATATCTTCTGAGCATATCAAAAACAACGAAGCAACGCGCGTTTCCTATATGGAAATAGTTATAAACTGTCGGTCCGCATGCGTAAATTTTTACGCACGACTGGTCTATCGGTGTAAATTCTTCCTTTGTTTTGGTAAGCGTATTATAAAACTTCATATCTTTCCCTCTGTTATATTTTAGTCGTTTTTATTTTCAATTTCGCTAAGCTTCTTTTCAAGAGCTTCAAGCTTAGCGTGAAGTCTGCAGAATTCCTGCGATACCGGGTCGGGAATATGTACCTGGTCAAGGTCGTTAACCACTTTCTGCTCCCCTCTCTTTATTACCCTTGCAGGAATACCGACTGCCGTTGAGTTTTCAGGTATCTCGTCAAGAACAACGGCTCCTGCCGCTATTTTGGAGTTATCTCCGACCTTGAACGGCCCGAGCACCTTAGCGCCCGCTCCTACCATAACGTTATTGCCAAGAGTGGGGTGCCTTTTACCCGTATGCTTGCCAGTACCGCCGAGCGTTACTCCCTGATATATCGTACAGTTATCTCCGATAACCGCCGTTTCGCCTATAACAACACCGCTTCCGTGGTCTATAAACAAGCCCTTGCCTATCGTTGCGCCGGGATGTATTTCAATACCCGTAAAAAATTTTGTTATCTGGCTTATCATGCGCGCAAGAAAATACCACTTCATCCTGTAAAGCCTATGCGAAAGCCTGTGAAAAAGCACTGCATGAAAGCCGGGATACAAGAGTACTACCTGCAAGCTTGACGTTGCGGCAGGGTCTCTTTCCCGTATGACCTTTATTGTATTTCTTAGATCTCCCATCAAAATTCTCCTGATATAATTACTGAAAAAGCCGCCTTTATGTTTCAACATAAAGGCGGCAGAGTCGCGGTTCCACTTTAATTTATAACTTTTGATCCTTAACGCGGATATACGTGCAGAGTTTTGCTCTGCAGGCTCGCGGATGCACAGCCCGTTTTGCCCGCATACGCTTTCAGCCTCTGACGTATTTCTCTGAATCGGACAACTGTACGGTTTCTTCCCGGTCACAGCCTTTAATTATTTTCTTCTTGCTATATTATATTACATAAAACCGGTTTTGTAAACAGTTTTACAAAATTTTTTATTTTTTGACAAATCTGCCTATATACTTATCGATCCTAAGCCGCGTACGAAGCCTGAAAAAATAAAGGAGCACAAGCCTTGAAAGCGCAATATCAAAAAGGATAAACGCCGCGTTTCCAAGGACAAAGAGCGAAAGCATAGCTATCATACCCTCATCGGGCAGCAAAAATATATATTTTGCAAGTAATACGGCGATTATAAGCCCTGCATTAAAATATACAAGCTTTACGATCCACGAAGCTATTCGGCCCAAGCGCTCTATCACGCTTTTTATTATAGAATAAAGCGCCATAAACACATACGCGAGCGCGGAAAATTTATTTGGCAATATCAATAGAGACAGCAAGGCCGCAGCGCTGTATACTGTCAGCGCATACCCTCTGCCGAACTCGATAAGAGCAAAAACCGCAACAAGGCTTGCCACGGCGCAAAGCGAAAGATCAAGTATTTCCGTTATCGAGCCTATATACAGAAGAACAACAGACAGAGCGACAAGCATAGCTCCGAGCGCTGTTGTTTTAGTATTCATGCCTCTGTTTTGTGACATCACTTGCCCCCCAATCAACAGCAGGGTATCAGATCTCCCCCGCAACACTCGCAAAGGCAGTCGGCACATATGAGATTTGCGCATATATCGCACGGAGAGAGCGCCGCACCTGAGCTTCTGTATCCGCCGCCGTATGAAGCTGCCGTATTTCTTAAATTATTAAGCGCGTTCTTGTATTCTGCGTTATCAGGATCCATATAGCACGCAGTTTCAAGATACTTTTGCGCATCTATATACCAACCGCGCTTTGTCAGAACAACGCCCTTTAAGTAGTTCCACTCGGCGTTTCTGTCGCTCTGCGAAACGGCATCTATCATCAGCTCGGCCTCGGAGTATCTTCCCATATTGATAAGGTTACGTATATGCACAAAGCCGCTGGACGTGCCGCCCTGATTGCTATATGAGCCATGAGTATTCCCAGCTCTCTCCCTTTGTATCTGGTCGTAGGCCTCATTAACCTCTTTCATCTTCTCCTGAACAAGGTCTGCAAGCGGGTTGCCTGCGTAATTATCGGGGTGGTATTTTCTCGCAAGCTCTCTGTATGCTTTTTTTATTTCTTCGTCTGTTGCATTTCTTGCTACGTTAAGTACTTTATACGGGTCCTTCATACAAACTTTTTACCTTTCATCTGTTTGCTCAAGCTTCTTTATTATACTGTCAATTTTCCCCGGCATTCCAAGGTATATGATGTTGTTTACTATATTTCCGTATCCGGTGCATGTTGAGAAATCCACAAGCGCAATCGCCGCTTCAAGTCCTTTAAGTCCAAGCAACACCGCCGTTTTTATATCTCCAAGATGGCTTAGCACATCATTTTTACCATAAAACGAAACAAATGGATTAAACTGCCGATACTTTATATCATAGTCTATATCGTCAAGCGCGTCTGCCAAATATATGTATCTGCCAACGTGCCGTCCGAGCTCCTCTGCTATGCGCACGCTCTTTTCATCATTTAGCCTATACGCGAATATCTCCCTCATTATTTCCCCAAAGCACTCGGCAAGCATATCAGGCGTTGGCGACTCTTCCTTTTCAAGCTCTGCCATGTCACAAAGATATTCTGCTATCTTCCCGCCTGCCGCAGAAATGTCTATGCACCTTTTTACAAATGACGAACAGACAGGCTTTATAAGCATCGATGCAAGCTTTTTAGCACCCCTTGAGTCGTTTATATTGTCAATAACCTTATGATAGGTAAGCAGGGCGCTTACCTCGGCGCAGTATTCAAGCGCCGCATCGCTTTTGACTATTGCACGTTTTTTTGTTGGATGAACAAGGCAGAAGCCCGGTTCTATTTTGGGTGAAATACCAAGTAATGCACTACGTATCATTGCAAGGAAAACATAGTCATAGTTAAGAGAAAGCCTTGATAAAAGGCCCGTCTTCTTGCCCATGGTTTTGCAAAGACCGCAGTACACGCCACGGTATTCTTCATATTCCCAAAGCCTTAGCTCAGGCTTTTGGGGCTCTACGTATCCAAACAATCTGCACCAGACCTTCCGTTTTCACCGTGCGGGCGAAAACATAATGATAATCATAGATATTTTACTACCTAATATTATATTTACGCTAAATTTCTCGTTAACTTTTTGTAAAATACCACGCTTTTTCTAAAAAACGATTGACACGATGCTTTAATTTGCACTTACGTGTTGATTTAATATAAATAATTGTGTATAATATTATATATTGCCGCGTGAGGGTGATTATTAAGATGAATTATTTAAAGTATTTTGAAAACGGATGCAGCCTTTGCCCGAGAAAGTGCATGGCAATAAGAACAGACAAGTCCTCTCGCGCTTATTGCAGGGCGGGCGCCGATATAATAGCTGCAAGAGCATCTTTGCACCTCTGGGAAGAACCGTGTCTTTCGGGCAACAGAGGCTCGGGAACTATATTTTTTTCAGGGTGTCAGCTAAACTGCATATTTTGCCAGAACTCCGAGATCTCCCACAATGCCAAGGGTAAGAGCATCTCACCAGAGAGGCTGTCCGAAATATTTTTTGAGCTTAAAGAAGCGGGAGCTCATAATATAAATCTCGTTTCTCCAACGCCCTACATACCGCATATTATCAAGGCGGTAACTCTCGCAAAAAATCAGGGGTTTGGGCTTCCGATAGTATACAACTCTTCAGGATATGAAAGAGCAGAGTCCTTACAATTGCTTGACGGGCTTATTGATATTTATTTGCCCGACTTCAAATATATGTCGGCAAAGCTTGCGAAAAAATATTCGGGCGCCAAAGACTATCCCGATGTTGCAAAGGTGGCCATTTGCGAAATGGTAAAGCAACAGCCCATGTGTGTTTTTGATAAAAACGGTATGTTGAAAAAGGGCGTTATCGTGCGCCATCTTGTACTTCCCGGGTGTATCGGGGACTCAAAAGAGATAATAAAATATCTGTACTCGGAATACGGAGACAAGATATATTTCAGCATAATGAGCCAATACACGCCTCACGGCGAGCTTTCGCCTTATCCCGAGCTTGCGCGCAAGCTAAGCATAGAAGAGTATGAAAGCACCGTGAGCTTTGCTCAAGATACCGGCATAACGCAAGGCTTTATTCAGGACGGCGAAGCGGCAGAGGAAAGCTTTATCCCTGCCTTTGATTTTCGAGGAATATAAATTAAGAGGATTTGTAAAATGTCAGATCAATACACAAGCATAGCTTCTCTTTACGACAGGCTGAATATGGAGACCGACTATAATGCGCTTGCCAATTTTCTTATTAAGAAGACAAAAGAGCACTATAGAAATCCCGAAATGATACTCGACCTTGCATGCGGCACTGGTAAGCTGACCGCATGCCTTGCAGGGCGCGGATATGATATGACGGGCGTTGACCTGTCAGAAGAAATGCTCCAGATAGCAAGCGAGCGTGCCCAAAAGAGCGGTCTTGACGTGCTCTTTCTTTGCCAGAACATGTGTGGCCTTGACCTTTACGGCACGTACGACGCCGTCTACTGTTGCTTTGACAGCTTAAACTACCTTACACGTCCGCATGAGCTTGCAAAATGCTTCAGTCTGGTACATAATTATCTCAACCCAGACGGAATATTCATTTTTGACATGAATACACCCTACAAGTTTGAAAACATATATAAAGACAACAGCTATATACTCGAAGCAGAAGGGCTTTTCTGCGCATGGCAGAACTATTATAACCCAAAAAGCAAGATGTGCGATTTTTACCTCACGTTTTTTGAAGAAACAAAAAACGGCGGGTATATCAGAAGCGACGAGGTTCAGAGAGAGCGCTGTTACAGCGAAAAAACAATACTCAAGGCGCTGAAAGACTCAAAGCTTGAGCTTATTGAAATAATCGGCGAGGACAAATCGTCTGCTCCGTCTGATACCGACGGCAGGCGCTATTATATAGCTCGCGCAAAAAAATAAATCAGAGGATAAAATAATGGCAGATAAAAAATCAAGAATACTTCGCGTTATGACGCGCGACGGAAGCGCACGCGCTTTCGCAATAGACTCAACAAGTATTGTAAACGATGCACTTCGCTTTCACAATACCGCACCGACGGCAACAGCGCTTTTGGGCAGAACTCTCACGGCCGCATCCATGATGGGTACGCTCCTCAAAGACCCCGGCAATACTCTCACACTCACGATAAGAGGTGACGGCCCTGCCGGCACAACTCTTGCCGTTTCCGATTACAGCGGTAACGTTAAGGGGTATATTGCTAATCCTGAGGTGGATATTCCGAGAAAGCCAAGCGGTAAGCTTGACGTTTCGGGTGCAGTTGGCTACGGCACGCTCAGCGTTGTAAAGGATATCGGTCTGAAAGAGCCGTACAGCGGCATGATAGAGCTTGTCAGCGGCGAGATAGCCGAGGACGTTACGCAGTACTTTATGGTCAGCGAGCAAACACCGAGCGCATGCGCTCTCGGCGTTCTTGTAAGCCCCGACCGCACGTGCCTTGCGGCAGGCGGACTGCTTATCCAGCTTCTGCCCTTTGCAGACGATGAAACGGTTGGCAAGATCGAAAAGAACCTTGCGTATTTTAACAACATCTCCGCGCTCGTCGCCGAGGGCAAGAGCGTTCACGAGCTTATAGCACTCGCTCTTGAAGGTGTTGAATATGACGTTTTTGACGAGATAGAGGTAGGATATGCCTGCGATTGCTCCCGAGAGAGAATGGAGCGCGCAGTTATCAGCGTTGGCAAAAAGGACATTTGCGAGATTTTCGAGGAATGTAAAGCAGAAAATAAGCCTGAAGAAATTGAAATATGCTGCCAGTTCTGCGATAAAAAATACAAGTTCGGCAGAGAAATTTTAGAAAACTTTTAAATAATACTCCCGACCTGATAATATGTTGCCGTTCTAAATTTGTAGTGTTTTTCGCTGTAGGGCGGGGGTTCACTCCCGCCGGTTCGTACGATGTAAGCCTTTGTTGCGGCAGGAGCAAGCCCCTGCCCTACAAAAATGCGATGTGCTTAATTTGGAAGACAAAAGGCTGTTGGGATTGATAATAAAATAAGCGCTTCCCGATAACGGGAAGCGCATTTTTTACATTGATTTGCTCTTGTTCTGGTTATACTCAGACGTGGGATTTACAAATTTACGCCAATCAAGTCCGCCGCTTTCAAGCGCCATTACAAGTATTTCCGCCGTTGCAATATTCGTTGCTATCGGCACGTTTGAAACATCGCACATTCTCAGAAGATGATCCTCAATTTCCGTTTCCGCCATCGATTCATTCATCTCTGCTGTAGTATCTCTGAAAAAGAGTACAAGGTCGATCTCATTATACGCAATTCTAGAGGTTATCTGCTCGGCTCCGCCGTATGTTCCCGACAAAAGCTTTTCGATAGTAAGTCCTGTTGCTTCTTCAACGTATTTGCCTGTTATTCCTGTTGCACATATCTTGTGCTTACTGAGTATTCCGCAATATGCTATGCAAAACTGAGCCATCAATTCTTTTTTCTTATCGTCTGCAATTATAGCTATAACCATTTGATTCAACCCTTTCCTAAATACTTGTATTACTCGCCTGTTGATTTAAGAACTTTTTTATAATCCTTGCCCGAAAAATCCTCAAACAGGGGTATCTGCCTGCCGCACAGCCTTTTTGCGATATTTATAAAAGCCGCACGGGCGTTATTGTTTCTTTTAAGCTTGTTTATGAGCTCTCCGCTCTCCTGATGTATCATAAGCGCTCTGTCGTAAGGCACGATTCCCAAAAGCATCGTTTTTGAAGAATCTATCATCTCTATTATGCCCGATCTGTCGGACATAAGTGCGCTTTTTACGTCAAAGCTGTTGATAATAAGCCTCTGCTTTGCCACACCGAATTCACCAAGCAACTCGCTTGTGAATATAGCGGCGCGTATAGCCGACGGCATATGAGAGCATACGATAAGCGCCTGGTCACATACGGGAGCCGACAAAGCAATAGATTCGTCGTCCGCCGCAGGCGCGTCGATAATGATATAGTCAAAGCCCTTTCCTTCCACCCTGTATTCACGTGCAGCTTCTACAAGTGATGCAAAAGCTTCGGGTGAAACTTCGGCATGCCTGTCTCCGGGAGCTGAGAGAAAATAAAGAGAGGGAAATTCAGTATCACAAACAATAGCACGCTCAAGCGTACATCTTTCATTTACAACGTCGTACAGATTGAACACCGCGCTGTTTTCAAAGCCCATTATCAGATCAAGGCATCTCATTCTGAAATCGCAGTCGATAGCAAGAACACTATATCCTGCCATAGCCAGCGCCATTGACAGATTTGCGGCAACGGTTGATTTACCGATTCCGCCTTTACACGATGTTACAAGAACTGTTTGTGACATAATTCTCTCCGCTATATCATATACGCATACACACTTGCATTTACTATAATATGATACCATATTCCAGGTAACATTGTCAATAGCACATTGGTGATTTTCTAACAAATGGAGAGATTATTTTAATTATTTTTGCTCAAAAGTAACAAATGAAAAAAGTATTTCGGAAAATTGTGTGATCAGGAATCAAAGCCCAATGCCTCACACATAAACGAAGCCGCAAAGCGCACGCCTTTTATAAAAGCTTCTTTTTGAGAAAGGTCGTTTAATTCTTGTATGCAATTCTCAAGCTTTGTGAGGGTATCCATTTCTTTTTCATTGAGAGTTTCTTTGAGCTTATCTTCGTTTCTGACGATCAAACCCAAAAGCTCGCTTCTTTGCTCTTCGTTTTCATTGGTATCTGTCATATCGTACGAATACCACAATTCTTCAAGTAAATTTTTCATAATTTTTCCTCCTTAACGCAACTTTTAAGTTGCCAAACGCTATTATAGCATCTTTTAGGTTGCATTGTCAAGTGCATTCTATAAGATGCATGGTATAATGAACAAAAAGGAGGCTATAAAATGAATTATTATCAAAGAATAAAAGATTTACGAGAAGATCACGATTATAAACAAACAGATATTGCAAAAATTTTAGGAACATCAAGACAACAGGTAGGAAGATGGGAAAATGGTCTTCAAATGATGGGGGTTGATAAATACATCATTCTTGCCAAATTTTACAACGTATCTGCCGATTATCTGCTCGGTCTTATCGACACGCCCAGAAAACTAAGAGAAGAATAAAGACTTGGATTTATTCAAAGCCTTCTCCGTCCGAGAATGCTATTGCTCTTGACACTACGCGTGCAAAGATGATATACTATGAATAATGAAACGTCAAAAAAGAGGATTCATTATGAACTATGAAAACAAATATACGCTTACGCCCGAGCAAAGCCTTTTTCTTGCAAAAAAGAAATGGGATGAAAACGTATACTGCGGCATGAGAATGGAAAACCGCGCTGTCACCTTTCCGCAGACTCAGACCATATTAAACGGCGTAAACGTTCCAAACGTACACCTTGACGATATTCAGGCTATTCTGAATATGCGCGACGCGTGGCGCTATCTTATGAGCAGTATAAACGAGCCTTTGAACGTTGAGTATATGTGCACGCTGAACGAGTATATAGCACGCAATGAAGCTCTCGAATGGGGAAAGTTAAGAAACGGAGCTGTCGGCATCTCGGGAACAGATTATCAACCGCCTTTGCCCGAATATGATACTGTGTCATCAGAACTTGAAAGCATACTCTGTGCCGATACAACAGCCACAGAAAAAGCATTAAACGCTTTCGCTTGGGGCGCAAGAGGACAATTCTTTTGGGACGGCAATAAGCGGACGAGTCTGACGGTAGCCAACAAAATACTCGTCTCTGCCGGTGTCGGAATACTGACAATTACCGACAAGCATATGGAACGATTCAACGGGTATTTACTTGATTTCTATAATACAGGTGAAGCAGAAGTGCTTAAACGGTTCTTGTATGATAACGCAATTCAGGGACTCGCGCTATAATAAAATGACAAAAAGGCATCCTTGCAGATGCCTTTTCTGTTGTCTTATCAGATATAAAGCGGATATTTTTCGCAGATCTTCGTTACTTCGGCTCTTATATAGTCTGCGCTGTTGTCAAAGTCCTTAGCCGCAAGTGCGATAAGCTCGCCGAGCTTTACCATTTCTTCTTCTCCAAGTCCGCGTGACGTTACTGCGGGCGTTCCTACTCTGATGCCGCTTGTGATAAACGGGGACTGTGGATCATCGGGAATTGCGTTCTTGTTTACTGTGATGTACACTTCGTCAAGGCGCTTTTCGAGGTCCTTACCCGTAACTCCTACGTTTCTGAGATCAAGGAGTATAAGGTGATTGTCAGTACCGCCCGATACGAGATCAAGTCCGTTCTTCTTTAAGGAATCTGCAAGAACCTGTGCGTTCTTTACTATCTTCTGCTGATATGCCTTAAACTCAGGTGTGAGCGCTTCGCCGAAGCATACCGCCTTTGATGCGATAACGTGCATAAGCGGTCCGCCCTGTGTTCCGGGGAATATCGCCTTGTCTATCTGCTTTGCAAGCTCTTCACGGCAGAGTATCATACCGCCGCGGGGTCCGCGCAGGGTCTTATGAGTTGTTGTTGTAACAACGTCGGCATATTCAACGGGGTTCGGATGAAGTCCTGCGGCAACAAGTCCTGCGATGTGCGCCATGTCTACCATGAAATATGCACCGACGCTCTTTGCTATCTCGGAAATACGCTTGAAATCGATTATTCTCGGGTATGCAGACGCGCCTGCAACGATGAGCTTCGGCTTGCACTCGCGTGCGGTCGCTTCAAGCTTATCATAGTCGATACGGTGTGTTACACTGTCAACGCCGTAAGGTACGAAATTATAATTTTTACCTGACATATTAACGGGGCTTCCGTGCGTAAGATGTCCGCCGTGAGCAAGATTCATACCGAGTACGGTATCGCCCGTTTCAAGAAGTGCAAAATATACGGCAAGGTTCGCCTGCGCTCCGCTATGGGGCTGAACGTTAGCGTGCTCTGCTCCGAAAAGTTTCTTTGCACGTTCGCGCGCTATATTTTCTGCAACGTCAACACATTCGCAACCGCCGTAATAACGCTTTGAGGGGTAACCCTCCGCGTACTTGTTTGTAAGAACGGTTGCCATTGTTGCCATAACTGCGGGAGAAACAACGTTTTCGGAAGCGATGAGCTCAAGGCCTCTCTGCTGACGGGCAAATTCGTTCTTGACTGCAGCGCCTACTTCCTTGTCGTTCTCGCAGATAAAATCCATAATATTTCTTATCATGATGCCATTTCCTTTCAGGGATTATAAAAAATTCCCTTTAATTATAACATAGTTATTGACTTTTGGCAACAGTATTATTATAAATTATCATTTAATTCTGTATTTTACTTGAATTTTGGGAAAATATATGGTATAATCTTTGGGTATTGCAATAAGTCTCAGGCGAAAACGTCTCGCCTTTGGAAAGGAAGATTTTAGTATGGCAGAACTTAAAAAGCTCAACTCTTTTGAGGGCGCTCAGGGCCCTGTTGTAACGATCGTTATGGACGGTATAGGTATCGCAAAGGAAGGCATTGGTAACGCAGTCGAAAGCGCATACACTCCGACTCTCGATATGCTTCGTGATAACTATCCGATGTTAAAGCTCAAGGCTCACGGTATGGCAGTCGGTCTGCCCTCTGATGATGACATGGGCAACTCCGAAGTTGGCCACAACGCGCTTGGTGCAGGTCAGGTATTTGCACAGGGCGCTAAGCTTGTAACCCAGTCTATCGAAAGCGGCAAGATATATAATTCCGACGCGTGGAAGGCTGTTATAAGCAACGTTAAGAATAACGGAACGCTTCATTTCCTCGGTCTTTTCTCCGACGGTAACGTACACTCGCATATCGATCACTTAAAGGCTCTTATAATCAAAGCAAAAGAAGAAAAGGTGAGCCGCGTAAGACTTCATATACTCATCGACGGCCGTGACGTTGGCGAAACGTCGGCACTTGACTATATAGTTCCTTTCGAAGAATTTCTCGACTCACAGAGAAGCGCTGATTTCGACATCATGATAGCTTCGGGCGGCGGCAGAATGAAGATAACCATGGACAGATACGAAGCCGACTGGAGCATGGTTGAGCTCGGCTGGAAAACACACGTTCTCGGCGAGGTAAGACAGTTTGCTTCAGCAAAGGAAGCCGTTGAAACATACAGAAGTGAGCTTAAGGTAATCGACCAGGATCTTCCGCCTTTCGTTATCGCAAAGGACGGCAAGCCCGTCGGTACAATAAACGACGGCGACAGCGTTGTTTTCTACAACTTCAGAGGCGACCGTTCGATCGAAATATCCAAGGCGTTTGAAGACATTAAATTTGATAAGTTCGACCGCGTACGCTTCCCCAAGGTAGTTTACGCAGGTATGCTCGAATACGACGGCGACCTTCACATCCCGAGCCGTTACCTCGTATCTCCCCCCGAGATCACGAACACAATGGGCGAATATCTTGCCGATATGAAAATCCCTCAGCTTGCTATTTCCGAAACCCAGAAATACGGCCACGTAACTTACTTCTGGAACGGAAACAAATCGGGCAAGTTCAGCGAAGAATATGAAACCTATATTGAAGTTCCCTCAGACGTCATTCCCTTTGAGCAGAGACCGTGGATGAAGAGCGCAGAGATAACCGACAAGCTTATCGAGTGCATCGAATCGGGCAAGTACAAGTACCTCAGAGTCAACTTCCCCAACGGCGACATGGTTGGACACACGGGAAATCTTCTTGCAACGAGAATCGGCGTTGAATCGGTAGATCTTGAGCTCAAGAGACTTCTCGAAGCTATCGACAAGGCTCACGGCGTTGCTCTTATCACGGCAGACCACGGAAACGCTGATGAAATGTATGAGGTAGACAAGAAAACGGGCGAGCCCAAGGCTGATAAGAACGGCAACTTCAAGGCTAAGACGAGTCACACGCTCAATCCCGTACCCTGCTTTATTTACGACAACTATTACAAGGACTGTTATACCGTAAAGACAGACGCAGGAGAGTTCGGTCTTTCAAACGTTGCCGCAACAGTTGTAAACCTTCTGGGTTATGAAGCTCCCTCAATGTGGGATACCTCTCTTATAGAAGCAAAGTAACATATATTATAAACACCGCAAACATATAGCGCTATATGTTTGCGGTGTTTATGCAATTTTACGGTAAAATTTGCGTTTTTGTGTACCGTGCGACGATAATTATTGATTTTTTGTATGTATAGTGCTATAATCAGATATAATAAGAGAAAATAAGAAAGAAGAATATTTATGAGCATGAATTTCGAAAGAAAGCTCCCGATACCGCAGGACGTAAAAGAGCAATACCCGTTATCCGACGAGCTTGCAAAGACCGTAGAGTCAAGAGCCGCAGAGCTAAAGGATATTTTCACAGGCAAGTCTGATAAATTTGTTCTTATCATAGGGCCTTGCTCGGCGGATAATGAAGACAGCGTTATAGACTATATATCAAGGCTTCGCAAAGTCCAGCAAAAGGTTGCTGACAAGATATTTATAGTTCCCAGAATATATACCAACAAGCCGAGAACGACCAGCGACGGCTACAAGGGCATGCTCCACCAGCCTAATCCCAATGAAAAACCCGACATGTACAAGGGTATCGTCGCGATCCGTGAGCTTCATATGCGCGCTCTTAAAGAAACAGGATTTTCATGTGCTGACGAGATGTTATATCCCGAAAACTACCGCTATTTAAGCGATGTTCTCGGTTACGTTGCGATAGGTGCGCGCTCTGTTGAAAACCAACAGCACCGGCTTGTATCAAGCGGTCTTGATATACCGGTTGGTATGAAAAACCCAACGAGCGGCGATATTTCGGTCATGATGAACTCGATAACCGCGGCTCAGCACAAGCACACGTTTATATACAGAGGCTGGGAAGTGCACTCAGACGGAAACCCGTACGCGCACGCTATTTTGCGCGGATACGTAAACCGTCACGGCCAATCGATGCCGAACTACCACTTTGAAGACCTTCTTCATCTTGCAGAGTGTTATTCCGAAAGCGGACTTGCAAATCCCTCGGTTATCGTTGACACAAACCATGCAAACTCAGGTAAAAAATATCTTGAACAGATAAGGATAGCAAAAGAGGTCCTGCACAGCTGCCGACACGACGCACAGGTTAAAAAGCTTGTAAAAGGTCTGATGATCGAAAGCTATATAGAAGACGGCGCACAAAAGATAGGCGAAGGCATATACGGCAAATCCATAACAGACCCATGCCTTGGATTTGAAAAATCCGAAAGACTTATATATGATATAGCGGAGCTTCTTTAAATAAATATAATAAAAAAGCAGGCGAATGATTCAAATAACGCTTGCTTTTTTATTGACTTTTATTTTATTACATAGTATAATTATAATGATATATAATGCTTTTTCAAACTGATCTGATACTCTGTATCCGAGATATATGGAGGTGAAAAAATGCCGCAGAATAAAAAAGAAAACGAAGTTGCCAAAACTCCCTCTGATCTGTTTTTACGTCTTGAAGAGGATGAGACTCTGCTTGACTACTCATATACTGCTCAGAATGAGGAATTTGAACTCCTTCTTCCTATAATCGGCGATGAACCGGAAAATGAGAGCGATGAAGAACCTGCAATAAATAAATACGCAGAAGATCCTGCGCCTTCAGAAGAAGAAAAGGAGTATTTTTCAAGGAAAAAAGAAAAAAAGAAAAAAGAAGCTTCTAAAAAATCTGCAAAGAAAGATATCAAGAACAAAGATAAAAAGGAAAAGAAAACAAAAAAATCCGATAAGAAAACCAAGAAAAAAGAAGAGAAAGACAAGACAGAGAAGAAAAAAGAAAAGTCTGCAAAGAAAACGGCACATGTTTTCCCGGTGATATCAAAGGTCTTTATAATACTTATCTCGCTCGTGCTTGTTCTCGGCGCGGCTTATCATCATTACATAAAGCCGGCGGCAGAGGCGCGTGAGCTTGAACAAAAGCAAGCTATGACCGGCGCTCTTGTTCAAGAAATATTTGGAAATGACGCGGACTTTGAGTCGGTTGAGCCTTCATACAGGTCGGTTGACGAGCTCTACAAGGTTACGTCTGAAAACATCACACATCCTCTCGGTTATTGCGCTCTCGTATCACCTGAGGGCAAAAACGGCGAGATCAGCATGATGGTCGGAGTTAGCTTTTCAAAAACGGTTATCGGCATCAAAGTCTTATCCCACAGCGAGGACGAAAAGAGAGGCGCAGGGGTACTTTCGGGCGAGTATCTGAGCAATTATATAGGCCTTTGGGGCGACAGCATTCCTTTTGAAGAAGATATAAACGCCGTATCAAGCGCGACTGTAACGTCAAGAGCAGTTAACGATGGTATCAACTCGGCGCTTTCGGTATATAACGACATATTTACCGATTTCACAAAGCCTGATACTCTTAGCGTTAAAGATGCGATGTTTGAGCTTTTCGGCTGGATATACGACGAACATAAAATTGTCAACACAGACCCGACAACCCATCCGTTTCGCGATATGTATGCGCTTTCGGTAAGATCGGGAGACGATAACAAATTTGTAGGTTATGCGGCACAGGTAAAAGCGGTCACAGACAGCGGAAGCGCCGACCTGCTTATCGGTATTTACTACGACACGATACTCGGCGTAAAGGTTCTCGATTACGAAGGCTCAGGATTTTCAAAGCTTGCCTCTGACACAGAATATCTTGAACTACTTAAAACTGACAGAGAGCGACCTGCCGATCCCGAATACGGCGTAAGCATACCCGAATATCCCGAGCAGGAAAACGAAGCTCGCGCCGTTACACAAAAGGCGGCTGAAGCACTTGACTTCTATTCTTATTTTTACGACACGTACAATGCCGTTTCGGAGGATGCCGAGGTAACAAGCGAGGCAGAGGCAGAATCAGAAACTGTATCCGAAGCAGAAACTGAAACTGAGGCGGAGCCCGCAACTGTATCCGAAACAGAAACTGAAACTGAGGCGGAGCCCGCAACTGTATCCGAAACAGAAACTGAAACTGAAGTTGAAGCATAAACGAGTCCTGAAAGGAAGATTCCATGAGAATGAGAAAAAAGAAGCACGCGGACGAGAGAATAGAGGCGTGCAGCGATATATTATTAAAGCTTGACGAAAACGGCGAGCTTGCAGATGAATTCTTATCGCAAGATAAAATACATATGGAGATCGGATGCGGCAAGGGCACGTTTATATGCGAAACGGCAAAGGCCAATCCCGATATAAGCTACATAGCAGTTGAGAAGATATCAAACGTTATGGTAAGCGCACTTGAGAGAGCTAAGAGCGAAAACATAGAAAATATCCGTTTTATAATCACGGACGCGGCGAAGATCTGCGAAAAGCTTAAAGAGCATTCGGTTGAAAGGCTCTATCTTAACTTTTCAGACCCGTGGCCCAAAAAGGGGTATGCAAAGCGAAGGCTTACTCACAGAGGGTTTCTTCAAATGTACAAAAGAATTTTAAAGCCGGGCGGAGCAATATTTTTTAAGACAGACAACCGACCTCTGTTTGATTTTTCGCTTGAAGAGTTTGCCGCAGAAGGATTTAAGCTTGAAGCTGTTACAAACGACTTACATTCAAGCGAATATGCAAAAGACAATATCATGACAGAATATGAAACAAACTTTTCAAGCATGGGTATTCCGATCAATCGGGTTGAGGCGTATCTTGAATAATCAAAAAAGTCCGCAGAAAATCTGCGGACTTTTTTGATTATTTTTAAAAAACAATTCATAATGTTGCGATAATTATTGACATATTGTGACGTGCATGTTACAATTTAATCATACAGTATTAACTGTATATATTATTTTTCCAGGAGGTCCCCTATGGACAGAGTAAAAATTAAAGAACAATCGAAACAGCAGATCAAGGGTAAGATCGGAATTTTATTCGTTATCTCTTTGATCATCGGTGCCATCTCTTCTGTAGCAACTGCTGTTCTCTACTTATTCGTTCCTTTTGGATCTATCATATCTGCAGTACTTATAACACCTGCGTTCTCGCTCAGCTTGATTCGTGTTTATCTCTCAGTTACAGCTGACAAAAAACCCGAAGTGAGCGATGCTTTCAGCGGATATGACGATTTCTGGAGCGCATTTAAGGTAACGTTCTTTGTTGGCCTTTTCACATTCCTCTGGTCATTGTTATTCGTAATACCCGGCATTGTAAAATCCTACGCATATTCAATGTCTATGTACATTCTTGCTGAAAACAAGGGTATGGGCGCGTTTGAAGCTATCAACCGTTCCAAGGAAATGACAAACGGGCACAAGATGGATCTCTTTGTTCTTACCCTTTCGTTCATTGGTTGGGCACTTCTTTGCAGCATTACGTGCGGAATTGCATACATTTACGTTGGTCCGTACATGAACACAACATTCGCTAACTACTATCTCGCACTTAAAGGTGCAGCAGCTACGGCAAAAGCAGAGCCTTCAAGCGAGATCGAAGCCCAAGCAAATGAGCCTGTCAGCGAATAAATTATATAAGCAAAAAGAGTGCAGTAAATACTGCACTCTTTTTTATTAACCTGTTCGTTTCTTTAAAATTTTCATAGCGCCTGCAAGTATCGGCTTTGCGTTGAGCGCAAAGATCAGGATAATTGAAATCGCCTGAATAGGATAAGCATATGCATGCTCTGATATGAGAAATATCGACTGCATTATTATCAGGGCGGTGTTTACGCTTACTTTAACCGTATGCTGGTTAAATGGTATCATACGTCTTGTTGTAATTGCCCGTATAACATAAACTATAACGTAGCAGGCAAGCGTTGCAAATGCCGCGCCGTTTGCGCCATACGGGACTATAAGCACTATGTTGAGCACTATATTCACAAGTGCGCCCATAAGCGCGGTTATAAAGGAAAGCATACTTTTCTTATCAACGAGATAAACGCTTCCCATAAAGGTTACAAGGCTTGAATATACCGTTGCGCAAATAAGCAGGGGCATATAGCGCCATGCATCAAAATATGAGGGGGCGAAAAGTATGTCTGCAAAAATCTGCGAGAGCGCGATAAGTACTGCAGCGCTCATAAAAAGCATAGACTGAAAGCTGTTGAATACCACGCCGAAAAACTCTGCATGCTCTTTTTTGTCTGCGCCATCCTTTTCAACCACAGCCGAAAACTGCCATGCCTCAGTAAACACGCTTGACAAGAGAAGGAGTATCGTCGGGATCTTGAACGCGGCGGCGTAAAGTCCGTTTATATCGTCGCCAATAACCGCGCGTATGATGTAGCGGTCAGCAACGTTCGTTACCCACCAGAACACCGTTGTTGGTATAAGCGGAACACTGTATTTAAGCATAGTTCCAAAAAGCTCCCTGCTGAAATTTGAGGGGGCGATTTTTTTTAAAAGTCCAAGCTTTATAAACAAAAACAGCGAAACGAGAAGATCGGATACTATAACCGAGAGAACATATCCGGTAACGCCCATATCAAATCCGATCAGAAAAATGATGTTGAACGTTATATTGAGCGCCGTTGATATTATGCCCTGAAGCGCAAAGAGCGTGTTCTGCCCGATTGCGCGGGTGTATCTTGAAACCAGGTAATGCACGCTTGCGCAAAAAACGTAAAGATACACGAGAGGGAAATATCCGTCAAAATACCCTATTTTGCAAAGGAGGGGCAAAAACAGCGCAAATATTACACAACCCGCAAGCGTTACGTAAAGGCCTGTTGTGAGTACTTTTTCACTCTTTATATCCTTATCCATGGCAAAGCGGAAAACCGCTTCGTACATGCCAAGCGAAATAAGCGGTATGAGCAGATTCGCCGTTTGAGAGATAATGTCGGCAGTACTGTACTGCGCGCTTGTAAGAAGCCTTGTATAGAGAGGCATCAGCAAAAACACGAGTATTTTCGAGCCAAGCGTACCAAGCGCGAGCACCGCCGTGTTTGTTATCAGCTTTTTATACTTATCCAAATTTATACTTTCCTTTATTTTATCATAATATCGGCGCAAAGACCTTTAATAAGCTCATCAGAAGTCCGTGACGCTTTACAATGAGCTCTACCTTAGTTTCGGTTATTTCCTCACAAAGCTCTTGGGTTTTTATAAAATCGTCGGTTATATCCCCGATGACTGTACTTCCGCTTATAAAAATGGCACTTTCGAAATGCAGATAGAGACTGCGGTAGTCAAGATTTATTGAGCCGACAACGGCGCGTTCGGAGTCTACTGCCATAGTTTTTGAATGAATAAATCCCGGTGTATACTCATATATCTTCACGCCGTTTTTGACAAGCTCAGAGTAAAACGAGCGCGTTACCGTGTGAACGTACCACTTATCAGGTTTGTGCGGCACGATTATACGAACGTCAATTCCGCTTTTAGCCGCAACGCAAAGCGCGCTCACAAGCTCATTGTCCGGAATCAGGTAGGGAGTTGTGATGTATATGCTCCGTTTAGCCCTTGATATCATCGAAAGATACGTTCTCTCGCCCGTATTTTCACGGTCGAGAGGAGAGTCGCAGTAGGGCTGAAGAAATCCGTCGGTGTCCTTCTCATCATACATTATATCTATATACTTACACATATCGGCATCGATCGGGTTTTGCATATACCACGTTTGCAAAAACATGAGCACAAACGAGCGCACAGCTTTGCCCTCTATCATTATCGAGCTATCCTTCCAATGACCGAATCTCTCAAGCCTGTTTGCATATTCGTCGGCAATATTGATGCCTCCCGTTATGGCGATCTTACCGTCAACCACGAATATTTTTCGGTGATCGCGATTGTTCTGCATTACGGTGGCTACGGGGATAAAAGGGTTAAACTCCATTGTTTTTATGCCAAGCGCCGCCATTCTTTCGGGAAAATCCCTTTGCAGTGTTGCTAGGCTTCCCATTCCGTCGTATATGATACGAACCTCGACGCCCATCTTCACTTTATAAGTAAGCTCTTCGAGCAATTCCGTAAAAAAGCTATCCTCTCTTATAATAAAGGATTCGATAAAAACGTAATTTTGCGCGCTCTTTATCGCCTGCTTCATAGCCTCAAGGCACTCCTCGCCGCTTGCAAGATACGTTTGTTTTCCCCCTCTGTAAAGAGGAAAACCTGCGTTTTCAAGATATTTTGATATAAGGCCCGAGGCTTCGTCTGACTTCAAAAGCTCATCCTTTACGCTTTTATCAAAGCTATACAGCGATTTTATTCTTCCGAGTATCCTTTTTTCCGTTTTTGCGAAATCCCTTGTTGACGACTGCCCCTTAGATATGATATAAAGCAGCCCTCCGAAAAGAGGAAAGGAGAGTATCGGTAAGGTCCACGCAAGCTTATAGGCGGGATTGTAGTCTTTATTGAGAATATAGATAACAACTGCAATGCTGACAATCGCCATAACAACGTTAAAGAATATAATATAGTCGCTCATTATCGCAACGGCAACGCAGAAAAATACTATCTGCAAAAGCGCAAGCAAAGCTATAAGAATAAGCCTGCCCGTCAGCGTTTGTATATACTTTCTTTTCACACAAATCCCTCCTTTTTTATCACACTTTACTAATTATTGTAGCACATATTCAAAAACAATTCAAGTATACATATTCAGATTTTAATATGCCGAAAATCGTATCATATATTATGAGATAATACGACCGCATACACTATAACACAGCAAAGTCTGCGGTATTGGGCATAAACTGATCTTTTTTCGACAGTATTTTGCAGTCATTCTTCGACAGACTGATGTTTTCCTTTGTTGTAAAATGTTTACAAATCATAGCAAAGGATGTGTAAGCTTTGGCTGACAATAACAGGCAGTACAAATTAACTGATATCGGTTCGCTTATCGAAAAAAGAGCGAAAAAGAAAATAGAAGGCATAGGAAAGTCGCTTTCAGATATAAAAGAGAGCCTCCCCCGAGAGCTTCTTTTTAAAAAAATAATTGTTTTTCTTGCAAAAAAATGCTCTGTTTTGCTCATTGCCTATCTTTTTGGCGGGGCAAGTATTGTTTTCGACACTTATCCGTTCGGTATTGCACTTTTATGCGGTGCTGACGATAATATTTTACTTCTTTACATAGGCTTATTGTTATCTGCGCTTGAACGCCGCAGTGAGGCAACTGCCCTCTTTCTTGTATATACCGCGTGCATCGTTATGCGATTTGCTTTTTCAAGATGGATATCGCCTCCAAAAGAAAAACCGCAAAAAAACGAAAAAGGTGCATTATTACCCGACAAGCTGTTTTGTGAGCCCTTTTCTCTCAGATTTATAACAGTTCTGATTTGTTCGCTCTCACAGGGCCTTGCAAGGCTTATATCAGACGGATTTTTATATTACGATCTCTTTGGCTTGTTTGCTTGCGTTCTTGCCGCGCCCGCTCTGTTTTCGGCATTTTACTGCCTTACTCACGTAAGAAAGCGCACGGGGCATCTCGTTTTCCTCTCCGCGTGCGTATTCGTATTCAGCATAGTATATTCTATAAGGCTATATTATATTCTGGGCTTCTCTGCAGGAGTTATCGCGGCATATCTTATAACCTTATACGTTGCAAAAAAATTCGGCGTTATGCAGGGGTGCGTGTTCGGCCTTTTTGCAGGGTTGGCGTGCGGGCTTTCAATGGGTCCTGCTTTTGCCCTGATAGGCTTTGTTTTCGGCACTCTTGTTACCTATTCGCTTTTTGCCGGCGTTTCGGCCGCCTTGCTTACGGGGCTTTTCTTCGGTGTTGCGTCAAACGGATTTCCCGCTTTTTCAACGCTCCTTCCTGAGCTTGCTCTCGCAAGCTCGATCTTTCTGCCGCTTTCATACTATAATCTCTTGCCGAAGGCGGAGATTTTTACCCCGGAAAGAATTACAATATCGAAAAAGCTTGAAGAAGCTATTATAAATGATGAAAAAATAAAGGACAGCGCGATAAGGCTTGAATCGGTTTCAGAATCGCTTGACTCACTTTCTCGCACGATCGCTGCGCTGTCGGACAAGCTGAAAAGGCCTGACGTGCTTGATCTCAAGCGTCTCTGCGAAGACAGCTTTCAGAACCATTGCCAGAGATGCTCGCTTGCAGGCGTCTGCTATGGCAAGGACTGTGCAGGGACCTTTGACCTTATGGGTAAATTCACAAGCGCTCTGAGCACTAAAGGGCGCATAGACATGACTGACGTGCCCGAGCACGTGGCAAGCAAATGCTTCAACATACTAAAAATTGTAAGTGAAGCAAATATATCGTATTCGAAGCATCTTGAGAAATTGATACGCTCCGACAAAACGTCTGTTTTCGCAATAGATTACAAGGCTATGTCAAAGCTTATTCTTGACGCTTCAAAAATAAACGACGAGGAATATGAGCCAAATCCGGAACTTGCTTCAAAGATAGTTCATGCGCTTAAGTATATGGATATTGATGCAGACGGTGTTTTCGCATACGGTAAACGAAATCTTAAAATATCTCTTACGGGAATGAACCTATCTCAGATAAAATACAGCGCGCCGCAGATACGCACCGCGCTTGAAAATATTTGTAATGCAAGGCTTACTCTTCCGACCTTTGAGCTTGATGAGGACAGGCTTTCAATGTCTGTGAGAAGCGAACGTATTTATAAGGTAAGCTTCGCTCATGCAAGCACAAAAATGGAAAGCAGCGATTATAACGGGGATACGCACAAGGCTTTTGAAAACAAAAACGACTGTTTCTACTATCTTATCTCCGACGGTATGGGAAGCGGCAGAGACGCAGCTATGACCTCAAGACTTTGCTCGATGTTTTTATCAAAGCTTTTATCTGCAGGATGCGCTAAAAATATCGTTATAGAAATGCTTAACGGCTTTATAAGAAATAAAAGCGAGGAATGTTCTGCAAGCATTGACCTTGTTGAGCTTGACCTTCTTAGTTCAAAGGGCTGCTTTGTTAAAAGTGGCGCAGCTCCTTCTTATATACTCAGGGATAAGAATTTATACAAGCTTCAGTCAAAAACTCTTCCCATCGGTATACTCAAGGAAACCGATGCCGAACTTATTGATTTTGATATTCACGATAACGATATAATCATTATGTTCAGCGACGGTGTTGCCGCTTCTCTTGAAGACGGCATATGGCTGACAGGTATGCTATGTTTCGAGTTCGATGATGACATAAACAAAATGGCTGATAAGATTCTTGAGCGTGCGCTTGAATGCAACAGTAAAGCCGATGACATGACCGTGGCTATTATAAAAATTGAGAAAGAAAAAAGAGAGTAGACAGGGCGGAGAGTATCACGCAGGCAAGGCGCTCAGCCTTCCGAGGCTCCCCTTTAAAAAGGGGAGCCTACTTTAACTTAACATGAACGCGCTGCCTCTGTTTGCCTCCACTTTTCCAAAGGGGAGGGGGACCGCGTAAGCGGTGGAAGGGTTACATTAACAAGTACTTTTGTCTGATTTAAACCCTTCAGTCACCTTCGGTGCCAGCTCGCCTTTAAAAAGGGGAGCCTAAAATATAGTCGTTTTCCTTATGCTAAGGCTTTGACAAAAGAGCTTTGTTAACAAACACTTTCATAAAAATAGAGGCACTCCAGACGGAGTGCCTCATTTTTTACAGATTAAAGACCGCGCTTAACGTATGTTGTATGGAGAATTTCGTGAGCCTTGTGGCTGTTGGGCTCGCCGAAGAATTCGTCATACAGCTTCTTAACTGCGCTGTTCTCGTGAGACTTTCTGAGGTCCATGTTCTTATCAGCTGTGTAAAGAACGGAAGCTCTGAGCTCTCTGAGATTTTTTGTGCTTCTTACAGTTGCATCCTGAACAGGCTGACCACCGCCGTTTACGCATCCGCCGGGGCATGCCATGATCTCTATGAAGTCAACTTCAACTTCACCGCTCTTAACCTTGTTAAGAAGCTCCTTAGCGTTCTTTGTTCCGCTCGCTACTGCAACGCGCACCGTCATATCACCAAGGTTGTAAGATGCCATCTTGATGCCCTCTATACCGCGAACATCGTCAAATTCGAGCTTTTCAAGCTTCTTGCCGAGAATAACCTCTGCTGCTGTACGAAGTGCCGCTTCCATAACACCGCCCGTTGCGCCGAAGATAACGCCGGCACCTGAACCGATGTCGAAAGGATTATCAAACTTTTCGTCTTCAAGTCCTCTGAAGTTGATGCCTGCACGCTTGATAAGTCTTGCAAGCTCACGTGTTGTGATTGCTATATCAACGTCCGAAACGCCTGCAGCATTCTGATCGTCACGTGTTACCTCGAACTTCTTAGCTGTACAGGGAATTGCAGATACGAATACGATATCTTTGGGATCAAGACCCATCTTCTGTGCGTAATATGTCTTATAGAGCGCACCGAACATCTGCTGAGGGCTCTTGCAGCTTGAAAGATTTTCTGTAAATTCAGGAAAGTAGTGTTCGCAATACTTGATCCATCCGGGTGAGCAGGATGTGATAAGCGGAAGCGCTCCGCCGTTCTTTACTCTACCTAGAAACTCTGTTGCTTCTTCCATGATCGTAAGGTCAGCTGTGAGGTTCATATCGTATACACCGTCAAAGCCGAGGCGCTTCATTGCAGCAACCATCTTGCCTTCTACGTCGGTACCCGGCTCGTAATCAAAGCATTCGCCGATTGTTGCACGAACCGAGGGAGCCGCGCAGATAGCAACGTGCTTTGTGGGATCTGCGATAGCGTCGAGTACCTTCTGTGTGTCGTCCTTTTCATAAAGAGCTCCAACAGGGCAGGCTACTACGCACTGTCCGCATCCGATACAGCTTGTTTCTGCAAGCTTTCTTTCAAATGCGTGTCCGATGCATGAATCAAAACCTCTGTTTGTTGCTCCGATAACGCCGATAGCCTGTACGTTCTTACAAGCGCCTACGCAACGGCGGCAAAGGATACATTTATTATTATCGCGAACGATAAAGGGTGTGCTTGTATCAAGCGCATAACGCTCGCTTGCACCTCTGAAGTGTGTTTCGTCGCATCCGTATTCCTGAGAAAGCTTCTGAAGCTCGCATGTTGTGCTGCGGATACATGAAAGGCACTTCTTTTCGTGGTTGGAAAGAACAAGCTCGAGGTTCGTCTTTCTTGCCGCAAGCACCTTAGGTGTGTTTGTGAACACCTCCATACCTTCGTTAACAGGGTAAACGCAGGCTGTTACAAGTCCGCGGGCGCCTGTTACCTCAACAAGGCAGAGACGGCATGCGCCGATTTCGTTTACGTCCTTGAGATAGCAGAGTGTAGGAATATCGATTCCTGCATATCTTGCAGCTTCAAGAACAGTTGAATTCTTCGGCACAGAATATTCTCTGCCGTTAATCTTTATATTTACTGTTTCCATGTTGACAAGCTCCTTTCTTATTCCTTAATGATTGCGCCGAACTTACATTTTTCCATACAAGCTCCGCACTTGATACACTTGGATGTATCTATAACGTGAGGCTGCTTTACGCTACCTGAGATAGCGCCAACGGGACATACGCGTGCGCACGCTGTACAACCCTTACACTTATCCTCAACGATCTTATAGCTGAGAAGCTTCTTACATACGCCTGCAGGACACTTCTTATCCTTAACGTGTGCAATATACTCGTCACGGAAGTAACGGAGTGTTGAGAGAACAGGGTTCGGAGCTGTCTGACCAAGACCGCAGAGAGATGCGCTCTTGATGTATTCGCTGAGTTCTTCAAGACGGTCAATATCTTCCATTGTACCGTTACCTGAAGTGATCTTTTCAAGTATTTCAAGAAGTCTCTTTGTACCAACACGGCAGGGTGTGCACTTACCGCAGGATTCGTCAACCGTGAATTCAAGGAAGAACTTTGCAAGGTCAACCATACATGTGTCTTCGTCCATTACGATAAGTCCGCCCGAACCCATCATGGAGCCGATTGCGATAAGGTTATCGTAGTCGATAGGAGTATCGATAAGAGAAGCAGGGATACATCCGCCGGAAGGACCGCCCGTCTGTGCTGCCTTGAACTTCTTGCCGTTAGGTACGCCGCCGCCGATGTCTTCAACAACCTCGCGAAGTGTTGTACCCATAGGAATTTCAACAAGACCTGTGTTGTGGATCTTACCGCCGAGCGCAAATACCTTTGTACCCTTGGACTTTTCTGTTCCCATGGAAGCAAGCCATTCGGGTCCGTTAAGTATGATCTGAGCGATATTAGCGTATGTTTCAACGTTATTGATAATGGTGGGCTTGCCGAAAAGTCCCTTTACTGCCGGGAACGGAGGACGGGGACGCGGCTCACCGCGGTTACCTTCGATAGATGTGAGAAGCGCTGTTTCTTCGCCGCATACGAAAGCACCTGCACCGAGTCTGATCTCGATATCAAAATCAAAACCTGTATCAAAAATATTCTTGCCGAGAAGTCCGTATTCACGCGCCTGGTTAATAGCAACCTCAAGACGGTTTACCGCGATAGGATACTCAGCTCTTATGTATATGTAACCCTGGTGTGCACCGATTGCATAACCTGCGATTGCCATTGCTTCGAGAACCGCGTGCGGGTCACCTTCAAGGATAGAACGGTCCATGAACGCTCCGGGGTCGCCCTCGTCCGCGTTACATACAACGTACTTTGTATCGTTAACCTGGTCAGCTGCGAACTGCCACTTTCTGCCTGTGGGGAATCCGCCGCCTCCGCGTCCGCGAAGTCCGCTGGCAAGAATAGTATCGATAACGTCCTGAGGCTTCATTTCGGTAAGAACCTTACCAAGTGCTTCGTATCCGCCTGTTCCGATGTATTCGTCAATGTTTTCAGGGTCGATAACACCGCAGTTTCTGAGAGCAACTCTCTTCTGCTTCTTATAGAATCTTGTGTCTGCAAGAGCAACTGTTTCGCCTTCTGCAAGCTCGTGGTCAGTTTCGTTATAAACGAGTCTTTCAACGAGTCTTCCCTTAAGAAGATGCTCTTCAACGATTTCGGGAATATCTTCAGCAGTTACTCTGCTGTAGAATGTGCCCTCGGGATAAATTATCATTACAGGGCCGAGTGCGCAAAGTCCGAAGCATCCTGTCTTAACGATCTTTATTTCATCGGTAAGACCCTTTGCCGCGAGCTCTTTCTCAAGTGCGTCGCTTACAGCTATACTTCCTGACGAAGTACATCCTGTTCCGGCACAAATAAGTACATGAGAACGTATCATTTCTTAATCCTCCGTTTTGCTATTAGTTTTCTTTAAGAGCGTATTCGCTGACAACTTTGCCGCCCTTGATGTGCTGTTCTATTATCTTTGCAACCTTTTCAGGTGTCATATGAACGTATGTCACCTTGTCTTCGCCTGCCTTGTATACCTCAACAACAGGCTCGCTCTGACAGATGCCGATGCATCCTGTCTGCGATACGGTTACTGTGTCTGTAAGACCTTCTTTGCTGACCTGTTCAACAAAAGCGTTAAGAACGGGACGTGCACCTGCGGCAATTCCGCAGGTTGCCATTCCGACAACTATACGGATATCATTACTTCCTTCGCGCATCGATACCTTGTCCTTCATCTTTTCTCTGATGGCAGCAAGTTCTGCTAAACTTTTCATCTTTGTTTCCTCTCTTTCATTTATGTGTATTATATTGTTCACTTAAATATTGCCGTATCCACTCAAGAACCTCAGGTTCTGAAAGGCTTATTTCTTCTCCAAGCACCTCTCTCAGTTCTTTCGTATCAAGGCTCACGTCAATTTCAGGCGTCTTGTGCGTATAAACTATATCTATCCTTCCTGCCCCGTGTATCAGCGTACAGATTGATGATATTATATCACCAAGCGGTATAAAATCGATGTGATTTTTATAAAACGTAGCACTCGTAACGGTTCCGTGGTCATCGGGATATTCTTTTTCGCTTTTTGACTCTATCGAAAAGTTGCCTCCCGTCATCTCGGCTTCCATTTTTAAAAAGGGAATTCCAAGCCCGACCTTTCTCGTTTTTCTCGTTGTACAAAACGGGTCGGTTACGCTTTCTACCATTTCCTTACTCATTCCGCATCCGTTATCCCTGATGCTGAGAGTAAGCGTTTCATCGCTCTCAAGAATATCTATGTTTATAAGCGTTGAGCGGGCTGTTATGGAATTTTCTGCGATATCAAGTACGTTTAGAGATAATTCCTTCATTAGCCTTTCCCGCCTCTCAGATATTCAAACAGCTGATGTCTTACATAAGCGCTGCTATACGGCTCATCATCAAGCTCTATATAATTTTCTGCTTCGTTTATATCCCATAAATAGTGGGCATCTGAGTTTACAACACGCTTTTTCCCTGCAAGCGACGGTATCTTTTTTATAAGCTCATCTTCCATTGCGCTGTCTTTATATTCAACGCAAACAAAGTCGGGCTTATCGGGAAGAGTTCCCAGCGTTTCGACTATTCCGTTTGCACTGCGGTCGATATGCGCAGGATAAACAAGCGCTTTATACTCAAGTGCAAGTTCATACGCCGATTCAAGCGAAAGCGTGGTTGCTATCGGAAGAAAGTTTTCTTCTTCCCCAAGAACCTCGTCTTTTTCATCAAGATACAACTGCCGCCCGAAAATATCAACTCGGTTAGGAAAGGGGGTCCGATACTCTTTCATCTTCTCGCTGAATGCAAGCGCGTCTTCTAAAAACTCAAACAGACAAACTATATGTATGTCTTCGCTTGTTGTAAGCTCCATTCCTGCAATTCCGATAAGGCCGTTGGTCGAGGCCGCTTTCATAAAGCTTTCACAGTTGCCGCAGGTGTTATGGTCTGTTAGTGCAACTATCTGAAGCCCTTTAAGCGCCGCCATACCGCATATGTTTGCGGGTGTCATATCGTCGTCGCCGCACGGCGACAGGCAGGAATGAATATGCAGGTCATAATAATATTTGTTCATTTCAGATCATACCTGAAAGCTTTACGCAAAGCTCATAAGCTGAAAGCGGTGAGGAGAATACGTTTATCTCCTTTGACTTTGCGGCTTCAATAAATCCGCCGTCATACTCCGCTTCTTCTGCAAGTATAACGCACGACAGATCAAGAAGCGACGCTACTGCAAGCACGTTTATGTTGGACATTATAGTAACAAGCGCCTGCGAGCTTTTCGCATGCCCCATTACCCAGCTAAGAAGATCTCCCGCATATACACCGTCGATCTCTCTTTCGCCGTTTGCAATATTCAGCACCTTCAGTCCAAGCGCTTCACACACAGCATTTACCGTCATTTTCACTGCTTCCTTTCACTGCCATTTCAAGTATTACTGCTATTTTCTTCATCGCTTTTGTTCAAAAACACGCAGTCATCAAGCAATGAAGCCTTCTTTATAACGTCCTCGGCAAAGGCACGGCAGGTTGGCGACCCGCATGCTCCGCAGTCAAAGCCCGGAAGCTTTTTTTCAAGGCTGACTATTTCCTTCATTAAGCTCATAGCCGTTTTTCTGTCCGAATCAAGCTTTGATGCCGACTCGTATTCCGGCTGCCTGTATTCATACTTTTTCGGTATGCTCTTAACCTCATCAACCGAGGGCCTGTTTTGCATAACAGGCAGATATCTTTTAATATTCTGTATCTTAACCTTTGCAAGATACGGGTTGCCGACGTTCATTACTCCCCCCACGCAACCCGAGCTGCATGCGTTGAGCTCTATGTAATCAAGAAACGGAAAGCTTCCCGTTTCAAGCTCGTCAAGCACCTTGATTATGTTTTCAATACCGTCTGCGGCAAGATACCGGTCGTTTAAAAGCGCCGACGCTTCTCCTCCGCTGAGGGCCCAGCTCATTCCTACCATTCCCGTTTTCGATATCGGGGCGATATCTTCTGATTTGCCCATGGCGCCAAGTAATTCAAAATAAATTTCGTTCACGGCTACAACAAAGTCAACGTGACTTTCATAACCGTCTATATTATTTTTAACTGCGCTTATTTTCGCAGGGCAAGGTGAGATGAACACCGTTACGATATCTTCTCTTTTTAATTCGGGGTGCTTTGCCATCGCTTCCTCGATCGCCTTTTCGGCGGCGATCTCCATCGGCGAGAGCATCGGAACGAGGTTGTCGCGCAGATATGGGAATCTGAGCGCTATGAGTCTGGTTACAACAGGACACGCCGAGCTTATGACCGGGCGTCTGATGTCGTCGCGCTTTAAATACTGCCTCGTATATTCGGTTACGAGCTCTGCCGCTCTTGCAACCTCGTACACGTAGTCAAAGCCGATTTTCAAAAGTCCGTCCATTATATAGTCGGCATCGTCAAGATTTTCAAACTGTCCGTACAAAGACGGAGGCGGGAGCGCAATTACAAACTTCTTGCCAAACGGCAGATCTGCCAGCTTGTCTGCAACGGCGCGCTTTGCCTTATGCGGACACTGTCTGATACATTCGCCGCAATCGATACAACGCCCGGAATCTATAACCGCATGCCCGTTTTTTATGCGTATCGCTTCAGTCGGACATCTTTTTAGGCAGGTTATACATCCCTTGCACTTGTCGTAATCGAGCGCAACAGAATGCTTGTAAGGAGCCACTTTATCACCTCATATGTTTACTGACATTGTAATTTTTGTTCCTTTTCCTACTTCGCTTTCTATATTGAGCTCATCCGTATATCTCTTGATATTAGGAAGCCCCATTCCGGCGCCAAAGCCAAGTGACCGGATATTATCGGGAGCCGTTGAATAGCCCTCTCTCATTGCAAGCTCAATATCTGCGATTCCGGGGCCGCGGTCGGTCATAACGAGCGTCACCTTATCGTCTGTGATAAAAAGCTCAGCCTCGCCGCCGCCTGCATGTATGACCATGTTTATCTCAGCTTCATACATCGCTATCGACACACGTCTTATCGCTTCGGAATCTATGCCTATTCGCCTGAGGATCTTTTTTACCTGTACGGATGCTTCTCCCGCAGAGGTAAAATCGTTCCCATCCACGTCAAAGTGAAATGCAAGCGGACTTGCGTTATCCATGGCTTACACCTCCTGAGGCATAAGTCCGCCCGAATAAAGCCTTCCGCAAGCCTCAAACATTCGCATCTTCGTTGCTAAAACAACGATCGATGCGTCTGCCGCAAGCTCAAGCATTTCAGGCGAGGGCATCTTATTGCGTACGAATACGATGCAGCGCATATCCATCATCTCAGCCGTTCTTATTACCTGCGGGTTAACAAGACCCGTAAGTAACACCGCCTGATTCTTTACGTATGCAAGAACGTCGCTCATCATATCGCTTCCGCAAGCCGAATGAACCTCATGCTCGATAAGCTCTTCGCAGCATAGTACCTTCGCGTCAAGTAATGACGCAATTTCGGACATTTTCATATAAATCTCCATGCCGGTCCTGCCGGCCGATCAAATTAAGTATTTACTCAGTCTATGTACGGAGCAAGGATCTTGTCTACGTCTGCAGTTACAAGTCTTCCGTATACTTCGTCGTTTATGGTAAGTACGGGAGCAAGTCCGCATGCACCGATGCAACGGGTTGCATCAATGCTGTACTTTCCGTCGGGGCTTGTCTGGCCTACGCCAACTCCGAGCTTTTCCGAAATCTTTTCGATAATGTCGCCCGAACCCTTAACGTAGCATGCAGTTCCAAGGCATACCGCAACTGCAACCTTTCCCTTCGGGTTGAGCACGAACTGGGAATAGAACGTTGCTACTCCGTATACTTCGGCAAGAGATACTCCCATTGACAAAGCTATATGGTTCTGAACTTCGATAGGGAGATATCCGTAGATATTCTGCGCGCCCTGAAGTATGGGCATAAGCGCACCCTTGTCGTCCTTGTGCTTTGCAATAAGTGCATCAAGCTTAGCTTCCTGCTCCTTGGTTCCTGCAAAAGCAACCGTGGTCAAATTCTTCTTCATTGAATCTGTTCCTCCTGATTTGATTTATGAAATATACCCCGGGGAAAAGTATGATTGTTAAATTTTTGGCAATTATATCGCGTTTTTACCCCAAGAGTCGCATTCGCCATTTCATTATACTACATATTAAAGAAAAAATCTATAGTTTTTGCGAACTTTTTTAAAGAAAATCAAGGATTTTTTGATTTTTTTGTCATTATAACGTATCTCATCCCTCTTTTGGACTGCAAAAACGACACCTCAGCCCGCCGACTCTCTTATAAAACTATGGATAAACAGCACTTTATATTACAAATCGTAATAACTCTCATATCCGAAGGTGGCTGTTTGATATTTCTTCGGTTTCGTAGGGCAGGGGCTTGCTCCTGCCGTCTATATGGTTAAAAATTGCACGAAGCGGCGGGAGCAAGCCCCCGCCCTACGAAAATTTTTACAAAAAACAAGCGCGAGAGGTGTACTTCTGACAAAAGTACACCTCTCGCATAGAAATTATTTTACAAAATCAAATTCAAAATCGTATATGGAAACCGTATCTCCGTCGCGCACTCCTGCCGCTTCAAGCTTTTCGATGAGTCCGCTTGATTTGAGCACGCGCTGGAAATATGACAGGCTCTCCCTGTCGTCAAAATTGATAGAGCCCATAAAGTTGTAAAGCCAGTCTCCCTCAACGATATATACGCCGTCTTCAAGACGGATATCAACGCTGCGGTCTCCTGTATCCGCAACCTCTTCCTGTACGTATTCGGTTTCATAATACTCAATGGGCGGCAGGCTCTCAAGCCTTTTAGCCGCGGCTTTCACAAGCGCATCTATATTCTCGCGCGTTGCGGCAGATACGTATATAAGCTCTGCTCCGAGCTCTTCTTTTACGTATTTTTCAAATGCTTTTACGTCAACAACATCAGAATCGAGAGCATCGTACTTGTTTGCCGCAATTATCTGCGGTCTTGACGCGAGCTTTTCGCTGTAGCCTGCAAGCTCTGCATTTATCTTTTTTATGTCTTCAACAGGATCTCTGCCTTCGCTTCCCGATATATCAACAACGTGAATGATAAGTCTGCATCTGTCAACATGCCTGAGAAAATCGTGACCGAGTCCTGCTCCCTCGCTTGCCCCCTCGATAAGCCCGGGAATATCGGCGCAGACAAAGCCGCCTCCCTCTCCTGCGCGCACCACTCCGAGAACGGGGGAAAGCGTTGTGAAATGATAGTTTGCAATCTTGGGCTTTGCCGAGGATATCATCGAAAGAATAGAGGATTTGCCAACGTTGGGAAAACCAACAAGGCCTACGTCCGCAAGCATTTTAAGCTCAAGTATTACCTCTTTTTCCTCGCCTCGCGTACCGTTTTTGGCAAAGCGCGGTATCTGCCTTGTCGGCGTTGCAAAGCGTCTGTTGCCCCAACCGCCGCGGCCGCCCTTGCATATAACCGTCGGCCCGCAGTCCGACATATCCTTTATGACCTTGCCGCTTTCTGCGTCCTTGATAACTGTTCCTGCCGGAACCTTTATGATAAGGTCGTCTGCCGTTGCTCCGTGAAACTTTGCAGGCATACCGTCTCCGCCGTTTTTGGCAACGAATTTTCTGTGATAACGGAAGTCAAGAAGAGTATTCGTGCCTTCGTCTATAACGAAAACTATATTGCCGCCGTTGCCGCCGTCGCCACCGTCAGGGCCGCCGCGCGCAACGTATTTTTCCCTGTGGAACGATACGCAGCCGTTACCGCCGTCGCCTGCCTTTATATATATTTTGACGTTATCTACAAACATTTAATTGTCCCCTTCTGCTCCATTCAGCATTTTCAAAAGTCCTGCCTCGTCTATAACCGTAATG
Organism: Oscillospiraceae bacterium; assembly: GCA_015064205.1. Lineage (GTDB taxonomy): Bacteria > Bacillota > Clostridia > Oscillospirales > CAG-272 > UBA4717. The sequence continues at coordinate 63,438 of SVSR01000002.1, forward strand.
CCAAGCGCATTTGCGCGCTCAAGCTTGCTTCCTGCCTCTTCTCCGGCAACAACAAAGTCGGTTTTCTTTGAAACCGTGCCCGACACCTTTCCGCCGTGAGCCACAATCAGCGCCGAGGCTTCAGAACGGCTCATATTCGGAAGTGTGCCCGTTAAAACGAAGCTTTTTTTCGCGAAGCGCTCGTCAAGCCGTACGTTTTTATTGGTACATACAACGCCGTTTTCTTTAAGCGAATCGACCGTCAGGCGCGTTTGCACATGGGAGAAGAAATCTACTATATATTCTGCCGTAACAAGCCCTATATCGTCAAGCGCCGTCAGCTCTTCTGTGCTTGCCTCAAACAGCTTTTCAATATCGCCGAAATGCTCGGCTAACATAGCCGCCGTCTTTTCGCCCGTCTGCCTGATGCCGAGAGCGTAAATGAGCCTTGCAAGGCCGCTTCCCTTTGATTTTTCAATAGCCGCTATAAGCTTTTTTGCGCTAGTTTCACCCATACGGTCAAGAGATTTTATATCCTCTGCGCGAAGCTTGTATATATCAGCCGGGCCTTTAACAAGCCCCGCGTCTATTATAAGCTTTACAACGGCAGGACCCATTTTATCAATGTTCATCGCATCCTTTGATGCAAAATGTGCAAGCGTTCTCTCAAGCTGTGCCGGGCAACCGCCGTTGGTACAGTAATACGCGGCGCCTCCCTCGTAATTGATTATCGGCTCTCCGCATGACGGACAGTACATAGGCATGTTGAAATCGCGCTCACTGCCGTCGCGCTTTTCTGTTTTTGCGCAAACGATCTCTGGAATAATATCCCCCGCCTTGCGTACTACTACCGTATCGCCAATCTTTATATTTCTCTGCCTGATAAAATCAAGATTGTGAAGCGTTGCACGGCTGACGCTTGTACCTGCAAGTCTTACGGGCGTGAGAATGGCGTTTGGCGTTAAAACTCCTGTTCTGCCAACCTGAACAACAATATCAAGAAGCTTCGTTTCCTTTTCTTCAGGCGGAAACTTATATGCTATCGCCCATTTTGGAGTATTGGTATTCTCTCCGATCTCCCGCCTTGCCGCGATCGAATTTACCTTTATGACCATTCCGTCTATATCATAGGGCAGAAAGCCGCGAAGCCGTCCTATCTCTTCGATTCTTTCAACTATCTCTTCATAGGTATGAAGAACTCTTGTTTCGGGTATCACGTTGAAGCCAAGCTCTTTCATATATCCAAGCGTTTCGCTGTGAAGATCAAACTCACGACTGCCTGCCTGATAATTGAAGACGAATATATCAAGCCCGCGCGATGCCGTCACCTTGGGATCAAGCTGCCTCAGCGAGCCTGCCGCCGCGTTTCTCGGGTTGGCAAACAAGCTCTCGCCTGCCGCCTCTCTTTTTTCATTAAGTCTTTCAAATGCGCGGCGCGGCATATAGACCTCACCGCGAATCTCAACGTACCCGACATCGCTCTTTAACTTCATCGGTATATTCGGTATCGTTCTGAGATTCTCGGTTATATTTTCCCCCACCTTACCGTCACCGCGGGTAGCGCCGCGCTCAAACACGCCGTTAACATATACAAGTGATACAGAAAGACCGTCTATCTTGCACTCAACGCTGTATCCGTCCTCTCCCGCGTCAGGTGCGGTGCGCTCTATGAACGCTTTTATCCCCTCGTAATCAAAAACGTCCGAAAGGCTGTTAAGCGGCACGTTATGCTCGACTTTTTCAAATCCCAAGAGCAGTCCGCCTCCAACTTTTTTCGTTGGCGAATCGTCCGAGTCATATTCGGGGAACTCATTTTCAAGCGCAATAAGCTCATAGTACATACGGTCATATTCAAAGTCGGATATCTCGGGCGCATCAAGCTCGTGATACCTCTTTGAATGATAACGTATAAGCTCTCTGAGCTCTTCTATTTTCGCTTTTGCATCATCCGGTGAAAGATTACTCATTTCGCCCTTATCCTTTCGGCTTCTTTATCGTAAAGTGCTTCAAGACGGCGCGTCATCGCCGCCGACGTGAAGTTTGTTTCATACATATTCTGCGCGCCCTCGGAAAGCTTCTTTAAAAGCTCTCTGTCTGCTTCTATCTCAAGTATCGCTTCATAAAGCGCGCTTGTGTTTTTCTTGGGTACAAGCTTGCCGTTAACACCGTCTTTTATAACAGACGGATTTCCGCCGAAATCAGATGCAAGAGTCGGCACGCCAAGGCTCATCGCCTCTGCAATCGCCAGGCTTGAAGCCTCTGTTCCCCACGAACAGTTAACGTTAAGGTCTGTTATATTTATATAGGGCGCTACGTCCCGGACAAATCCCGTGAATTTTACAGTATCGTCAAGATCGAGGCTATGAGCAAGCGCTTTGAGTTCGTCCTCAAGCGCGCCCGTACCTACGATAAGAAATTTTATATTATCTTTCTTTTCCCGTATAAGCTTTGCCGCGTTTATAAAGTAGTCGTGCCCCTTAACGTCCTCAAGGCGCGCAGACATTGTGCATACAAAATCGTCTGCACTAAAGCCAAGCTCTCTTTTAAGAGAAAGCTTTTCTTCGCTTGAAAGCTCCCTTAACTTTTCAACACCGTTCATTATAACCGTGATCTTTTTCGCGTCAACACCCATATCCGTAAGGTTATCTGCCGCCGCAGGAGCAACGGCAACTATGGTTGTTGCAAGGGTGTTGTTAACAAAGCCGCTTATCTGCTTTCTCGGGAATTTTTTCATGTTGTCAGGCAGGTCAAAAGCACAGTGGCGCGTATAAATGCGCGAGGGTACGCCTGCAAAATACGATGCAAGCTTTGCGCTGAAAGACGAATGCGTGTGTACTATGTCGGGCTTTAATTCTTTTATTATCCTATAAAACTCGCGCACCGCCGGCAGCTCAAATGATCTATCCTTGCCGTATTTAGTCGTTATAACTTCATATCCTGCCTTATTTATTTCTTCTATAAGTAAGCTTCCCTCGGGAAGCGCAACGTAAACGTCATATTTCGAACGGTCGAAATTTTTCAGGTAATGGACTAAAATTCTGCCGGCTCCGCCGATATTGGTATCGGTTATTACATTAAGTACCTTTATCATATATTTCCTCCAACGATCTTATTTTTTAAAAACAACGCTTTTCACCTTGTTAATAAGGTATTTTACCTCGTCAACACGTAAGATGGCGCAACATATAAAGTATGCAACAGCTCCGATCATAACACCGACAATAAGCTTTAATAAATTACCGCTTACAGATAAGCTTGAAAAATACACGAGCGCACCCATAACAAGAGCGCTGACCGCCATTTTTATCAGCGCCAGCACATCAGAGAAAACGAAAAGCTCTTTTTCTCGGCAAGACAACAGAACATAGTTAAAAACACAGCTTGCCGCAACGGCTATTCCCGATGCAAGCGCGATACCGCCGATTCCCATATGCTTGGCAAAGTAAAATACGAGCGCGAAGTTTACGCACATAGCACAAAGCGACGCATACATCGGCACTTTATATTCCTTGCGCGCAAAAAACGCTTTTGTAAGCACCTCGTTTGCCGCGGAAAACGCCATGCCCAGCGTATAGAATCTGAGCGCCGTCGCCGTCATTGCAACGTCGCTTTGAGTGAACGCTCCTCTTTCGTATATAAGCGACACGAGCGGCTCGGAAAGCATAAAAATTCCAACGGTTATGGGCATTATCACAAGCATGAGTATGCGCACCGATGAAATCATAAGCCTGTTTGCTTCTTTTTTCTCACCGCCGGCCGCCGCCTTTGATATGTAGGGAAAGAGCAGGTTGGTTGCAACGTATGAGAAAACGCCGATGATTATCGTATAAAATCTGTTGGCGTATCCGAGCGCGGTTACTGCGCGCCCCTGTTCTATTGCTGATGCAAATCTCGTGTTTATGAGGGCGCAGACAGGGCCTGTCCACGTTCCTATCAGTATCGGAAGCGCACCTTTTGCCGCTTCTTTTATGTGCGGCGATCCAAGGTTCAGTCTTATCCTGTATCTGTATCCGAGAAAGTTAAGCCTTGGGATCTGCACGAAAGCCTGCATAAACCAGCCAAAAAGCATCGAAACGCCAAGACCGACAACACCAAAGATGTTATTGAGCGTAAAAAGGTAAATTACCATAACGCCGTTTGAAACCAAGCTTATTATCGCCGGAATTCTGAACTCTCCAAGAGATAATAACACTCCGACAAAGGAAAATGCAAGCCCCGTAAACACTATCATGGGAAACATTATACGTGTCAGCCCCACGGCGAGCTCTTTAGCTTCGTCTGCGGCATCGGGTATCAGAAACTCCACAAGGGGTGCGGCAAAGAGCACCCCAAGCAAAGCTATTATAATCGTTATAACCAAAATAAGTGTAACGTAATGATCGGCAAATTCAAACGCTTTTTCCCTGCCGTCTTTAACAAGAAGCTCATTGAATATAGGTATGAACGCCGCCGTTACAACTCCGCCTATAACAAGGTCAAACAAGAGTATCGGGAGTCTTGAAGCGGCATCAAAAGCGATTGCGGACACACTCGTGCCAAACGCGGCGGCAACAAGCATATCGCGAAGAAGGCCCAGCGCCTTTGCAAAAAGGGTTGCAACGACCATAAAAAGCGCGCTTTTCATCAGCTTTTCGCCCTTTGTTTGCACGGACTCACTTCCTCTCCTACCATTTATCTTTACAATTATATAATAAAAGCTAAAGATAATCAAGTAGTTTTACCAAATTTATCTCTCCTCGTCAAAAAGAGAGCCGAAGATTTCAAGCAAGCGGAATTTGATTTTTACGTCCGTACTGTCGCTTTGTGTTATAATGCGAATCTCCTGCGGTGTGAATCCTGCTGCGACAAACTTTTCGCCGTTTTCTTCGTATACGTAAGAAGCGGACTCTGTATCATCGCAGGTAGCGCTTGAAAGGCAGAGTGTCGGGAAAAGCACGCACCACCAGTTCTTTCCCTGTGCCTTACCTATCTTTATTCTCACGCAGTCGTATACTCCTGCAGGCAGGGTTATATCCTCATACGCCTTTGTAGGAAAGCTTGCGCGCGTAAGCTCAAGCTCGACCTTATAATTACATTCGGGATCATACTCATAAACCGCCCTTTCTGCCGCGCCAATAAGCAACGCGCGGTTTTTATCAACAAGTGATTTTGCCGATTCTATATCTTCAACGCCGTTGGCTTCGTAAAGCTTTTCAAGCTCGCATAAAATACTGTTTCGCACAAAAAGTTTCATTTCCTGATCGTCTTCGCTGTCTGAATTTGCGATAACGTGAAGCCTGAGTATTTTATCATACAGAGCTTCTTCGCCGCTTACAGGCAAAAATACAGAAAAGGTATATATAAAAAGCGCAAACGCAAGAATGAATGAAATATATTTTTTTAAAAAGATATCGTGTTGCATAAATTCTTCCTCTTTTTTGTGAAATTGTTTCCGATACTTCATTATTGTCCCCAATTGTGATAAAAATTCAAAAATTTCTATTGAACGGGATTTGTTTGTCTGCTATACTGTTATAAGTAGATATGACTTTATTTATGATTACTTGAATTATACATATACAAAACAAAGAGGTTTGGAATGAAAAAACACATGAAAAGAGCACTCCCGCCGCTTCTGACTCTGATAATGCTTATAAATCTGCTTATTCCCGTATCGGCAAGCTTTGCCAAAGACGGCGAAATATGCGAAATAATGATATATGCAGACGAAGAATATTTCGAAAGTGCAAGTATGGCACTCGATGCGCTTTTTTCTCTTGCCGGCAGAAATATTGAAATTATAGACACGTTTGAGCACGCATTTTTCGGCTTTTATGCCCGTGCAGAGCAGAAATACATTGATATAATCGATAACAGCGAGTATTTTGACGCCAATATATGCGGATATTTTTCGCCGCTTAAAGCAGACAAAGCAGAATATAGTACAAGCTCGGTCTATGCTTCTGAAATGTTAGGCGCAAGCAGCGTTCACAAAACAGGTTTTACGGGCAAAGGCAGTATTGTTGCCGTTATAGATAACGGCTTTGACGTTTCGCACGAAGTTTTTGCCAAAGCGCCGGACGTGTCGGCTTTGAAGAAAGAGGATATAGAAAAGCTTATGAGCGACGGTGAGCTTGCAAGCGAGAGTGCGGGTGTAAGCGCAAACGACGTATACGTCAGCGAAAAGATACCGTATGCATTCGACTATACAACAGGCAAGGCCGACGTTTCCACGCTCGAAGGGCACGGTACGCACGTTGCGGCAGTTATAGGAGCCGACTGCAACACTATGACGGGTGTTGCTCCCGACTGTCAGCTTCTTTTGATGAAAGTTTTCTCATCAAGCGCCGACGCAAGCGAATACTTCGTTGCCGCCGCACTTGAAGACGCCGTCGCGCTTGGTGCCGACGTTATAAATTTAAGCCTCGGTACTTACTCAGGCTCCCTTACAACGAACAAAAATTCGGTTATAAGTAAAATGGCAAAAAGGCTTACAAAGTCAGGAATAACCGTAGTGTGCGCCGCAGGAAACGATTCTTCTTCGGCATATGACAGCACTTTTGCAGAAAAATATGACCTTCCGTATCCTCTTGCGGAAATGCCAGATTACGGAACTGTAAGCCACCCTGCAATAGTTGAGGATTTTATCGCCGTTGCAAGCGCTAAAAACACTCACGTGAGTCTCGATTCGCTTATACATAAAAACGAACGCGGAGAAATCACACGGATAGAATACTGTGATACAAACGTATCGCTTGGAATAACAAAGAACACCTTTGCAAAGCATTTTGCCCCAAGCGTTATCCGGTATGTTCACATAAACGGCGTCGGCAAGGCAGAGGACTATCCCGATCACATTGATCTTACAGGCAAAATCGCTTTGATACAACGCGGCGAGATACCGTTTATGGACAAGGTAAATATCGCCGCCGAAAAGGGCGCTGTCGGTGTTATAATATACGGAAACAACGACGAAAAAGAAGTATATATGGAGCTTACCTCATGCAACATACCTGCGGTTTATATCTCAAAGCAAGACGGTGAATTTCTTTTGGAGGCAAGCCCTAAAGAGCTTGTTTTCGATCCGTCCCTTTCAGACTTCATCAGTAACCCGTATGCATATGAAATGTCCTCATTTTCTTCATGGGGAGTTACTCCCGAACTGACGGCAAAGCCTGATATAACCTCGGTTGGCGAAAGCGTATATTCTGCAGTACCGGGAACTTACGCCTCGCTTTCTGGCACCTCGATGGCTTCGCCGTTTATATCGGGTATGGCGGCGCTCTTTTGCGAAAAGCTTGAAGCAGAGGAAAGCAAATACATCTCGTCAAAGCGGCCGGCTTTTATAAAAAACGCACTGATGTTCTCGTCAAAGCCTCTGATAAATCCTATGAGCGATGCAGAATATTCGCCGAGAAAGCAGGGCGCAGGCCTTGCCGATATTTCAAAAGCGCTAAACGTTCCTTTTCTTATCACGGGAAACGGCGGCGCATCGCTGAAGCTTGAAAAAGCAGGCGACAGATATTCTCTTGAATTTGAAGTTGAAAATCTAAGCGAGACCGAGAAAACAATAGAGCTTGATATAAGCCTTCTTTACGATATTTACGGAGGTTTGTCTATTGAAGAAAACGGCGTAAAAAAAGACTACGTTTTTAACACGTTAAGTTCAAAACGTATTAAAAATGTAAGTATTGAACCTGACGATAACGGTATTGCAAAGTATAGCGCAAAAAAGAACATTCTCTGTATCACTCTCGGCGCAAAAAAGTCATGCTCTGCAAAAATATTTATAAACGTTGATAAAAACGAGCTTAACACGGCCGCGTTCACAAACGGATATTTTATAGAAGGTTTCCTCTATGCAAGCGACGGCGAGTTTAAAGGCTCTGTTCCGTTTATCGGCTTTGAGGGCGATTTCAACTCAGCTGATATATTTGATAAAACGATATACTCGGGTGAAATACCGTTTTTCTCGGGCAACGCTCTTATGTCACCCGACGATAACGATAACATGGTAACCTTAGGAAATTCTCAAGACAGCTCGAGCGCATCAGTTGCCTTTGCGCCAAATTTCGATTTTAATCTCGACTTATTGTATTTTGCACCCTCTCTGCTTCGAAACATAAGTTATTTCAGAGCAGATATTACAGATGAAAACGGCGCCGTCTTATATACAAATTCCGGTTTTCCTCTTACCAAGGGGGGCGACAGTCGGCATGACCCAATACTTGTTTGGGACGGCAGCGACGGAATAAATGCAGACTATATCTTCCCCGACGGAAATTACTTTCTTAAGATCAAAGCAACAACAGCAGACTCAAAAACAACTCAGCTTCTGGTGATACCCTTCAAAATAGACACCGCTTCTCCAAAGCTTACAAAAACCGACGTGTTCAAAGACGGCGAAAAAACGCTTATAGAAATCTCGGCAGAAGATGAAAGCAGGATCAAAAGCATAACCCTTTATAACACAGAGGGCATAGATACAAAAAGTAACAGCGGATATTCGCAGAGCGCTGAATATGACGGTGACAACAGCTTTACCTTTGATATTACCGTTTGTAAAGACAGCGTGCTTTGGGCAGACATTACCGATTTTGCCATGAACACCAAAACTTTCAAGATAGTTTTGCCGTAATCGGAAGGAAGTTATAATGAAAAATGTATGCATAAAAATCGTATCCTTAATAATTACAATTGCTATAACGTTTTCATCTATGCAAACTCTGACGTTTGCTTTAGAACCAGAGGTTAAAGATGAAAAGATCAGCGTTATAGTCGCGCTCTCTGAAAATACGGATATTGACAGTGCATTAAAAAGCATCAGCTCCAAAATACCTGACATTGAATATAAAGACACTTACTCTGTGCTCTTTCACGGCTTTTCTGCTCTCGTGCCCTCATCAAAGTTGGCGATCCTAAGTCATGCTTTTGGCGTTGAGCGCTTGTATGAGAACACAGAGTATGAAGCAATGTCGCTTGAAGAGAATAGCGCAAATATCGTTTATGCTCCAGGACTTGAGCCAGCCTATTATCCCGAGAGAGGCTCAGGTTCAGTCGTTGCCGTTATAGACGACGGCTTTTACTTGAAGCACGAGCTGTTTACGCTTGGAACTGCTGATAGTCTTGCTATAATACCCAAAGATATTGATGAGATATTGCACTTTACCAATGCAAGCAGACTGTATCCGAACATTAAAGTAAAAAGTGTGTACAAAAGCGAAAAAATACCCTTTGCATTCGATTATGCAGACAGAGATACAGACGTATATTCAAGCTCAAATCACGGAACAGCAATGCTCTCCCTCGCTGCAGGCAATCCCGAAAACGGCGAGGTTGTTTCAGCCGCGCCGTCGGCGCAGGTGCTTGCTATGAAAGTATACTCGGATTCTTCCCGCGAGGCGAAGACGAGCGATATAGTAGCGGCTCTTGAAGATGCTTATGTGCTCGGTGCTGATTCTGTATGCTTAAGCCTCGGCTCACCCTGCGGGTTTTCAGAGTACGGGCTTTATGATAATCTTCTTGAAGAGGTTATAGAAAGACTGCACGAAAAAGAGGTTTGCGTAGTTTGCCCCGTCGGAAACGATTCTGCTCTCGGTGCAGGCTCGGTCTTTGACAAGCACTACGGGTATTTTGAGCCTCTCACAGCTCTTCCCGACAGCGGTACCGTGAGCGCGCCCGCAAGCTTTGTCCACACATTATCGGTGGCAAGCTCAAGCACGTTTCTTGCAAGCGCCTATGCACTCAGACTCTCTAACGGCACGTATATCCCATTCAGCGACTCAAACCATCTTTATAACTCTAAGCCCTTTTACTCGCTTTTTAACGCTCAGACGCTTGAATACGTTGTTATAAACGGCCTTGGAAAAGAAGAGGACTTTACAGTAAACGGCACGCCTCTTGATCTTTCGGGAAAAATTGCGCTTATAAAACGCGGTGAATTAAACTTCACAGATAAAGTAAACAACGCGGCAAAGCACGGCGCCGCCGCCGTTATCATTTACGATAACTCACAAAGCGACACCCCCGCGATCCGCACGTCCATGCAGCTTGAAGGCGCTCTTTTGCCTGCAATCCTTATATCAAATACTGACGGCGAAAAAATGAAGGCAGCAACCCTCAAACAAATTTATGTAGACTCAAAAATAAAATACGTGACCGACGCAGGTATAACCCCCTCGGTTTCACCCTTTTCTTCAAAGGGCCCGACTCCCACGCTTGACGTCAAGCCCGAGCTTGCTGCTTCAGGCTCTGAGGTTTTGGTTGCAAATAAAAACGGCTCATACTCTACTATCTCCGGCACTTCTGCATCAGGCGCTTACGTTGCAGGCCTTTCTGCTGCGGTCTCAGTCGGGCTTAAAGACAATAGCGGCTGCAACAGAGCAGACAGAACAAAGGCAATACTTATGAACCTTGCAACACCGATGCGCGAAAGCGACTCTGCCCAAAGCCGCCTGTATGGCGTTACGCTTCAGGGCGCAGGACATCTTGCAGACGGCGTAAAATCGCTTGAAGCAGACATATGCATAACCTCTCACGGACAGGCGAAAATACTTTTGGGCAACAAGCTTGATAATGAGTTTGATATAGAGCTGACACTTGAAAACCTGACAGATAAAGAAAAAGCCGTGCGCTTATCGGCTATTCTCGGCACCGAAAGCTACGAATCTATACCATACTCTGAGCTTTGCAGAGAAAATGACTCGTTTTATAAACAAAATTCTCAGATGCTTTACGAATATCTCGGCAAAGATTCTTCTGACACAGTAAGCTTTACGGGGAATTTTATAGACGAGCTTGAAGGCGCCGCTATTACGTATGAGGGCAAAGATATAAGCTCAGACGGAGGTGCTCTCTTGACTCTTGCGCCACGTGAGAGTGTTGATATTAAGTTAAATGTAAAATTAGATCCCAATGAGCTTGATACACTTTCTTGTGTTTTTGAAAACGGCATGATCATTCAGGGTTACGTTTTCGCAGAATGTGAAAAAACCTATTCAATCCCCATGCTCGGCTTCTACGGTGATTTTTATGCTGCAGACCCGTTTGATTCCCTGCTTGGCGAAGCGGGAGGTCTGTTTGGAGGTACGTATCTGTATACCTATTTTGCCGATGATTTCGATGACTACACCGTAGTTCTCGGGACAAATTACGATATAGAGAAAAAACGCGCTCTCAAAAAAATATACCCTGAACTTTGCGTAGTGTCACCTATTGCCAATGGCGCTGAGGGCGCGGTATTTTTAAGAGTTAATCTTACAAGAAATCTTAAAAGTCTGCGTGCGGACATATACTCAAAAAGCGGAGAATACATATCTTCGGCTGGCGTTATAACGAGCCTGAAAAAAGCATATCTCCCGGAAAATGAAAGCGAGACGAACACTTATCGGATAGAACTTTGGGATATAAGAGATAAAGACAACAAGAAGTTCATATACGACGACGGAATATACACGTGCAGAGTTGTTGCAACCGACGCGTCAGACAGAGAGTTTATCAAAAACTTTGACTTCACGGTTGACAGCGAAAAGCCGGAAATTTCGTCTTACTCAACACGAAGCGACAAGGGACGACGTTATCTCGATCTTGTTGCAACCGATAACACTTATATAAAAGAAATGTCTGTTGTGGGAGTAAACAATGCAGAAATCGAATGCATAACAGGCAATGCTCCCGACGACGAATACTTAAGTGAGCTCGGTGTGGGCGGCGAATTCTGCGCCGTCTTTGACGTGACCGACTACGTCGGTCAGTACGTATACGTGGAAATAGTTGACCTCACATTCAACAAGAGCCTTGTAAGAATAAGGGTGTAAAAAACGGCGGTGCTTTTCATGCACCGCCGTTTTTTATTTTACGATCATCATTACTAACGTAAGTATTATTAAAAACACGAAATTGAATGCCGAGAAGATAAGCAAATATTTAAACCACTTGCCGGGGTTGCGCTTAGTGTACTCCCTGAAGGTTATAAGGCTTGCAAGAGATGATATCAGCGTACCGACTCCGCCTATGTTAACACCGAGCAGAAGCTCTCTGTAATTATCGGTAAACTGCGAAAGAAGTATTGCTGAGGGAACGTTGCTTATCACCTGGCAGGAAAGTATACTGAATAGCAAAGTGCTCTTTTCAAGAAGCGCAGCAAACAGCACTCTCACCGATTCTATTCTAGCCATGTTTCCCGAAAAAACGAAAAATGCCGCAAACGTTCCAAGAAGCGGATAGTCAACCTTTTTAAGCGCTTTTGGGTTTTCAACCAAAAGTACTGCGGTTATAATAATAAGTCCGACATAATAAGGAATTACTCTGAAAACCATTATGACCGAAATGGCAAAAAGCACCATGTAAAGTGCAACACGCTTATGATCAAGAGGATTTTCCTCTATCGTTATGCTGAGCCTTTCATTTTTAAAGAAGATCACACAGCAAAGCGTGATGATCATTACCGAAAGCACAAACGGAAGAAGCATTATATGAATGAACTCTCCCGTGGGTATATGAAACTTTGTATAGAGATACAGATTCTGCGGATTTCCAAACGGCGTGAGCATTCCGCCGAGGTTTGCCGCTATGTTCTGAAGTATAAAAAGCACCGCCATGTATTTTTGCATGTTAGTCGTTTTCAGAACATAATAACCGAGCGGCAAAAATGTTATCAGCGCCATATCATTTGCTATAAACATTGAGCCTATAAAGGTTATATAAACAAGCGCTATCGCGCATTTGCGCGCCGTGTCAAATTTTCTGACTATTTTCTGCGCCGTCGAATAAAAAAACCTCATGCTTCTGAGCGCGCAGACTACCGCAAGAACGGCAAAAAGGCAGCTTAACACCTTAAAATCAAAATATCCCAAGTATTCTTTGTCGGGCGGTACTATGAACATTGTTACCGCCGCCGCGATTACCGCTATTACAAACACAGTATTCTTTTTTATAAACTCAAGCGTCGCCTTCATGGCTCTGACCTGTCCTTTGAATGATTTTGCACACAGTTAACCGGCCCCCGCTTTATCCTGCAGGGACCGGCCTTTGTTTTATAAGATTATTTGAGAGGCTCTCCGTTTGCATCAAACAGCGGAAGGGGCGCAAGCACCGTTATATCTTCTCTCTCGATTGCATCGCCCTCGGCAAGCACCGCCATTTTCCCGACGATATTGCCGCCAACTGCTTCTACAAGCTTTTCCATAGCCGCAAGCGATTCTCCCGTGCTTATAACGTCGTCAATAATAAGCACTCTCTTGCCGCGTATAAGGTCTGCTTCCTTTTTACCGATGCAGAGCATTTGCTCCTTTTTGGTTGTTATGGACGTTACCGTTACTCTCACAATATCTTCCATATAAACCTTTTCGCCTTTTCTTGCAACAACGTATTCGTTTTCGCTCATCTGGCGCGCCATTTCGTGAATAAGCGGTATGCTTTTTGCCTCAGCTGTCAGAAGTATGTCGTGCTCGGGCGCGATCTTTGCAAGCGCACCTGCGCATGCCACGGTAAGTTCAACGTCGCCAAAGAGAATAAATGCGGCAATTTTGAGTGTGTCGCTCACGCTAAAAAGCCTGAGGTCTCTTTTTACGCCTGCAACGTCAAGGCTATAATATTCCTTCATAAAATATGTACCCAACCTTTCATTAAAGCTTCAAAAAATGTAATTTTATAATTCCAAATAAATTATACACAAAACTGATCCTATGTGCAATAGATTTACATAATATTTTATTATTTGAAAAATTTTTGAAATTTTTTGGTATCTTTTATTCAACAAATCATTGACACGCCGAAATTTTTTTGGTATAATTAGTCGAAAAGCAGAATTTATACGGAAATATAAAGGAGACATAGCCTGCTATGGAAAAACGCTCTATGGATAAAATCGATCTTGAGATACTTGCCTGCCTTAAAGAAAATGCAAGAATGAAAGCGTCGGATATAAGTAAAAAGATCAATCTTTCGGTGTCTGCGGTTATTGAGCGTATCAAAAAGCTTGAAGCCAACGGTACTATCGAGAAGTATACTATAACGCTCAATCAGAAACAGCTCGGAAACGATCTTATCGCTCTTATGGAGGTAAGCCTTGAGCATCCAAAGTATTATGACGTTTTCGCTGAAATGGTACACGATACGGAAAGCATACAGTCCTGCTACTACCTTACGGGTGAATACGATTTTATGCTCAAGATATTCACAGATTCTTCCGACAGCCTTGAAAAGCTTCACCGTAAGATAAAAAGCGTTTCGGGCGTTCAGTCCACACGTACTCACTTCGTTTTGAAATCGGTAAAAAGCAATTCATCGGTTATTCCCGAGCTTGATATGGAATAAAATTTACATAAACTCTTGACACAGCACTCGCATCGTGCTATAATTTAGCCAACAAAAGTGTAAAGTTTAAGGAGAAAGCATCATGGTTAAACTTTTTGCTATGATGGATATGACAGGGATGTGCATGTATACCATGCGCATGCGTTCTTATGCCTGTTAATATCCGATGCTTTCTGTAATATAGCGCACAGAGAATTGTGTTTGACTTTCGGGAAGCAGAGAAAGCTTCCCGTTTTTTACTGTTTTCAATTTAATTTTATATACATAAAGGAGAACCATCATGAAAAAGGTATTATCTTTTGTACTCGCAACAGCACTTCTTATAGCGTCCGCTCTCGTTATGTCTTCATGCGGATCTGACGCTATCACGATCGCAGTTCCAAACGACACCACAAACGAAGCCCGCGCTCTTCTTCTTCTTGAAGACAACGGCATCATAACTCTTAAAGAGGGTGCAGGCATCACAGCAACAATCCTCGACATTGAATCCAATCCTCATGGCATTGAGTTCAAAGAAGTTGAAGCTGCTCAGCTTCCCAACATACTTCAGGACGTTGACTATGCTATAATCAACTCAAACTACGCTATCGCGGCAGATATGAACCCCGTTGAAGACTCTCTCGCTATAGAGGGCGCGTCTTCCGCATACAGCAATATCATTGCAGTTAAAGAAGGTAATGAGAACACAGACAAGATAAAGGCTCTCGTTGCAGCTCTTGAAAGCCGTGCTGTTGCAGACTACATAGCACAGACATATGCCGGCGCAGTTGTCGGCGTTGTTGCAAACCCCGGCGACGGATATGCAGCTGACGTTGACTATGCAGCCCTTGACGGTGCCGAGATCTCCGTTGCCGCTTCTCCCGCTCCTCACGCAGAGATCCTTGCAATAGCAAAGGACATCCTTGCCGAAAAGAACATTACACTTAAGATCGTTGAGTTTACAGACTACGTTCAGCCCAACAACGTTGTTGAAAGCGGCGAGATCGACGCTAACTACTTCCAGCACGTTCCTTATCTTGACGACTTCAATGCTCAGAACGGCACACACATCGTATCCGCTGCCGCTATCCACGTTGAGCCCCTCGGACTTTACGGCGGCAAGCAGACAACACTTGACGCTCTGAAATAATAAAAGTTTACCGTTGCCGCAGAGTTTTTCTGCGGCAGTGGATTTTATAAGAAAGAGTTAAATCATGATTGAAATAAAGAATCTGTCCAAGAGCTTTCAGGGCTCAGACGGTGAAGTCAATGCGCTTAAAAACGTAACGCTAACAATAAATGACGGCGATATCTACGGAATTATTGGCATGAGCGGCGCGGGAAAAAGCACGCTTGTGAGATGCATCAACATGCTTGAGCGCCCCACAGACGGTAAGGTAGTTATAAACGGTACAGACATCGGCGCGCTTTCAAAGGGCGAGCTTTTGCGCGTGCGCCGCAAGGTAACGATGATATTCCAGGGCTTTAATCTGCTTATGCAGAGAACATGCCTTAAGAACATATGCTTTCCGCTTGAGCTTGCAGGAGTTGACAAGAAAAGTGCGCGCAAGCGTGCGCTTGAGCTTCTTGATATCGTTGGTCTGCCCGACAAGGCAAACGCGTATCCGGCCCAGCTTTCGGGCGGTCAGCAACAGCGTATCGCAATAGCGCGTGCTCTTGCAACAGACCCTGAGATACTGCTTTGCGACGAAGCAACGAGCGCTCTTGACCCGAACACCACACACTCTATACTTTCGCTGATACGCGAGATAAATAAGAGACTTGGTATAACGGTTATAGTTATAACCCACCAGATGAGCGTTGTTGAAGAAATATGCAACCGTGTTGCCATTCTTGACGGCGGCGTTGTTGTTGAAGAAGGCCCTGTTGCAGAGGTCTTTTCAAAGCCAAAGTCTGCGGCGGCTAAAAAGCTTGTTTTCCCCGACGGTGCTGACGAGATAATCGTAGACACGGACGAAAAGAAGCTAAGGGTTGTATTCAACGGCGCATATGCAACACGCACGCCGATGATCACGCAAATGGCAGTTGACATAAGCATCACCGCCAACATTTTAGCGGCTTCAACAAGATGTATCGGCGACAAGGTATACGGAAATATGCTTCTCGGTGTACCCGATGAAGAAAGCGCTAAGAAAGCTATAGAGTATCTGACAAAAACAGAGGCAGTTTTCGTCGAGGAGGTGTGTGATAATGTTTGATAAAGTATTTTCACAACAGGCTTTTGACGAAGCTCTTGCGATAATTGTAAACGAGTTCCCGATGGCTATATGGGAAACCTTTTACGTAACGGTGCTCTCAACAGCATTTGCAATAATCCTCGGACTTCCGCTCGGCGTTTTGCTTGTTGCAGGAGAAAAGAACGGCGTTCTGCCTCTGCCCGCGTGGCTTATGCAGGTGCTTAACGTTGTTATCAACCTTTTGCGCTCAGTGCCGTTTCTGATACTTATGATACTCGTTTTCCCTCTGTCACGCCTTATTGTAGGAACAACGGTCGGAACGGTTGCATCAATAGTACCGCTTGTTATAGCGGCGTTTCCCTTTATTGCAAGGCTTGTTGAGTCAAGCCTGAGGGAAGTCAACCCGAACATAATCGAAGCGGCAGAGAGCATGGGCTCAACACCCTTTCAGATCATAACAAAGGTGATGATACCCGAAAGTGTACCGTCGCTTATATCAAACGCAACAATCGCGATCACGACCATACTCGGTTACAGCGCGATGAGCGGCATCATCGGCGGCGGCGGACTTGGTAAGATAGCGATAAACTACGGCTATTACAGATACAAATACCTCGTAATGCTTATCGCAGTAATACTTCTTATTCTTATGGTACAGGTATTCCAGAGCCTTGGTACTTATCTTGCGACCAAGTGTGATAAGAGGCTTAAGAAGTAATAAAACCTTTTTACACTACTTCTCATAGATATAATTACAAACTTCGGCAGAGATATTGTTTCTCTGCCGATTTTGTAGTATAATAGATTAGGTGATGACAATGGATAAAGAAAGGAAATTTTCAAAAAGAAAGCATCCTCGTCTTGATAACTTTGATTACAGTTCTAATGGTGCATATTTTATAACGATTTGTACGCATAACAGACGATGCGTGTTGTCTCGCATCGTAGGGCGGGGGCTTGCTCCCGCCGAAATAAACAACATAGAATATACTTCATTTGGACTGATTGCACAGAATCAATTATTATTGCTTGAAAAGCGATATTCTTGCCTTTCGGTGGATAAATATGTAATTATGCCTAATCATATTCATGCAGTTTTAATTCTAAATGGGGAAATGGCGGGAGCAAGCCCCCGCCCTACGGTTATGGATATCGTTTGTGCTTATAAATCATTAACAACAAGAGAATGTAAAAAGACAGGTTTTGTAGACAAATTATTTCAGAGCTCTTTTTACGAGCATATTATACGAGGGCGAGAGGATTATGACAAAATTGTAAAGTACATCTGCGAAAACCCTATGCATTGGTGTTACGATGAATTATATACAGAGGAAGTGTGGTAGTTTTCTCGCCGCATTTATAAGACAAAAGCGAAGCTTGGAATAAAAGGAGTTTATTATGAAAAACAGAGCAAAGATTTTTACGGTTATTAACTATATACTTTCAAGCATTTTATGGATATTAGGCATTCTCACTTTGTTGTTTAATATTCTGGGGCTTTGGTCTCCGTGGCAGCTTGCAGGTTTTGGATTTATTTTATATCTCCCTGTTCAGATTGCTTCAATGATTCTCTCCGTTATTTTTTCCCACATTGAAAACAACTCTAAAATGATAGTTTTGAATTTTGTTTCATTTGCTATTTCAGCAGGTTTTATCATTCTTACAATATTCGTATCATCAACATGGTTTAGATGGTAAAACATCCCCCGACAGATTTTTGAAGTCTGTCGGGGGGTTATTTTTTCACGATATTCTCGTCAGATACTGACAGTATACGTATACGTTCTGTATCTTTTTTGCTTCAACGCCGTCGTCGGCATGTATCACCGGTTGCGTTTCAGACGGGGTTATATAAAGCTTGAACACTATCGCATCCTGTCCTGTACGGATATTTCGTATGCGCTTGTATGCAAAATCACGTTTTCTTATCCCGAGATAATCGTACATAACAGTTTCTATCTCACGGTTTGAAAAGCATTTGAGTATATGAGCATCGTCATATGCATCAAGTATATGCCCCGCGTCAGAAAGCGACATATTATAGCATTTGAACACGCCCTCGTTAAGCACGCTCATCATACTGCTATTATCAAGAAGCAAAAGCGGAAGTTCTTTGAATTTATCCATAAAAAGCACCCTCTTTACAGCCATTATTGTTTAATACAATATATGTAAGACTGTCAAAGAGGGTGTTTTTTATTTGTAACTTGTGCTCCGCCGGCTCCCTCCGTCACGGTTTTACCGTGCCACCTCCCTCGCGGAGGGAGGCTTTGGCGAGAGAGCGCACCATTGAAAGTGCGTACTGTAACCGACAATATTATTTTACAATTTTTCTTGCTTCAAGGTAGTATCTCTTATCGTGCGCCTCTCCCATAGAGAAGGTCTTTCTCGGGAGTGAGCCGCCGAGTATTACGCTCTTGAAAAGCTCGTCCTTGCCCATGCCGTCAAACAAAAATCCTATCGCATTTTCTTTGTTTGCAAGCGTTTTTGTAGACTCAACACCGTGAATATAGTCAACGTATCCTGCATTTTCTTTAAGATATTTGTCTATAAACTTCTGAAGTGCGCCAACGGCAAGCTCCTCTTTTGAATTCTTTATAATAACCTTTTCGCTTGTTTTTTCGCTGACACATTCTATTTCAAAGGCGTTTTCGCCGCCCTTGTTTTCTTCTGCATACGCTTTCAGCGCGCTCATGACCTTATCCGAGTCACACTCGAAAATTACTCTGTAAATCGGTTCAAACTCAAGCGCCGCGTCGTGAATATTCACGATTTCAACAAGCGCGTATCTTGCAGGATGATTTTTTGCGTCCTCACCGAGCTTTTCTTTTATTTCGCCCCAAAGCGCCTTTGCTGTTGCAAGCGAGTGGTTACCGTCGCCAACGGCAAAGAGCATCGGCTTTTTCTCGTTTGTGCCGTACTTTTTATTGTATTCATCTATATTGCAAAGCTTATCAAGCGCCTTTTCTATCTGAGCCTCTGACTCTTTGTCAACGAAGTAGCCCTCTACCTCGCCGCCGTTTTGCATAAGGGTAAACGAGTACGCCCTCTCAAAGCCTTTCTTTTTTGCAGTAATCGGCTCGATAACGCTCTTTTCCCTGTCGTCAATAAGCATCATTACGTGCGGCAGCTCAATTTCAGCGCCACGTCTTATCTCCACTCTCGGAGGTATGCGCTCAAGCACGGTTCCCTCCGTTGCGCGCACAAGCGTGTCTGCGCCCTTGTTATAGTCGTATTCTTCAAGGTCTATCATACCGATAAGGCCGTGACGTACACGTCCGTCTGCAAGCTTTCTTTCAAGATAAATCTGAGTATCGGCAAAGCTTTCAAGCACGTTTTCTCCGTAATCACTCATCGTAGCGTTTATTTTCGCTATTCTCTCTGCCGTGTCTCCCCCATCAAGATATATTTCGGGAAGCGTTACACGAAGCGCTGACGGACTATCACCGACAATGCTTTCAACCCCGTTCCAATAATCGGGTTCACTTGTATACTGGTCGCAGGCGATAGTTGCCCACTTATTCATTTTTTCTTTGTCTTCTCTGAATTTCGGCAGAAGTATATCTGCACCATAAAAACAATTTGCCATGTTATTTCCTTTCTGATTCTGATCAAAACGCACAGCGTTTTGCCCTTACTTATTCACTCTTAAATATTACTTATTACCTTTTATCTGTTCCCAATATGCCTTTGCCGCCTGCTCGGTGCGGTTGTCGCCGTACTCATAATAGGTTTTGCCTGCAAGGTCGTCGGGCATATAGGTCTGGCTTACGTAGTGGTTTTTATAATCGTGCGGATACTTGTATCCTTTGAAAAGCGGACTTTGCAGTATCGTCGGAATGTTCTGTCCCTTTCCGGCGTTTACGTCCTCTGTGGCCGATAAGATAGCGTTATGCGCCGTGTTGGATTTCGGCGCAGTTGCAAGCAGTACAGCCGCGTTTGCAAGCGGCAGTCTTGCCTCGGGCATACCAAGCTCACGCGCCGTATCGCAACACGCTTTCGTCACTACTGCGGCAAGCGGATATGCAAGCCCTATATCCTCGTTTGCTATAACCAGAAGCCTTCTGCACGCGCTTATAATATCGCCGCCCTCTAAAAGTTTTGCAAGATAAAATACCGCCGCGTCGGGGTCTGAACCGCGTATCGACTTCTGGAGCGCCGAGAGAAGATCGTAATGCACGTCGCCTGCTCGGTCAAAGTTACCGATATTTCCGTTTGCAAAAAGGCTTACGGTTTCTTTGGTTATCTCGTTTTCTGCAACGTAGTATGCGTTTTCGATAATACCGATGGAGCGGCGCACGTCGCCTGCTCCGAGTGACGCGATATGTACCAGCGTGTCGTCGCTTGCAGTTTTACAAGCCCCCTCTCGCTCGTTCATTATGTCAAGCGCGCGCCTTAGTCCCTTAGCACACTCGTCGGGTGAAACAGGCTTGAATTCAAATACCGCCGAGCGCGAGATTATCGCGTTATAAACGTAAAAATAGGGATTTTCGGTTGTTGATGCTATAAGCGTTATGCGCCCGTCCTCGATAAACTCAAGTAGCGACTGCTGTTGCTTTTTGTTGAAATACTGTATCTCGTCAAGGTACAAAAGTATTCCCGATGAGCCAAGCATCGTTGAGGTTTCGCTTATAACCGCCTTTATATCGGCAAGAGAAGCCGTTGTTGCATTAAGCTCTCTGAGCGTCATGCCCGATCTTTCGGCGATTATCTTCGCCGCCGTGGTCTTACCCGTACCGGGCGGGCCGAAAAATATCATATTCGTGATATGCCCCGACTCAACCATTTTTCTTAGCACGCCGTTTTCGCCAACGAGCTTTTGTTGTCCGATCATATTATCAAAATCGGCCGGGCGTATCAAATCCGCCATTGGTCTGACTGCCATATTATACGATCCTTTCGCAAAATTTAGTTAAGTGTGCCCGAGCGCGCCAAGTCAAGCTCACCGAGCGCATGTCTGAGCCCCGCGTTTTCGGCTTTTTCAAGCTCAGGGTCCAAGGTTATGACCTCAGACGCCGCCGCAGATGCATTCATCATAAGTGCGGCGCTTGTATACTGTGCAAGCTTTAACTTTAATTTACCATGCTGCCTCATTTCAGCGCTTGTTGATATAAAATCTCCCGGTCCTCTCTGTTTTAAGTCCTCTTCGGCTATTTCATATCCGTTTGTTTTGTTTTTCATAACATCAAGGCGCTTTTGGCTCGCCGAGCCCACCTTTGCGTCTGACACGAGCACGCAATAGGACTTATTCTTACCGCGGCCTACACGTCCTCTTAACTGATGAAGCTGAGAAAGTCCGAATCTCTCGGCGTTTTCCACTACCATTAGCGTTGCCTCGGGAACGTTCACGCCAACCTCAATTACAGTTGTTGACACAAGTATCGGCGTCTCGCCGCTTGCAAACGCGCTCATCGCCGCTTCTTTCTCGCCGCTTTTCATCTTTCCGTGGATATATCCGACTCCGATATCGGGGAAGATTTCTTCCCTTAATTTTCTTGCATATTCAAGAGTTGACTTCAGCTCGCTCTTTTCCTCTTTTTCAAAAAGTCCGAAAATATCCTCAAAGTTAAGGTCCGCTTCATCCTCGTCAGGTTTTGCTTCTTCAACCGTTGGGCATACGATGTAAACCCGCCCGCCTGCGTCAACCTGCTTGCGGATAAATGCGTTAAGCCTCTCCCTGTACGGTTCGCCGACAACGAAGGTGTCTACCTTCTTCCGCCCGGGCGGCATTTCGTCTATCTGCGAAACGTCGAGGTCGCCGTATAATATCAGAGCAAGCGTTCGCGGTATCGGCGTTGCGCTCATAACGAGCACGTGCACTCCTTTTGTTTTTTCCGAAAGCGCGGCTCTTTGCCGTACTCCGAAGCGATGCTGTTCGTCCGTTATAACAAGTCCCGCATCTGCAAACTCAACCTTATCGCCGATAAGCGCGTGAGTTCCTATAACAAAGTCTATTTCCCCTGATTTAAGGCCGTCAAATATCCTTTTCTTTTCTGATGCCTTTGTTGCACCGATAAGAAGCGCACAAGTGTATCCAAGGCGCTCAAACATAGCCGACAGGTCGGCGAAATGCTGCCTTGCGAGTATCTCGGTTGGTGCCATCATAGCCGCCTGACAGCCGTTTTTGAGAGCTATATAGGCTCCTGCGGCGGCACATACTGTCTTTCCGCTTCCAACGTCACCCGAAATGAGCCTGTTCATCGGTGTTGGCTTTGACATATCGGTCTGTATAGCCTCACAAACTTTTTTCTGCGCGCCTGTAAGCTCGTATGGAAGGCTTTTCAAAAATTCGCCAAGTTCTGTATCCGCCATAACGGGTGCGTTTTTCTCTTTTTGTGCTTTTTTTGTATATGAAAGCTTTACCGACAAAAGAAACAGCTCTTCAAACGCAAGTCTGTCAGATGCGATACGAAGACTCTCTTCGCTTTCGGGAAAGTGAATATTCTCAAGCGCGAACGCTTTTGTGCATAGCTTGTATTTTTTGCGGATATGCGCGGGAATCGGGTCTTTGTCTGCCTCGCGGATTTCACTAACTCCGTCGGTATATTCACTATAAAGTCCGTCAAGCGCGTATCTTACAGACGTTCTTAATATCTTCTGTGTAAGCCCTGTTGCAAGCGGATAAACGGGCAGAATCGGCAAAAGCTTCGCGCCCTCGTAATATGGCTCGCTTTCGGGGGAAGAAAGACTAAAACCGCCTCTTGTTCTTGTCAGCTTTCCGTAAAAGCGGTGAGTAGAGCCGCGCGGATAGCTTTTATCGGCATAGGTGCGGTTATAAAATATTATCTCACAGCTTGCGCTGTTATCAAAGGCTTTAAATTTTGTAAGCGACAGATTCCCTCTTATCTTCACGCTTTTTGGGTCTGTGCCAACTGTAAGTATAAGCGATACGGGTGTATCAAGAGGCGCGTCGGCAATAGTGTATATATTACCTCTGTTCTGGTATGCACGGGGAAAATGGTCTATGAGAGCCCCAATATCGGTGATACCGAGTGAAGCAAAGCTTTTCTTTCGCACGGTGCTTATACCGGGTATATTTTCTATATCCGTTTTATTTGAAAAAGCTTCTCTTTTCTTCATCTCCATCCCCCTCTCTTTTTTATTTCAGCTGACTAAGCAACCTCTTGCAAAGCTCTTCTTTATCGTCGTTTTCTTTTGTAAACAAGTACTCTATACGGTGATCATCACTTTCGCAAAGAAGCCCTGCCGCTTCTATTCTGCGCTTTGCCTCTCTTGCGGTACCCGCCGCGCCGTCAAGGATAACGACATTATCTCCAAGAAATTTTTCGAGCGTCTTTTTCACGAACGGGTAATGAGTACAGCCGAGAACTACGGCATCTATTTTTTTATCTCCAAGCGGTGCGAAGACATCGCGAACATATGCGTCCACTACCTCGCCGTCGGTCTGCCCCGACTCTATTATTTCCATAAGTCCCGGGCATGCAAGCGGTATTATCTCCTCGTCGCTTGCAAATCGGTCCATAAGGTTTTTGAATTTTTCCTCTTTCAGCGTCAGCGGTGTTGCCATAACAACTACTGTCGGATGCTCACATACGAGTGCCGCCGGCTTTATTGCAGGCTCGATCCCGACTATCGGAAGGCTCGGGTACTTCTCCCTCATCACGCGCACCGCCGCGCTCGTTGCGGTATTACACGCAACGACAATCGCTTTTGCTCCCTCACCAAGCAAGATCTTTGTATTTTCAAGCATTATAGCAAGCACCTCATCGCGAGTCTTTACTCCGTAGGGCGCGTTTTTTGAGTCGGCAAAATATATGTAGCTCTCGTGCGGCATGATGCGCAAAAGCTCTGACAAGACCGATATTCCCCCAACTCCCGAATCGATTACGGCAATCGGAGCGTTTTTCTTATCTTTACACATAATAACCTTCCTATATGGCAAATTCTCCGCTTTTTATTTTGTCTGAAAGCTCTTTCATACTGTCAAAAACAGGATACCCCGTTAACTCAAGCTTTTTTCTTGAGTGATGTGCGCAGACGAGCGCTATATCGATGTCAAGCTCCCTTGCTACCTCTGCATCGTGAGTTGTGTCGCCTATCATCAGATATTCTCGTTTATCACGCGTATCGAAATATGCTATTGCTATGTCAAGCTTGCTGTGTGCATACACGTTATCAAGGGCGAGTATCTCCCCAAAGCAGTCTGAAATTCCAAGTTCAAAAAGCTTTGCTTCAAGCATCTCCCTCTCTGATGCCGAGAGGATCATCTGTTTAAGCCCAAGCTTGTCAAAATAGGCTATAAGCTCTCTTACTCCATCTGTCATCTTTATTGAGGGCGAAAACCTTTTATAATTTTCTACCCATTCGTGCGCTATTTTCTCATACGGCTCTTTATCAAAATCAAAGCCGAGCGCGCTGTAATATTTGATTATCGGAAAAGTAAACTTTTCCCTGTATTCTTCAACAGAATCTATCGTTTTAAGTCCCCTTTTCTCAAGCAGAGGATTTACAGATTCTATTCCGACTCCAACGTCGTCGATTATCGTTCCGTTGAAATCCCAGACGATATATTTATATTTCATACTGCTTATTTCCTTGCTATACGGCGGATATTGCCTGTGGGCTCTTTTCCCTCTTTGTACGCGTCAATGACACATTTAACGTCATCGGCACCCTCGTCGGTGAAAATATAGTGTCCGCAATATATATTTGCACGCTCAAGCTCGATTCTCTTGTCTGCCATATAGGTTACGCGGCTGTTATAGACTGTGTTTCTGTGCTTGTGCGTTTTGTAAACGGGGAATTTTTCACCCATTCTGTCAACAAGCTCTCCCTTACCCATTGAGCACTTGTCGCATCCCGACATGTCCTTAATAACGCATTTTTCAAGAAGCATCATCGGTATGCGGCCGTAAACTACCGTGTTTTCTGATGCTTTGGGCAAAAGGTCTGCGATCTTGGCTAAAGTAAGCTCCGGCGAGGGAATTATATCTTCAAAACCAAGCTCGAGAAGCTTATTAACAGTATATACATTCGTTGCATTGAGTCTGAAATCACCATGGCATATAAAGCCGTATTCGCGCGCAAGCGAAAGGTGCCCGATATTTGCAACAAGCGCGTGTACTGCTCCCTCTTTTTTTGCCTTTTCAAGCATGATCTTTATCTCGGAAACTTCCTTGTCAAAGATAACGGGTGGAAGTATCACTCCGTTTGCCGCACCTTGCTCATATGCTTCGAGGGGCAGATATATTATACCGAAATATCCGCTTGCCGCATCAGGTATTTGCGCATTACTTAAAAATCTTGCGCTTTTTTTCGGGGTATACTCACCTGCGCCTGTAATTTCAGATATTTTCTTGTCATTCTGCCTGCGCTTTGGCATAAGCGCCTCTTCAATAGCCGCCACCGCATCGCGCCTTAGCGCATTTATCTTCGACACGGGCATGATAACGCCTGTATCAAGCTCGATTCTGGCTCTATTGCATACAAAATCGGTTGCGCCGAATTTGAGAATATTTTTTCTTACAGACTCCTCTGTCAGCGGCGTCCTTATCGCCCTCTCGGGCGCATCAGCATATGACGTCACGCTGATATTATTATCGCCGTCTGCAAGCGAAAGCGTTAAGCTTGCAGGCTCGCCAAGCTTTATTTTTGCAAAAAGCGAAAGCTCTCGCTTTTGATTTTTTATGTCAACATCATACTTTGGCACACTCAAAGCCTTATCGGCATCGGTCCGCACGCCGAGCATTGATGAGTTTATCCTGTTTTTAAAGTATCCGTCTGTAAAGCCGCTTCTTGAAAAGAGCGCGGCAAGCTCCTTCATTTCTTTAAAAGTTGCGTTTCTTTTCTCGTCTATGAGCCGCCTGTATATCGCCGTTGTTCCGTACACGTACTCGGGCGATTTCATTCTGCCCTCTATTTTAAGCGATGCCGCGCCAAGCGCCAAAACGTCCTCAAAGCAGGAAGCAAGGCAGTTATCCTTAAGGCTCAGGGGATAAGCGCCCGAATATGGCAGACGGCAGGGCTGGGCACACTCGCCGCGGTTTCCGCTTCTTGCGCCCACGAGTGAGCTGAACAGGCACTGCCCCGAATGCGACACGCAGAGCGCTCCGTGTATGAACATTTCTGTTTCGATTGGAGAGTTTTTGCAGATTTCATAAAGGGTTTCACGGTCAAGCTCTCTTGCAACTACCACGCGGCTGAAACCGAGGCTTGCTAAAGCTTTTGCTCCCTCGGTATCATGAACAGACATCTGCGTGCTCGCGTGAAGCTCTATATCGGGAAATATCCGCCTTACCTCGCACGCGAGCCCGAGATCTGCAATAATCAGCGCGTCTGCGCCTGCGTTATACAAAAATTCTATTTCGTCAAGAGCAGATTTTATCTCTCTGTCATATATGAGCGTATTGAAGGTGATATTCGAGCGAACACCGTAGTTGCGGCACTTTTCTATTGCTCTTTTTATATTCTCACGGTCAAAATTCTGAGCGTTCATTCGCGCATTAAAGGCAGATGACCCGAAATATACAGCATCCGCACCGCCTGATATTGCCGCATCAAGCGCCTCCATGCTCCCCGCAGGAGCGAGAAGCTCGGGCTTTTTGTAAATAATCTTGCTCATTTCACCGTTATGCTCCGTCTTTTTTCGTATTTGCTCTTGAAATATTTATAAATATAAAGTATAATTATACTGTTATAGTGTTTGCCTTTGTATTTATCTTATCTACGACTTATTATAAACCATCGCTTGATTAAAGTCAACACAAACTTTAGGCGCGCACCCGCGCCCCGAAAGGATAAAAAGCATGAAAACAGAAGTTAAAATAAAGAAAATGAGAGAGTCTGCAATCATTCCCGAATATGCAACAAGCGGTTCTGCCGCGCTCGATCTCAGATGCGCTGCAGACGAAAGCATCGTTATTCCTGCTCGCTCAAGAGCAGCTATACCGACGGGTATTGCCGTTGCGCCGGAGGACTCGTCGGTAGTATCTATCGTATGCGCAAGAAGTGGGCTTGCAACCAAGCACGGTATCGCGCTTGCCAACGGTATCGGCGTTATCGACAGCGATTACAGAGGTGAGATAATCGTATCCCTTATAAATAATTCGGACGTGGATTTTACAGTCGAACCCGGCGACCGCGTTGCTCAGCTTATGTTCATGCCCGTTCTTACGGCAAATCTTATAGAATGCGTGGAACTTGACAAGACCGAGCGCGGCGCGGGCGGCTTTGGCTCAACGGGAGTTAAATAATGGCAAAGCTCATTCTTGCCTCGGCATCAGTGCGCCGCCGGGAGATACTTTCGCATATCGGCCTTGACTTTACTGCCATCACCGCAGACGTTGACGAAGCCAGAGGCATACCCGACACTCCCGATAAAATAGTTGAGGAGCTTTCATTGCGAAAGGCAAATGCGATACTGTCGCACTCCGATTACAGCACGGGCGACATAATTATCGGCTCTGACACCATAGTATATCATAACAAAAGCATACTGACAAAGCCGATCGACAAGGACGATGCCGTGCGTATGCTAAAGGAGCTTTCAGGCTCATGTCACCAGGTTTATTCGGGCCTCTGTGTTACAGACGGAAAGAAAGTTGTATGCACGCACGCGATGACAAGCGTGAAGATGAGAGAGATAAGCGAAGATGAAATTGCCGCCTACGTAAATTCGCTCGAGCCGCTTGATAAGGCGGGCGCTTACGGCATACAGGATCTTGGCGGAATCTTCGTTGAAAGAATAGAGGGAGATTACTACAACGTTGTAGGCCTTCCGCTTGAAAAGTTATGTGTCATTCTCGATCGTGATTTCGGCTATAATGTCCTTGAAAAGAGGACAGACACCAAATGAAAAAATTAACAAAAAATCAAAAGAAAACAAATATAAATGAAGCGTCAAAAATACTTGAGGGGATATATCCCGATGCCGAGTGCGCTCTGAAATACGGCGGAGAGCCGTGGAAGCTTCTTATAATGGGCAGGCTTTCAGCACAGTGTACAGATGCGAGAGTCAATATCGTTTGCGAAGACTTATTTCGTGTGTTTCCCACACTTGAGTCTGTTGCTTATGCAAAGGTTGAAGACATCGCTAAGATCGTGCGCCCGTGCGGACTGTACAACACAAAGGCACAGAATATTAAAGATGCATGCCTGATGCTAGTTAAAAAGTTTGACTCAGAGCTGCCGTCTTCGATGGATGAGCTGTTAAGCTTGCCAGGCGTTGGAAGAAAGATCGCAAATCTGCTTCTTGGCGACATCTTCGGCATTCCCGGCATAGTTGCGGATACTCATTGTATACGAATCTGCGGAAGGCTTGGTATGTATGATGAAGGACTGAAGGATCCAACGAAGGTTGAAAGGATACTTTCAGAGCTTGTAGAGTCTGAGTCACAAACAGATTTTTGCCACAGGATAGTACAGTTTGGCAGAGATATCTGCACGGCAAGGTCACCGAAGTGCGGCACGTGTCCGCTGTCGCACATCTGTTTAAAAAACATTAACAAGGAGTGATATTTATCAAGATCACAACTGCGGAAATACTGTGCGTCGGCACAGAGCTTCTGATCGGCGATATTGTTAACACCAACGCCGCCTACATATCAAAGGCGCTTGCCGAAATGGGCATCAGCCAATATCATCAGAGCGTTGTCGGTGACAACGTAAACAGGCTCACGGAGGCGCTTGAGGAAGCTCTTTCGCGCTCTGATCTCGTTATAACAAGCGGCGGACTCGGCCCGACTTATGACGATCTCACAAAGGAAACGGCGGCTAAGCTTATGGGTCGCGAGATGCACACCGACGCTGAGTCGCTTGAAGCAATAAAGACTTATTTTGAAAAAACGGGCCGAGTTATGACACCCAACAACGAAAAACAGGCGCTTGTTCCCGAGGGCTCTGTGGTTTTCAAAAACCCTAACGGTACGGCTCCCGGTATTGCTATCGAGGATTTTGAGAGGGGAAAGATCATAATCATGCTCCCCGGACCGCCCAGAGAGCTTGAGCCGATGTTCAGAGATTCGGTGAAGCCCTACCTTCTCAAATTCACAGACAAGGTCATGCTCAGCCGCAACATCAACATTTTCGGGCTTGGCGAATCAAGCGTTGAAAATATCCTGAAGGATCTTATGAAGGTTTCAACAAATCCCACGGTTGCGCCATACGTTAACACGGGCGAGGTCAGGCTCCGCGTTACGGCAAGCGCTCCCACGTATGAGGAATGTGAAAAGCTTTGTAAGGATATGATTGAAAAAATACAGACAACCGAGGTTGGCAGGTATATATACGGAATCGATGCAGGCTCGCTTGAAAACGCGCTTTTATCAAAGCTTATTGAAAAGAAGCTAACCTTTGCAACTGCGGAAAGCTGCACGGGCGGTCTTATATCCAAAAGAATGACCGATCTTGCAGGCTCGTCGGCGGTATATCTGGGAAGTATAATTTCTTATGCAAACGAGGTAAAAGAAAAGTTTCTTGGAGTCAGCGCTGATACGCTTAAAGCTTACGGTGCAGTATCCGAAGAAACGGCGATTGAAATGGCAAGGGGCGCCAGAGAGCGCCTTGGCGCAGACATAGCCGTCAGCACGACGGGTATTGCGGGCCCCGGCGGCGGAACGGATGAAAAGCCTGTCGGACTCGTTTACGTTGCCATCTCGTCAAAGCGCGGCGAGAGGGTAAAAAAATTAAATATAGCTCCGGGCAGAAGCGTTCGCGACTACGTTCGCTATCTTGCGGCAAGCAACGCACTTTATCTTGCTCTTGAAGAAGCAAGCGAACTATAAAATATTTTCCAAACGAAAGGAATTTAATATAATGACATCTCTTGATCTTAAAAAGAAGTTATCCGAAAATGGTTTTGAAGAAATTTTCACCGTTTTATACGGAAAGGAAAATCTTTCAAAGGCAAACGAACGCTATGCGCACGCAATTGATGAGTTCGAAAAGGAATTCGGCGAGGGCCATGACCTTGAACTGTTTTCGGTTGCAGGAAGAAGCGAGATCTCGGGAAACCACACAGACCATAACTACGGTAAGGTTATCGCCGCGTCCATCGACCTTGATATAATCGCTGTTGCCTCAAAGAGAGAGGACATGCAGATAAATATAAAGAGCGAGGGCTTCCCGATAGATAAGGTTGACGTGTCTGATCCAAAGCCCTGCGAAAAGGAATTCTTCAAATCGGGCGCAATAATATCGGGTATGGCTCACGGTTTTCTGAATAACGGCTACAAAATCGGCGGTTATGACGCTTATACCACCTCAAACGTATTCAAGGGCAGCGGACTTTCCTCGAGCGCCGCGTTTGAAGACATGGTTGGTAATATACTCAACTATTTCTACAACGACGGCAAGGTTGAAAACCCGGAAATCGCAAAGATCGCGCAGTATGCCGAAAACGTTTTCTTCGGTAAGCCCTGCGGTCTTATGGACCAGACGGCTTGCGCAGTCGGCGGATTTGTTGCCATCGACTTCAAGGATCCCAAAAATCCCATTATCGAAAAGCTTGATTTTGACCTTACGGGCGCAGGCTACTCGCTTTGCATCGTAAACACAGGCGGAAACCACGCTGATCTTAATGATGATTACGCTTCCGTTCCCGCTGAAATGAAGGCTGTTGCGGCTCATTTCGGAAAGAGCGTGCTTCGCGAGCTTGACGAAGATGAGCTTATTGCAGGCATTGGCGCGCTTCGCGAAAAGGTTGGCGACCGTGCTGTAATGCGCGCACTCCATTTTATGGAAGAAAACAAGCGCGTTACATATCAGACAGAAGCGCTCAGAAAAAATGACCTTGCAACCTTCTTCAAGGGCGTTCACGAGTCGGGCTCTTCAAGCTTCAAGTATCTGCAGAACGTATATACGACCAAGAACGTTTTTGAGCAGGGGCTCTCTCTTGCTCTCTGCCTTGCAGAAAAGGTGCTTACAGGCAAGGCCGCGGCATGGCGCGTACACGGCGGCGGCTTTGCGGGAACTATTCAGGCGTTTATCAAAAACGAAGATATCCCTGCCTTCAGAGAAATGCTCGACGGCGCGTTCGGCGAAGGCGCAACAACCGTATTAAAGGTCCGCCCGTACGGCGCTATAAAGATCTCCTGATGAAAGACAGAGCAAAAATAAACTCGTACAAGCTTATACTTTTAGTTATTCTTTGCATTGTATTTGCCGCAGTATATTTTGCTTCTCTTGATTTTGAAGAGGCGCGCGGATACACTAACAGTATAATTATGCAGATCTATGCGTACGGCGACGCTGTATTGCTTGTACTTTTTGTAATATTAAACGGCGGTTTTTCCAAAGGTGCGCTGACTGTTGACATGATAGATAAAAGCGTTGACAAAGAAAAAGCCGAAAAGACGGTGGCACTTATTTCACATACAAAGAAGCTTGCAAAGCCTCTGATGTTTGTTATAATCCCCGTTACTTTCACGCTTTTTGCCGACGTCATACTGCTTTTCTGGGGAGATATGATAAAAAGCGCTCTTGACGGTCTTAAATCGCTTCTCGGGTTTTAAATTTCTCATGCGAGGGTAAAATATGTCCGATATTATCGCATATACTCTTTTTTCGGGCTCGAAGGGTAATTCTGCCCTGATAGCCACGAAAAACACACAGATACTCATAGATGCAGGTGTGAGCGCGCGCTCACTTGAAGCCTCGCTCAACTCGCTTGGCACGTCGTTTGCAAATATAAGCGATATTTTCATAACGCACGATCACAGCGACCACACGAGAGGCCTTGAAACCATCTGCAAAAAATACGATGTGAGAGTTCACATGACAAAGGGCTCGGCAGAGGTAATACTCTCGGGCGCTCTTTCGCATGAAATGCATGAAAAGGCACAGATACATGAGCTTATATACAACTACACGGCAGGCGATATCTCTGTTTCTTCCTTCAGAACTCCGCACGACAGCCGCGCAAGCGTCGGTTATATTATAAAAGCGGGCGGACACACTATCGGGTATGCAACGGACATCGGGCACGTGAATAACGCCATAAGAGAAAATTTAAGCCTTGCAGACTCGGTTATAATTGAAGCAAATCATGACGTGTCAATGCTAAAAGACGGGCCGTATCCCGAATTTTTAAAATCGCGCATACTTTCAAGATACGGGCATCTTTCAAACGAAGACTGTGCATCTCTTTGCGCATCTCTTTGCGAAGGCAGAGCAAAGAGAATACTGCTTGCGCATCTTTCAGAGCAAAACAACATTCCCGAAGAAGCGTTTTTCAGCGTATATTCGGCGCTTGGTAACATAGAGGCGCGCGGCATCACACTTGCTGTTGCCGAGCCTTTTACGCCGACAAGGCTTATATAGAGGTATGATATGACAGTTAATATAATATTCGTGGGCAACCTTAAAGAGAGCTTTTTCGAAGAGGCTGTCCGCGAATACGAAAAAAGACTTGGCGCGTACTGTAAGATAAACAATATTTACATCAAGGAGCAGCGCATGAGCGAAAAACCGTCTGAGGCTGAAATCGCCGCTACACTGAAAAAAGAGGGCGATCAGATACTTGCCGCGCTCCCTTCGCGCTCATACAAGATAGCGCTATGCGTTGAGGGAAAACAGTTAACGAGCGAGGGCTTCGCCGATGTATTTGAGTCGGCGGCCAACAACGGCTATAATGAAATAAGCTTTATTATCGGAAGCTCGTGCGGTCTTTCCCACGAGGTGAAAGCCGCGTGCGATAAGCGCTTATCGGTTTCAATGATGACCTTTCCTCACAGGCTGATGCGCGTTATACTGCTTGAACAGATATACCGTGCCCAGAATATTCTGGGCGGCGGAAAATACCACAAATAAAGAGGGTTTTATGAAAGAAATACTGCTTTTAAAATACGGCGAGGTCGTACTCAAGGGCGCTAACAAGAGCGTTTTTGAAAACGCGATGGTCCGTGATATAAAAAGAAAAGTGGCAGACTGCGGTAATTTCTCCGTAAGCCGCTGTCAGAGCACAGTTTTCGTTGAGCCGCTTGATGATTTTGCGGATATCGACGGCGCGCTTGAAGCCTGCAAAAAGGTTTTCGGTATAGTTTCTATCTGCCGTGCCGCCGTTTGCGACAAGGATATGGACTCGATACTTAAAACTGTGAAAGAATATATCCCGGAGTATCTCACGGGCTGCAGGACATTCAAGGCTGACGCCAAAAGAAGCGACAAAAAGTTCCCGCTTAAATCTCCTCAGATAGCGGCAGAGGTTGGCGGCGCTGTCCTTTCTGCTGCAGGCGGCATCAGAGTTGATGTGAAAAACCCCGACATTGTTGTTATGGTTGAGATACGCGAAACGTCCGCATACGTTCACGCAGGCAAGATACGCGGCGCGGGCGGTATGCCCCAGGGCTCGTCAGGCAGAGGTCTTCTGCTTCTTTCGGGCGGTATCGACAGCCCCGTTGCAGGATATATGATGGCAAAGAGAGGCGTTGAGATCGAGGCGCTTCACTTTGAAAGCTTCCCGTACACCAGCGAGAGAGCACGCGAAAAAGTGTTCGAGCTTGCCCGTATACTCTCGGGCTATACCTCGGGCATCAAGGTACACGTTATATCGCTGACAAAGATACAGGAAGAACTGAAAAACAACTGCGAAGAAGATTATTTCACTCTGCTTCTGCGCAGATTCATGATGCATCTGGCACAAAGGGTTGCAGAATTATACAACTGCAAGGCAATAATAACAGGAGAAAGCCTTGCTCAGGTGGCAAGCCAGACGATGCAGGCAATAGCCGTTACCGATGCGGCTGTTGACATGCCCGTATTCCGCCCTGCCATCGGTCTTGATAAGGAAGAGATAATCCGTATTGCTCGAGAGATCGGCACGTTTGAAACGTCGATTCTTCCGTTTGAAGACTGTTGCACGGTGTTTACTCCCCGTCATCCGCGTACAAAACCCGAGCTTGAAAAGGTTATGGCTCAGGAAAATCGCGTTGACTTCGCAACTCTTGCAGACGAGGCGTTTCAATCAATGTATACGGTAGAAATCAAGCCCTAAATGCAGAATTTTTATATTATATAATTTAGTTATAGTAACACTATTGACAAAACGGGCAAATTTAGTTACAATTATAGTATGTGTAGGTATAAAATGAAGATAATATAAATTTTGACTGTCACATAAATACTATAACAATCCAAGGAGGTGTAAAGAAGTGGAATTCAATACTTTAACAGCAATCGCAGCCATCGTTGCCGTTATCGTAGGCCTGGGGCTCGGCTTTTTAGGCGGCGTTATATACCGCAAAAAGGTTGCCGAAGCTGAAATCGGCTCTGCCGAGGAACAGGCTAAGAGAATCGTTGACGACGGCTTTAAAGAAGCGGAAACGCTAAAAAAAGAAGCTCTTCTTGAAGCAAAAGAAGAAATTCTCAAGCAGAGAAATGAATCAGAACGCGAAATAAAAGAGCGCAGAAGCGAGCTTTCAAAGCAAGAATCACGCGTTGCCAAGAGAGAAGAAACTCTTGAGCGCAAGATAGAAAGCCTTGAAGAAAAGGAAGAGGTTCTTTCTGCAAAGATAAAGGAAGCTGAAGACAAAGCAGAAGCTCTTGAAAAGCTAAAGGAAGAAGAACTCAAAACTCTCGAAAAGATCTCAGGACTTACCTCAGAGCAGGCTAAGGCAGAGATCATCGCAAGGCTTGACGATGAGATCAGGCACGAAAAGGCTATGCGCCTTGCAGAATACGAGCAAGAGTTCAAAGACGAAGCCGATGAAAAGGCTAAGAACATTCTTGCCCTTTCTATTCAGAGATGCGCCGCAGATCTTGTTGCCGAAGCAACGGTATCCGTTGTTGCTCTCCCAAGCGACGAGATGAAGGGCCGCATAATCGGCCGAGAAGGACGTAATATCCACACAATTGAAGCTATGACGGGCGTTGACCTTATAATTGACGACACTCCCGAAGCAATCACTCTTTCAAGCTTTGATCCGATAAGACGTGAGGTTGCAAGAATAGCTCTTGAAAAGCTTATCGGAGACGGACGTATCCATCCGGCAAGAATTGAGGAAACAGTTGAGCGTGCGCGCCGCGAGGTTGACGCAGTTATCAAGCAGGCAGGAGAACAGGCTACTTACGAAACAGGTATTCACGGTCTTTCACCCGAGCTTATCAAGCTTCTCGGCCGTCTTAAATACCGTACGAGCTACGGTCAGAACGTACTTAATCACTCGATCGAGGTGTCAATTCTTTCGGGCATCATAGCAGACGAGCTTGGTATAGACAGCATGCCTGCAAAGAGAGCCGGACTTCTGCATGATATCGGTAAGGCTCTTACCCAGGAAATCGAGGGCTCTCACGTACAGCTTGGTGTTGATATCGCCAAGAAATACAAGGAGCATCAGGAAATTATCCACGCAATTGAAGCTCACCACGGCGACGTTGAACCGACAACAATTACGGCAATCATCGTTCAGGCAGCTGACGCGATTTCAGCCGCACGTCCCGGAGCGCGCCGCGAGGATCTTGAAAACTACATCAAGCGTCTTCAGAAGCTTGAAGAGATTACCAACAGCTTCAGCGGTGTTGAAAAATCATTTGCTATTCAGGCAGGCCGCGAGATCCGCATAGCCGTTAAGCCTGAAGAGGTTAACGACGATCAGATGATCGTTATCGCAAGAGAAATCGTTAACAAAATTGAAAGCGAACTGCAATATCCCGGTCAGATAAAGGTACATCTGATACGCGAAAGCCGTGCAATAGATTACGCTAAGTAAAACTTCGTAATGCGGCAGGGATTAAAGATATATATAGCTTAAACGCATATAACCGTCCGGATTTGCGGGCGTAAGTATATATCAAAATTTATGGGGGAGGCGCATCTTGCGCCTCCCCCGTATAATAATATTATATAATTTATCCTACACGGAGGATATTATGAATCTTCGTTTTCTTTCTCTTTTTGTAAATAATCTTAACGATAAAAGCCCGAAAGCAAAGCAGTCGGCAGGAAAAGCCGCAGGAATTATCGGAATTTTATCGAATGTTATCCTTTTTATAATAAAGCTTATTGTTGGTATAGCGTGCTCGAGTATTGCGATAACGGCAGACGCTATCAACAACATATCCGACGCAGGAAGCGCCGTGATATCTCTTATCGGCTTCAAGCTTTCGGAAAAGCCGGCCGATGACGAGCACCCGTACGGCCACGCGCGGATAGAATATCTTGCAGGATTTATAGTTTCGCTTATAATAACCGTGCTTGGTGTACAGTTTTTCAAGGATTCGATAATTGCGATAACAGACAAAGCAAGATCAGCATACAGTCTTGCGGCTATTATAATTCTCGTTATTTCTATTATCATAAAGCTATGGCAGGCAAGCTTTTATAAGGCTGTTGGCAAGCATATCGGCTCAAGCTCGCTTATTGCAACGTCGGCAGACAGCAGAAACGACGTTATATCAACCTCTGCCGTTCTTGTCGGGGCAATTATATCAAAGTTTTTTGATATATCGCTCGACGGTTATCTCGGCGTTATCATAGCGGTATTCATCGTATATTCGGGAATCAGGCTTATAATAGAAACGGCAGACCCGATACTCGGAAGCGCGCCCGACGACGAGCTTGTTTGCGAGATCAGCGAAAAGATACTGTCGTACGAGGGGATTCTCGGTATTCATGACCTTATCATACACAATTACGGTGAGGGCAGGAGATTTGCTTCGGTTCACTGCGAGGTTGATGCAAATGAGGATATTTTAAAAAGTCACGATATTATTGACAATATTGAATTTGATTTTCTCAGAAACAAAGGAATTCAGCTTGTTATACACATGGACCCTGTTGTAACTGATGACGAAAGAGTAAATTCTCTCAAAAAAGCTGTCAGCGAGATTATTGCAAACTTGTCTTGTGAGATACATGAGCCTATATCGATGCACGATTTCAGGGTGGTTTTCGGTCAGACTCACTCGAATTTGCTTTTTGACATACTGATAAATGCTTCGTGCAAGGCAGACTGCAAAACTATCTGCGAGAAAATAGAGGCTGAGATAAAGAAGTTATCAAGCGATTACAATGCGGTTATAAACGTTGACAGGAATTATACAACCGTTAATGCGAAGTAGTTTTTTGAGACTGAATCTTGTCTAATAAAATCATTTGTTTGACAAGGTGTTACTTTCCGTGCGCACGGAAAGTAACCAACGGTGCGTATAAGGGGAAGGCGGTTTGCCCGCGGGGGATACACGCAAAAAAGGATGTTGAAAAACCAACATCCTTTTTTCTTATATCATTTATCTTACTTTACCATGCCTGCAAGTATGTCCTTCGCCGCTGCAAGCGCTTCTTCCATTTTCGAAGCATCTGCTGCACCTGACATAGCATTGTCTGGACGTCCGCCGCCCTTACCGCCTGCTATCGCGCTTATCTGCGAAAGAAGCTTGCCTGCATGCGCGCCTGCCGCTACTGCTTCCTTACCGCACGCCGCAACAAAGTTTAACTTGCCTTCAAAGCTTGTTCCAAGCACTACTACAATGTCTGCATTGCTTGCCTTGAGCTCGTCGCATACGCTTCTTGCCGCATCGGGAGCCATTGCATCTGTCATCGCTGTTACGATTCTGACAGAACCTACCGCAACAGCGCCGCTCATAATATCTGCCGTCTTTGACGCCGCGATCTTTGAGTTGAGGCTTTCGATCTCGCCCTTCATACGCTTTATCTCGCTTTGAAGATGCGCCGCATGTGTTGCAATATCGCCTATCTTTGAAACTTTAAGCTCCTTTGCCGTATCAGCAATAAGGCTTTCCTTTTCGCTTATATAATCAAGCACTCCCGTACCTGTTATACCTTCTATTCTTCTGACACCTGCCGCAACCGAGCTTTCTGCGATTATCTTGAAAAGTCCCGCCTTGCCCGTGTTATCAAGGTGAGTTCCCCCGCAAAGCTCTGTTGAAAACTCGCCCATCTTTACAACTCGTACAACACTTCCGTACTTTTCGCCAAATAGCGCCATCGCGCCCATTTTGCGCGCACTGTCTATATCCGTTTCAGCCGTAACTACCGCTTCGCCTGCAAGTATGTGAGCGTTTACTATTGCTTCAACACGGCGGATCTCATCTGTTGTGAGCGCCGCGAAATGAGTAAAGTCAAATCTCACTCTGTCGGGATCAACGTAGGAGCCTGCCTGCTCAACGTGCGTGCCAAGCACCTCTCTGAGAGCCGCCTGAAGTAAGTGCGCCGCCGAGTGATTACGTTTGATCGCGTCACGTCTTACCGTGTCTATCTCGGCACTTACCGTGTCGCCAACGCTAACCTTTCCGCTTACAAGATTACAGATGTGGATATACACGCCGTCAGACTTCTTCGTATCTACAACCTCGATAGACAGATTATCGCCACATATCACACCCGTGTCGCCTACCTGGCCGCCGCCCTCTCCGTAGAAAGGAGTTTTGTCAAGCACAAGTGTAAATTCTCCCTCGCTTACACTTTCGCGCGCTTCATCTTCTGCGATAATTCCTATTACCTTTGCCTGCGTTGCAGTTTCGGTATATCCTGTAAAGATCGTCTTTTCAAAGCCTGTGAGAAGCGATTTTGATTCATCGCTCCAGCCGCTTATATTAGCTCTCGCGCTTCTTGCGCGCTCACGCTGGTCTGCCATGAGCTTCTTGAACGCTTCTTCGTCTGTTTCAAGTCCTTTTTCTTCAAGTATCTCGCGCGTAAGGTCGATCGGGAATCCGAATGTATCGTAAAGCTTGAACGCATCTTCGCCCGAAACTTTTTTGAGTCCGCTTGCCTTTGCCTTTTCGATGATAGTACCGAGGATCGAAAGACCTGCGTCGATTGTTGCATTAAAGCGCTCTTCTTCGATCGCTATTACCTTGAAGATATAATCCTTCTTTTCTTCAAGCTCAGGGTATCCTGCCTTGTTTCCGTTTATAACTCCCTCGCAAAGCTCGGTCAAGAACATTCTTTCAATACCGAGAAGCTTGCCGTGACGGCTTGCACGTCTGAGAATACGCCTGAGAACGTATCCGCGTCCTTCGTTTGAGGGAATAACGCCGTCGGATATCATAAAGGTTGCGCTTCTGATATGGTCGGTGATAACGCGTATGGAAACGTCGTTGTCCTTATCCTTGCCATACTCTTTTCCTGCGATTGCGCAAACCTCGTCGAGAGTTTTTCTTATTGTGTCGACCTCGAACATGTTATCAACATCCTGCATTACGCATGCAAGTCTTTCAAGTCCCATGCCCGTGTCAATATTCTTCTGTGAAAGCTCTGTGTAATTACCCTGACCGTCGTTGTTAAACTGCGAGAACACGTTATTCCATATTTCCATATAGCGGTCGCAATCGCAGCCCGGCTTACAGTCGGGTGAGCCGCATCCGTGCTTTATTCCGCGGTCGAAGTATATTTCAGAGCATGGACCGCAAGGACCTGTACCGTGTTCCCAGAAGTTATCCGCCTTGCCCATTCTTACAACACGCTCGGCGGGAACGCCGATATCCTCTGTCCATATCTTATACGCTTCTTCGTCATTTTCATATATGGACGGCCATAAAAGCTCTCCCGGAATCTCGAGAGTTTTAGTCAGAAACTCCCACGACCATGCGATAGCCTCATCCTTAAAATAATCTCCGAAGCTGAAGTTTCCGAGCATTTCAAAATAAGTACCGTGGCGCGCTGTGTGACCAACTCTTTCAAGGTCGGGCGTTCTGATGCACTTCTGGCATGTGGTTACTCTTTTTCTCGGGGGCTCAACCTCTCCCGTAAAGAATTTCTTCATGGGGGCCATACCCGAGTTTATAAGAAGAAGAGATTTATCGTTTATCGGAACAAGAGGGTAGCTCGGAAGCCTGAGATGCCCCTTTGATTCAAAAAACGACAGATACTTTTCTCTGAGTTCATTTAAGCCTGTCCACTTCATAATTTATCATTCCTTTCACGGCGAAA
The DNA here is from genome assembly GCA_015064205.1 of Oscillospiraceae bacterium. Classification (GTDB taxonomy): domain Bacteria; phylum Bacillota; class Clostridia; order Oscillospirales; family CAG-272; genus UBA4717. Next base: position 103,734 of record SVSR01000002.1, read on the forward strand.
AACTCGCCTCGCATACACATTTTTATCCATTATTGTATTATATCAAATCTGACAGGCCCATGTCAATGATTTTAACAAAATTATATCTCCCCACACAAAAAAGTTCGTCTTTAATGGCGCTTTAATAAAAAAATACTTTCTTTTTTCACGCTTTTATGGTATACTTTCAGTAATAATTGCAGTATAATAAGGAGCTCACATGAAAAGATCCTCAAACAAGCGCTTAAATATCATATCGGTAATACTCTTTGTTGTTATAATCATAGCCTTCTACGCTTTTTCGGGTAGCTTCAGAGACGGCGTCAATAAGCTTGTCGGCTTGCCCGTACCTTCCGTCAGTACAGAAGGCAATATAGAAATGCACGTTATTGACGTCGGACAGGGCGACTCGATTCTGATAAAAAGTGAAAAAAGCGCTCTCCTTATTGATGCCGGCCCGAACTCAAGCCAGGATAAGCTCGTTTCCTACCTCAAAGCTCAGGGCATAGACAAGCTTGACTGCCTTGTACTTACTCATCCTCACGAGGATCATATCGGCGGCGCCGACCTTGTGCTTGAAAGCTTTATAACCGACACGGTCCTTATGCCGGACTTTCCCTCTTCAACAAAAGCTTTTGAAAATCTTCTTGATGCTATTGAGGCACGCTCGCTTAATATAACAATTCCCCGCCGGGGCGACAAATTTATTCTTGACAATGTAAACTACACCGTACTTTCTCCCTCTGAAAGCGGCTATGAAGAAACCAACGATTACAGTATCGGGCTCAAGATCGAGTTTGGCGAAACATCGTTTGTGCTCACGGGTGATGCAGAAACGCTCTCCGAGAGCGAGATGCTTGAGCATTTCGGTGCAGATTTTCTCGGCTGCGACGTTTTCAAAGCCGCACACCACGGCTCCACAACTTCAAACTCCAAAAGGTTTATAGAAGCGCTCTCTCCCGACTACGTTGCGATCTCCTGCGGTCTTGACAACGATTACGGTCACCCTCACAAAGAGGTTCGCGAACTTTTTGAAGAACTGGGCATAACAGTCTACCGCACAGACTTTGACTCAAACATCGTTTTTGTATCAAACGGCAAAGAGGTAAGCGTAAGATAATCTTTTATAATATTTTTAATATCGGCGTAATTGCGACTTTTTTCTCTCATACACGGCTGTATAATTCTAGTTAACGGCCAAAAAGGAGAGATGAAGTTGACAATCTACGCCGATATTTTATTTCTCGTGAATTTAAGTCTTAACTGGTTTTCGCTTCTTCTGACTTCAAAAATAATGAAGCTGAAAAGCAAAGCATGGCGGATGCTTCTTGCCGCGTCCTGCGGTGCTCTTGCAGGTACGGCCTGCGTCTTTTTCACAAAGCCCGTGGCAACCATGATAAGCGAGGTTGCCGCAACCTTTCTTATGTGTGCTCTGTCTTTTCGTGCTTTCGGCTTTTGGGGATACATAAAAATATGCACCTGCCTTTTTGCCTCGGGTGTAACTCTCGGAGGCTCGCTAACGCTCATATATTCTTTTTTCAACCGCACAGGAATAATGCTTCCTACACAAAGCGATCTTTCAAGCGCCGTTTTTATACTGCTTTCGCTTGCCGTGACTCTCACGGCGCTTGTATTCGAAAGGTTTTTAAACAGTTCAAAGAATACAAGACACGGCGAGATAATAATCGAATACGGCAAAAAAAGACTTTCAATGCCCTTTTTCTGCGACAGCGGTAATTTCCTTTGCGAGCCTATAAGCGGCAGACCGGCTATTATTGTTGAAAAAGAAATGTTACACGGTCTTCTTGACGAAGATTTTCTGAATTTTGATCCGACTGTACCGGTTTTTAATAAAAATGACGATATATACAAAAAACTTCGCCTGATTCCTGCCAAAACCGTTTGCGCAAGCGGAGTCATGTCCGGATTTGTTCCCGATAAAATCACGCTTGTATGGGAAAACGGGGCAAAGGAAGTTGATGCGGTTATCGCAATAGAAAATACTTTGCACCGAAATAAACTGCGAAAGAGCGCGATTGTGGGTCTATCTTTATTATAAAGCAAAACGTGAAAGGTTTAAAACAATGAATAAAATATTTATGAAATTCGGATTTTTTATAACAAAGCTTTTGTCACATGTCTTTTCAAGAATTCTTCCCGACACGTCGGTAAACTATATCAACGGCGCAGATACCCTGCCTCCTCCTCTTTCGCAAGAAGAGGAATATGCCGTTATAGAAAGGCTTGCAGAGGACTCACAAGGCGCGAGGCAGACTCTTATTGAACATAATCTGAGGCTTGTTGTTTTTATCGCAAAAAAATTTGAGAATACGGGAATAGGTATTGAAGACCTTATATCAATCGGTACTATCGGCCTTATAAAGGCTATAAACACATTTAAAGCCGACAAAAATATAAAGCTTGCAACCTATGCATCAAGATGTATAGAAAACGAAATACTTATGTTTATAAGAAAAAACGGACAGCTTAAGGGCGAACTTTCAATAGACGAGCCGCTAAGCGTTGATTGGGACGGCAATGAGCTTTTACTTTCAGATATACTCTGCAGCGACGATGACAGTATTTTTGCCGATCTTGAAACACAAGAGGATAAAAAAATAATAAAAAGAGCGCTGATGGATCTTTCTGACAGAGAAAGAATGATAATATCTTTGAGATTCGGACTAGGGGGACTAAAAGAAAAAACGCAAAAAGAAGTTGCCGACATGCTCGGCATATCACAATCCTATATATCCCGTCTTGAAAAGCGGATCATCTCCGATTTAAAGGAAAAACTCAAGCCTAAATACTGATTTTTTCGAAAAATTATAAAAAATATAAGTTTTTTTCAAAAATCTCTTGCAAAAACACTTTTTTTGTGATATACTAAAGTGCATTGTGAATACGTATACAGTGAGGTGTTAATAATGAAGGAAGGAATTCATCCTAAGTATGAAGAAGTTACGGTAAGATGCGCTTGCGGCGAAACTGTCGTAACTAAGTCTACCAAGGGCGATATGCGAGTTGATATCTGCTCCAAGTGCCATCCCTTTTTCACAGGCAAGCAGAAATTCGTAGACAGCGGCGGACGTGTTGATAAGTTCAATCAGCGTCGCAACAAGGCTGCCAAGTAATAAGCTTGCGCAATCCGCTTTAGGAAACGACACAACAGAATGGTGGGCAAATGCGCTAGTGCGCTTCTGCCCACCTTTTGTATATTCACAAAAAATATCAAATTCCAAAATCTGATTATCGGTGCCATAGCACACGGAGTTTTTATGGAAATAAACGAACACATACTTGAAAAAGCTGTACTTGCGGCTGTTGATCTTCCCGAAATGGATGAAGGCGAATGCGAGCGCTCGCTTGACGAGCTTGAAAGCTTGCTCGACACGGCAGGCGGAGAAGTTTTCGCGCGCGTTATTCAGGCTAAATCAAGCCCTGATTCACGCACCTGCCTTGGAAGCGGAAAGATAAAAGAGCTTGCTGAGCTTTGCAAAAGCAATAATATTGACGTGGTTATATTTGATAACGAACTATCACCTGCTCAGATAAGAAATATAGAAAACGAGCTTGACGACACGAGAGTTATCGACCGCTCTATGCTTATACTCGACATATTCGCAAAGCACGCGGTAACAGGCGAGGGAAAACTGCAGGTAGAGCTTGCTCAGCTTAAATATACGGCTCCAAGACTTACGGGTAAGGGCTCGGCTCTCTCGCGTCTGGGCGGCGGTATCGGTACGAGAGGACCCGGTGAGTCCAAGCTTGAAAGCGACAGACGTCATCTCAGGCGCAGAATGGAGCAGCTTGAATATGAGATACGCGAGCTTGACAAAACACGCCTTACCCAAAGAAAGGCGCGCGAGCGCTCGGGTATAAAGAAGATAGCCATCGTGGGTTATACGAACGCAGGAAAGTCAACGCTTTTGAATGCGCTGACAGGCGCGGGCATACTTGCCGAAAACAAGCTTTTTGCAACGCTTGACCCAACAACGCGCAAATACACTCTTCCCTGCGGCGACGAGATCCTTCTTACCGACACGGTTGGATTTATCAGACGCCTGCCTCACCATCTTATTAAAGCGTTCAAGTCAACGCTTGACGAAGCGGTGTTTGCCGATATAATAATAATTCTTATTGACCATACCGATCCCGAGCAGGAAGAAAAAACCGAGGTTTGCGAAAAGCTTTTAAATGAGCTTGGAGCAAGCGGCAAGCCGACTTTATTCGTATATAATAAGTGCGACCTTGAAGAGGGCACGGCCGTTTTTGAAAAGGGTGACGAAAACAGGCTCTTTATATCCGCTCACACGGGTATGGGTCTTGAATCACTCGTCGGACGTATCGAAGAGATTGTACACGAGGGTAAAACAAACGAGGTCTTTATTATTCCGAACGCCAAGCAGGGCATAATTTCAAGAATGTATGAATTTATGACGATAAATGACGTTGAGTATGGCGAAGACTGCGTAAAAGTAAACGCGGTTGCCGACGCTAAGGCGCGCGGTATGTTCTCGGAGTTTTTGCAAAACAAGCCCAAAAAAGTCGGGGAGGATGAAGAATGGCTGTAAATTCAAATCTGCCTGCCCAGGATACAGAAATCAGAAAATACGTTACTCTTGAAAGGGAAGCAAGCGCTGAATTTATTGAAAAAAAGTCTGTTTTTATAGGTCATGCCAAGCCTGTTAAAACCGACGAGGAAGCGCTTGAATTTGTAAAGAAGATAAAAGAAAAGTACGCCGATGCAACGCACAACGTATACGCATACTATCTGCGTGGCGGAGCTATGGCAAGATACAGCGATGATAACGAACCGCAGGGTACGGCAGGCCCGCCCGTTCTTGAGGTTATCAAGAAAAGCGGGTGCGACGACTGTGCTGTTGTGGTAACAAGGTATTTCGGCGGAATACTTCTTGGAGCAGGAGGGCTTGTACGCGCTTATGCAAACGCGGCGTCTCTTGCGCTTGAAGCGGCGCACATTGTAACGTATGAAGAATATTCGGTCTATACCCTCTCGTGCGACTATGGGGAATACAACAAGATAAATTTCGAGCTTGAGGGTGCGCGCGCTATAATTGATAATCTGGATTTTGCAGATAAAGTTAATATGCGCTTTGCCGTAAGAAAACCGATAGCAGATGCACTTATCAGAAAGATCGCAGAGCTTTCGGGCGGCAAACTTACCCCCGATTTTATAGAATTGCGCTTTGATGCAGAGAAAAAAGGTTAAAAACTAATATAAATTGCGTGGAAAAAGAGGGTTTTTTGATTTTTTTGCGTATATTATTAAACAGATGCTATTAAACGGACACCGGAAACGATGATGGGGGCAGTATGGAAAGAGCTATACGTGACATTATTACAGAACGCGAAAGAAATAATCTTTCAAAGTACGCTTTTCTCACAGAAAACACCAAAGGGCGCGAAAAGCCGTATACTCCCTGCGATATAAGAACCGAGTTCCAGCGCGACAGAGACAAGATCATTCACTGCAAGGCGTTCAGGAGAATGATGCACAAAACGCAGGTCTTTCTCTCGCCTCTTGAAGAGCATTACCGCACAAGACTCACTCACACGCTTGAGGTCACGCAGATTGGCAGAATAATCTGCAGAGCGCTTCTTTTAAACGAGGATCTCTGTGAGGCGGCATGCATGGGACATGACCTTGGGCATACGCCGTTCGGACATACGGGCGAGGCGGCGCTTCAGGACTGCTTTTCAAAGGATTTCACACACTATAAGCAGAGCTTACGCGTTGTTGAGTTTCTTGAAAACAACGGCGAGGGGCTTAATCTTACCTTCGAGGTCAAGGACGGTATCGTCAATCATCAGGGCGACAATATGGCGTCAACACTCGAGGGTGTTATAGTTAAGTTTGCAGACAGAATAGCTTATATAAATCACGACATAGACGATTCTATCCGCGCAGGAGTTTTAAATATTGAGGATATTCCGAAAGAGATAACCGAGGTGCTTGGGCGCGGCCACTCGGAGCGCATCAACAATATGGTGCGAAGCGTCATTTCCGCAAGCTTTGACAAAAACGAAATAACAATGGAAAAGCACGTTGCAGAGGCTACGGCAAAGCTCAGAGCATTTCTTTTTGAAAACATATATACAAATCCAAAGGTAAAGAGCGAGGACAGCAAGGCAAGAGAGCTTATTGCATTCCTTTTCGATTACTTTGTCAAGCATCCCGATAAGATGCCTGAGTTTTTTAAAAACAACATGAAAAACGAGCCTGTTGAAAGATGCGTTTGCGATTTTATTGCAGGCATGACGGACAGGCATGCAATAGAAGTTTATAAGGAAATTTACATACCAAACGTCTGGTCAGGCGGAAAATAATAAATTAAAGGAGGAAGATTTTATGATTTCACCCGAAATCGTTGAAGAAATAAAATTTCGAAGCGATATTGAAGAAGTTATATCCACGTATGTTACTCTTCGTCATGCAGGGTCAAATTTCAACGGTCTTTGTCCTTTTCACAATGAAAAAACTCCGTCATTTACGGTGTTCAGAGCTTCAAAGAGCTTTTACTGCTTCGGCTGCGGAGCAGGTGGTGACGTTATAACCTTTATAATGAGAGCAGAAAATTTAACTTACGTGCAGGCGCTTGAGTTCCTTGCTAAACGCGCAGGAATAACGATACCACAAAGCGCAGAAGAAGAAAGGGCGGGGGTTAAGCGCGAGCGTCTTATAGCGATGAACAAGGACGCGGCAAAATTTTTCCACTCCTGTCTGAGTCATGAAACACAGGGTTCAGTTGCACGCGAATATCTCTATAACAAGCGCCGTCTTTCACGCGCTATCGTCAAGAGATTCGGGCTTGGTTATGCTCCCGCAAGCTTTGGGGCACTGCACGACCATCTTCGCTCTTTGGGCTACACAGACGAAGAAATGGTCTCAAACTTCTTATGCGGTGTCAGCAGAAAGACGGGCAAGCCGTTTGATATGTTCAGAAACAGGATAATGTTTCCGATAATCGACACCACGGGAAATATAATAGCTTTCGGCGGACGTGTTCTTGACGATTCACACCGAAATATCTAAACTCGTCTGATACGCCGGTGTTTAAAAAGAGCCGCAATCTGTTCGCTCTTAATTTTGCGAAATCAAACGCACAGGAAAGACTGATCCTTTGCGAGGGCTACATGGACGTTATCGCCCTTCACGCGGCAGGATTTGAAAACGCCGTTGCAACGCTCGGTACGGCTATAACGGGCGAGCAGGCGCGGATAATGGCAAAATATACGAAAAAAGTAATAATTTCATACGACAGTGACGATGCAGGTCAGAAAGCGGCGGAAAAGGCGCTCGGCCTTCTTCACGAGGTTGGCATAGACGGTCAGGTATTAAAGATCCCCGGAGCCAAAGACCCTGACGAATTTATCCGCAAGCACGGTGCAGAGGGTCAGACAAAATTCAGATATTTGCTTGACAACAGTCAGTCAAGATTTAATTTCAGGATAGAAAACATAATAAAAAAATACGACCTTGCCGTACCCGATGATAAAATAAGAGCAAGTACTGAGGTCTGCGACATGCTTGCGCAGATATATTCAAGCGTTGAAAGAGATCTTGCGTGCACGGCGGCGGCAAACAGACTCTCGGTAAGCCGCGAAAGCCTGATGGCTGATGTTGAGAGGGCGATGCGAAAAAAGAATCGCGAGCAGACGCGCGAGGTAAAGCGCTCGATATATATGAAAACGGCGGGCTTTGGCGACAGGATAAACAGAGATGCCGTCAAAAACAAAACTGCGGCGGCTGCCGAGGAAGCGATACTCGGAATGCTTCTTCTTTTCCCCGAATATACGCTTAAAATAAAACAAGGGGCCATAGCGCTTTCAGCCGACGACTTTTTCACGGCTTTCGGCAAAAAAGTTTTTGAGAAAATAACAGAGCTTACAGACGAAGTCGGCAGATTTGAGTTTGGCATGCTCGGCGAAGTATTTTCGCCCGATGAAATGGGAAGAATAACCGAGCTTCGAATAAGAAGGGAAAAGCTTTCTCTTAATTCGGAGGAGGTTTTATCTGACAGTATCAACAAACTCAAAAATGAAGCCCCAAAAACAAACAATGGGCTTTCAGACATCGAGAACATATTAAAGCAAAAGCGCTCAGACAATAACTAAGTGCTTTTGCGGGGACATTTTACATATAAAAACGGAGGAATTATGGAAAACCATCAGGAACTCAATCTTCAGGAGCTTATCGAAAAAGGTAAGGCAAAGGGCTCTCTTACGAGTGCCGAGATACTCGAAGCCTTCCCGGATGAAAATCTTGATATTGAAACTATCGACAAAATTTACGAGGAGCTTGAAAACAACGGAGTTGAGATAAGCTATCTCGACGAAGAGCCCGTCGACCTTGATGATATCGAGGAAGACGTAGAGCAGTACGAAAGCGCCGAGGAAATGGAAAAAATGCTCATGCAGGGCGGTCTTTCGATAGACGACCCTGTAAGAATGTATCTCAAAGAGATCGGAAAGGTATCTCTGCTTGATGCTGAAACCGAGCAGGATCTCGCTATAAAAATGGCGCAGGGCGACGAAGTTGCAAAGGACAAGCTTGTTGAAGCTAACTTAAGACTTGTTGTAAGCATAGCAAAAAGATACGTTGGTAAGGGAATGTTCTTCCTTGATCTTATACAAGAGGGCAATCTCGGACTTATGAAAGCTGTTGAAAAGTTTGATTACAGCAAAGGATACAAATTTTCAACCTACGCTACATGGTGGATACGTCAGGCAATAACACGCGCTATCGCAGACCAGGCGAGAACCATAAGAATACCCGTTCACATGGTTGAAACGATCCACAAGGTTTCAAGATATTCAAGACAGCTTCTCCAGGAGCTCGGCCACGAGGCAACTCCCGAGGAAATAGCAGAAAAAATGAATACCACTCCCGACAAGGTACGCGAGATCATGAAGATCGCGCAGGATCCGGTATCTCTTGAAACCCCTGTTGGCGAAGAAGAGGATACACATCTTGGCGACTTTATACAGGACGACGATTCTCCGGCGCCGGCAGAAGCGGCTTCCCACGCGCTTTTAAAGGAAGCTATTGAGGGTGTGCTTGATACGCTGACTCCCCGTGAAGCTCTTGTGCTCAAGCTGAGATTCGGTCTTATAGACGGACGTATGCGCACTCTTGAAGAAGTTGGTAAGGAGTTCAAGATCACACGTGAGAGAATCCGTCAAATTGAAGCAAAAGCTTTGAGAAAGCTCAGACATCCCACAAGGTCAAAAAAACTCAAAGATTTTCTTGAATAAAATTTACCTTTTGACTCTTTCGCACAAAAATTCTGTTTTATTTTTTAAAAAAATATCGGTCTTATTGTGATTTTTATACAAATTAAAAAATTTGCCGTATTTTTATTTTCACAACTTTTCGCCAAGCAGTATTTTTGCTTTTAATTATGGTGAAATTCAGCCTTGACATTAACAGTTTTTTGTTGTAAAATATAATAGTAATTTTATACAATATTATTTGCTCTGATTTCCGGGAGGTTTCTTTAAAATCATGAAAAAAAGATTACAATGTCTGTTCTTGACTTTAGTTCTTCTTGCATCCTGCTTTACTGTGGCTTGCTCTGAAGAAGAGAATGTTGACACTATAACTATAAACGACGGCTCAAATAAGAACCCCGCAACAACTGTTACGATCTGGGGTATCCGAGGCGAAAACACCACAGATGAAGCCGTTGCACTAGTTGAAAAAGAAATGAGTGCATTAACTCAGGCGGAGTTCAATACAGCACTTGATCTTAATCTCTACACAGAAGACGAGTATATAGCCGCGCTTGAAGAGCGTCTTGACGAGATCGCCGCTCAGAAAAAAGTTGAGCAGGCAGAAGCAGACCGTTTGGAGGCGATTGCAAAGCTTTATAAGAAAAACAAAGCAGAAGAAGAGTCCGAGACTATACCCGAGGATATTACTTCCATAAACGAGATCGGTCTTGTTGAGGTTATCTACCCCGAGCCCGACCCCGCTCAGCTTGACATCTTCTATATCCCCGATTACGACACCTTTGTTAAGTATCAGGCAGACGGACATCTCAGCGCACTTGATACAGAGCTTTCTTCAACCGGTAAGCTTATGGTTTCGTACATTCATCCGAATATACTGAGTGCCGGTCAGCTTAACAATACTACATATGCTATTCTCAACAACAAGCCAATTGGCGAATATACTTACCTGCTCTTAAACCGCGAGCTTCTCGATAAGTATTATTACGATGCTGACGATATATCGATCTTCAGCGCGGCTGATGAATTTATAATGGACGTTGCTGCAAACGAGCCCGGTATCGTTCCCGTTCTCGGCGAATTTGATCCTATCGGTGTTAAGTATTTTTCTCCCGACGGTGAAGAATCTGTTGTTGGTAATATGCTTGCCGCAGGTGCAAAGAAGGGTAAATCGGCATATGCCGTTCCTACCGTTCTCTTTACAAAAACAAATTACGTTGACCACGTAAGACAGCTTAAGAAGTATCAGTCGCTCGGTTATCTTGGCGACGGAACTGCTGAAATAGGAAAGTTTGCTGTTGGCGTTATCCGCGGCGATGCTGCAGCTGCTGAAAAATATAAGAATAAGTATGAAGTTAAAATACTTCAGAAGCCTCACGTAGACAACAGCGTTTATGCAGATATGTTCGCTATTTCTTCCTATACAAAGAATATAACGAGATCAATGGAAGTGCTATGCGCCATTAACACCAACCCCGAGCTTCGTAATATTTTTGCTTACGGTGTTCGCGACGTTCATTATACTCTTGATGAAAACGGTGTTGTTAAAAAGCTCAACAACGATTACGATACTCCCCTTGTTTATACGGGCAACATGCTCATAACTTATCCTCCCGAAGGCTCAACTCCCGACGTTTGGGAAGTATGTAAGGCTCAGAACCTTGAGCTTGTTGACAACCCCTACTTCGGATTCTTCTATGAGGATCTCGTTGATGAAAAGCTTGTAAACGAAGTTAAAGAAATAAGCAAAGCTTACTTTGCCGAGCTTGATAACGTTAGTTATTACAATTTCGATGCATGGATAGCGAATGCAGCTGAAGAGCTCAGAGCAAATCCCACTATTTCGGAATATACATCATTTGAAAATCAGGACGGCGTTGCGTTCCATTATAACGAATGGTTCTTCAGACTCTTCCCGGATGCAATGCTTTAATAAAAATAATACGGCGGTGCTTATTGCACCGCCGCTTTTATTGCGTTGTGTTGATGGAGGACTCGCGCCGTTTTATAGATTTCACGCAGCTAGTAGGCTTCGCCCCGCCTAAATCAAAAAAGAGCACTGCATTCGCGGTGCTCTTTTTATGTCTGATTATTCTGCGCAGCCGGTGCAGCCTTCGCAATCTTCAGAAGAACATGCGTCTTCTGTAAGATCAAATTTCTTAAGGCATGCAGGGCATGTTACGCTTGAAGGATCGATAGTTTCGTCAAGATAAACTACTTCAGAACAGTGAGGACACATTACCTCGTAAAATTCTTCATCTTCGTCATAATCTTCGAAATCATCATCGTCATCATAATCTTCTTCGTCATCATCATACGCAATATCCTCTATTGCGGCAAGGTCTTCGTCGATCTCTTCGATGTATTCATCAAGTGCGTCAACCTCGTCTTCAAGATCGGCAACTGTAAGCGCCATATCTTCAAGAATATCTGCCATAGACTTGATTATCTTGCCCTCAGGCTTTGTTTCCTCCAGATCGAGTCCTTCTATAAGGCCTTTGAGATATGCTACCTTTTCTGTAAGTGTCATATTCGAAAACCACCTTTCATTTGAGCTTATAGCTTAACTTTTTAAAGCTTTGACCGTTTTTATATTTTTATTCAGCAAAGCCTTATATTACAGTTATGCTCTTTCGAGATATTCGCCGGTACGTGTATCGATTCTGAGTACGTTACCTATTTCGATAAAGAGCGGAACCTTGATCTGAGCGCCTGTTTCAAGCGTGCATGGCTTTGTTGCGCCTGTTGCTGTATCGCCCTTGAATCCCGGTTCTGTATCTGTTACTTCAAGCTCTACGAAAATGGGGGGCTCTACGCTGAATACGTTACCCTTGTAGGAAACTACTGTGCAGTCCATATTTTCCTTAACGAACTTAAAGTTATCGTCAAGCTTGGACGCTTCAAGCGGAATCTGCTCGAATGTTTCGTTATCCATAAAATAATAAAGCTCGCCGTCGCTGTAGAGATACTGCATCTTCTTTCTTTCAACGATCGCGTTTTCGAACTTGTCAGTCGGGCTGAAAGTTCTTTCAATTACAGCGCCCGTAATTACGTTTCTGATCTTTGTTCTTACGAAAGCTGCTCCCTTTCCGGGCTTGACATGCTGGAATTCAACGACCTGCATTACATTTCCGTCCATGTCAAAAGTTATTCCGTTTTTAAAATCTCCAGCTACTACCATGAGTAAACCTCCAATAATTTTCGGATAATCTTCATCGCCGCATATTTTGCGCGTGTACATTATTCCATCATCTTATATTTTATAATAAATTTAGCTATTTTTCAATAGCTATATTCAAAAAAAGTGAAAAAACACAAAAAAACACATCATTTTAATGCCAAATAGTATATTTTTTTGTTATTTTAGTTAATTTCAAGGCACGATTTATAGTAATTTTTCATCACTAGCGCATCGTCTGCCATGCTTCCTGCCGACTCGCATATTATTCTCGGCTCAAGTCCCGACTTTGCAATATAGGAGCAAAGCGGCTCATAAGGCGGCTCAAATCCGATATCGCAAAATCTTACGTGTTTTTTCTCTCCTGCACCCGTATACTCTATTTTAGAAAAATGACAATGAAGAAATCTCGCATATTTATCGCCAAGTTTTTCTCCTATAAGCTCAAAGGTACGCTTGTAATCGTCCTCGCACGTGTAGTATCCGCCGGTATTTCTTGAATTGAGATGCCCGAAATCAACAACAGGGTAGTATATATCCGCCACCTTGCAGAGTTCTATCACCTCTTCAAGCGTTCCGAGCTGATTTATCTTGCCCATCGTTTCAATACCGAGATGGATACTCTCGCCTGTAAACTCTTCTGCCGCACGGTAAAGCGTATCTGATGCAAGCCTCATCGCTTCTTCACGGCTTATTTTTGCGGCACTTCCGGCGTGTATTACTATCGTATCTGCGCCGATAAGCCTTGCTACGTGCAGGCTCTTACGTATATAATCAAGGCTTTTGAGCCTTTTTTCAATATCAACTCCCGAAAGCGATATAAAATAGGGCGTGTGAAGAGACATTTTTATACCGTTTTCCCTTGCTGCCTGACCTATTTTTTCAAAGGTCTCATCGCTTCCCATTATACCGTTTCCGGCCTGATATTCGTACGCGTCGAGTCCCTTTTTTACAAGCCAGGCAGGCGCCTGTGTTGTATGCTTATTGCCGTCAGCATAAAAGCTTTCGCTGTTGCCGCCCGGCCCGAACAATGCGCTCATTTGTCTTCTCCTTGTTTTTCTGTATGTATTTTACCCGTTTTTTCAAGCTCACGGTATTTTTTTATCAAAGGCTTTTCAAGAAGTCTTTTTACCTTGAAAAACAGGGTCGTTTTATCCTTTATTGGCGGTACGAGAAATGCGTGCGCACCGATGTTTCTCGCCGCCCAGACGTCTGTGAATATCTGATCTCCGATGCTTGCGGCGTTCTCTGCCTTGACGCCCATGTTATCAAGCGCTCGTCCAAAGCCGTACGGCAAAGGTTTTTTTGCTCTGCTTACAGCAAAAAATCCAAGCTTTTTGTTAAATTTTTCAACCCGCGCAAGGCTTGAGTTGTTTGACACAAAAGATATCTTTATGCCTGCTTTTTTCATTCCTTCAAGCCACTTTATGACTGCCTCTGTCGGCTCTTCATCGTCGTACGTTACAAGAGTATTGTCAATATCAAGAAGCAACGCTTCTATGCCGTTTCCTATGAGATATTCGGGTGTTATCTGACCGAAATTTTCAAATATTCTGTCGGGAATAAGTTTTTTTATCATTTTTATTCTTCCTTAAGCATGCCGCAGACTTTGTTTATATCGCCTGCGCCCATTATTATTACCGTTTCGCCCTCTTTTACGTTTGCCCTGAGGTACATGACAATACCCTCAAAGCTGTCTATATAAACGGAGTTTTCGGTTTTATCCGCAAGGTCCTTTGAGCTGATGCCCGTTGTATTTGTTTCTCTTGCGGCAAAAATATCTGCAAATATTGTTTTTACTCCCCCAAACGAGCTTGTAAACTCATCAAAAAGCTCTGCCGTTCTTGAATAGGTATGCGGTTGATATACGCACCATAACGTTCCTGCCGCAAGCTTTTTTGCACCTTTAAGAGTTGCGCGTATCTCGGTGGGGTGATGGGCATAGTCTTCATACATATCGGCCTTGCCTGCGCATATTTTGCCCTTGTACTCCATTCTTCGTGCAGCTCCCGTATATTTTGCAAGCCCCATTCTGATACTTTCCTCTCCAATACCGCATATATCTGCAACGGCTGCGGCTGCAAGCGCGTTCATTATATTATGCTCGCCCGTTACACAAAGCTTTATATTCTCAATTGTACCGGCGGGCTTTTTTATGTCAAAAACGGGGTATGCGCCCTCATAACGTATATTTTCAGCCGTGTAGTCAAGCCCTTGACTCTCTCTGCCGAATTTTACAAGGCGGCCCTTATAGTCTCTGACCGTTTCGCGTACGTTTTCGTCGTCCCAGTTTACAACGGCGCATCCTTCGTCTGCGATAGACACAAAACGCGAAAAAGAAGATTTTATCTGGTCAAGATCTTTGAAATAATCGGGGTGATCCATCTCAACATTGAGTACAACTGCTATATTGGGTGTAAATGACAAAAATGAATCGCAGTACTCGCAGGCTTCCATGATAAAATGCTCCTTTGAGCCCGTTCTGTACGCTCCGCCCTCAAGCTGATTTAATTTTGCACCGGATACGACCGTCGGGTCAACACCTGCTTCAAGGAAGACAAGCGAGGTCATCGACGTTGCCGTGCTTTTTCCGTGCATACCCGAGATTCCTATTCTGTTTTTATGCTTACTCATGATATAGCCGAGATAATCGGCTCTGTATATTATTGGTATAGAATTCTCTCCTGCATACACAAGCTCGGGATTATCATCTCTTATCGCTGCGGTATATACAACCGCGTCAGCGCCCTTTACATTATCGGCACAATGCTTATAAAACACCTTTACGCCGCACTCTTCAAGCGCTTTTGTTACATCACTTTCAGTTCTGTCGCTTCCGCTGACGCAAAAGCCGCTTTTTGCCGAAATATGAGCAAGCGAAGACATGCTTACGCCGCCTATACCAATAAAAAATATGTTTTTTGAATTTTTAAGTATAGACTCGATCTCTTCTCTTGTGTGCATGCACTTATACATTTTGCGCGTACCTTTCTTTGGTTTTTTTCCCGTTTTATATTATATTTTCACACGTTTGTGAAATACTATTATCGTACTGGTTTATTTTACAGTAAAATTATATGATTTTCAAGTAAAATTCAAAACAATTTTAAAAAAACGTGTATTTTTATTTGCATAAACATCATAATTAAACTGTAGAATATATTTGATAAAAACACTTTAACGGAGGCTGTTATGAAAATTACCGACATCAAAGTAAGAAAGTTATTTGACGACGGTCCTATGAAGGCTGTTGTTTCCGTCACCTTTGACGATCAGTTAGCTGTACATGATATTAAGGTTATAAATGCAAAGGACAAGTTCTTTATCGTTATGCCCAGCCGCAAAAACCCCGATAATACCTACCGCGATATCGTTCACCCGATAAATTCCTCTTTCAGACTTGAGCTTGAAGATGCGGTTATAGACGCCTATAACAGAGAGCTTGCTCTTTATGAAGTCCAGTCTGCAGAAGAGGCATTCAGCGAATAAGATTTGCTATTACAACCGGTCGCAACGACCGGTTTTTTATTTTCCGACACAGAAGCGGCCGAAAATATCGCCAACCACGTCTTCTCCAACACTTCTCGAATCAAGCTCGCCAACAGCGCTCATTGCGTTTTCTATATCCATTCCCGCAACGTCCTGAGTAAAGCCTGAATACAGCGAATCAAGCGCGCACCCTATAAACTCTTTTGCCTTTCTTATTGCCGTATGCTGACGCTTGTTTGCTATAACGGCAGACTTGGTGTAGTCTATCTCGCCGCTTATATAAAAGCTTTCTATAAGCTTAAATAATTCTGCCTTTTTATTTTCATGCTTCGCGCTCATCGCAAAAACGTGCTCAAAGCTTTTATAAAGTATTTTTTTGGTATCATCATTTGCCAAAAGGTCTGTTTTATTGATAATTGCAATTACCTTTTTGTCTTTACAGTTTTCTTTGATATACTTTATAAGCTCGGTATCTTCATTTTCAAGAGGAGCGCTTGAATCAAAGACTGCTAAAACAAGCTCGGCTGCGCTTAATTTTTCAAAAGCCCTCTCAACGCCTATTTTTTCAACCGCGTCAAGAGTCTTTCTTATTCCTGCCGTGTCGCAAAGGCGCAGTATTATACGGCCCGTTTTTACGCTTTCTTCAATAACGTCCCTCGTTGTTCCTGCAATATCGGTTACAATTGCGCGCTCCTCGCCAAGCATCGCGTTTAATAGCGAGCTTTTCCCGGCGTTAGGCTTTCCGACGATAGCTGTTGTTATACCCTCGCTGACCGCTTTACCCGTTTTATAGCTTTCATCAAGCGATGTCAGCTCCCCCTTTATCTCTTCAAGAGCGCGCAAAAGCTCTTCGCATGAAACGTCTGTGAGATCCTCGTCGGGATAGTCTATATACGCATACGTGCTTGACACGAGCGAGAGCATTTTTTTGTAGATCTCGTCTGCTCTTTTAGACAAAACTCCCCTTCTGTGTGAAGAAGCAAGTTTTATCTGTTCCTCAGTTTCGGCATCTATCAGATTCATAACCGATTCTGCTTCGGTCAGGCTGAGCTTTGAATTAAGAAAGGCTCTCTTTGTAAACTCGCCGGGGCCTGCATAGTCTGCACCCGCAAGTATTATAAGCTCAAGAACACTCTGGGATAAAAGTATACCGCCGTGGCAGGATATTTCAACAACGTCCTCGCCCGTATATGATGCAGGCGCTTTGTATACTGTTGCAACTGCGTCGTCAATAACTCCTGTTTCCGATACTATATCACCGTATACCGCGCTTCTGACCGTTTGCTTAGAGAGCGCTTTTTTGTTTTTGGGAATAAATACTTTTTCGCAAACAGAAATTGCATTTTCTCCCGAAACTCTTATCAGCGCTACCCCCGCGCGTCCAAACGCCGTTGATATCGCCGCAACTGTATTTGTGAGCATTTCAAACTCCGTTTCTCTGTGACTTTAATATAACAAAGGCTGTTGCCAAGCAACAGCCTTTTTGAAGCTTTATTATTTCTGCGAGCGACTGTTTGATTAGCGCCTTTATTTACTTATTCTGCAGTTTCTTCACTTTTATCTTTTTCTGCCGCTTTTGCTTCGCCCTGCGCTGCAAGACTTGCCATATGGCTTTCATATTCGGCAAAGCTTGAAAAACGCTTTGTGGGTTCTCTGAGGTATGCCGTTGACGAATAATCGCTCTCGTCATAATCGTCGATCTCAATCTTCGGCAGCTGCTTCTTTTCGATCTTGGGAAGAACTACCGATGAGCTTCTCTTTGATGCATATCCGCCCGATTTCTTTCTATCGCCGCGATCGCCTCTGCTTGAGTTTCTTCTGTCATTATCTCTTTCCATAGATTTCTGAAAGCCCGTTTCTTCAAGGAATATAACTACCTTACGGTTATTTTCAACGCCTATGGAATTTGTTGAAACTCCCTCTATACCCTGTACTTCAGAGTGAATTATTCTTCTCTCGTAAGGAAGCATAGGCTCAAGAGTTACGCTTCTCTTATATTTGAGAACCTTTGTTGCCATTCTTCTTGCAAGCACTCTGAGAGCCTGCTCTCTCTTTGCTCTGTATCCTGACACGTCAAGGGTTATATTCATGTATTCGCCCTTTTCGCCGTCTTCTTCCTTCTTGTTTACCGCAAGGTTGACAAGATACTGAAGAGCATCGAGTGTATCGCCGTGATGGCCGATAAGAACTCCGGTTTTATCTCCCTCTATACTGAGATTATATCTGTTCTGAGATCCTTTTTCAAATTTTACGTCTGCTTCTATTTCCATATGGTCAAGAAGATTTTTAACATAGTTTACTGCAATACCTTCGCCGTTTTTCTTTGATGTGTAAATTATCTTTATTTTAGCAGGTGCTGCGCCTATTCCGAGAATGCCCTTTTTTTCCTGTTCGATTACTTCATAGCTTACATTTTCTTTTTCAAGACCAAGCTCCATAAGTCCCGCTTCAAGCGCTTCTTCAACGTTTTTGCCTGTAAAGATCTTTTCGTTTTTCAAAACTTTCACCTCTTTTACTGTCAGTCCTTTTTCTTATACTTTGTTTTAGAATCGTCCTTTATCTGAGGAATATCCTTGTTTTCAATTTCTTCTTTTATTTCTTCAGCTTTTTCTGATTCTACAATTTTATTTTCTTTAACTTCTTCGGTTTTATTTTCTTTTTTGGTGTTTTTCTTACCGTATATTTCTTCAAATTCATCATCGTCTATATGATGAAGCGAACGGCCTTTTGTGCCTGAAGATGCTGTTGTGCTTTTCTTCTTCTCTTTTTTATCCGCACCAACTGCTTTTTCTGCCGCTTTATAGTCTTCTTCCGTAAACTTCGGGTAGGGATAAAGCTTGAAGAGAACAAACTGCTGGAGTATTGAAAGTACGTTCTGATAGATCCAATATACACCGATTGCCGCAGGTACTGTAAAGCAGATATAGGTACTGAGCAGAGGCATCGAATATTCCATTATCTTCATTGAAGGATTGTTCGCCATGTCCTGAGTTGAAGGAGCTTGGTATGAAAGCTTCTTTGTAATTCTGGTTGAAAGAAGCGTAAATACAAGAGTTAATATCGGAATAAGCACAAGCCAAGAAAGATTTTTTATGCTCGGTGTATATGAAAGGTTAAGTGCACCTGAGAAAATTTCAAAATTAGGTATTACTTGTGCCGAAAAGCCTTCGATAGAAGCGAAATTTTCAAGTCCTATTTCCTTCATCTGCGTTATCGTTGTAATCTCCGCAGAATAGCCTTTTGTTGCCTTTGTTATTGCTTCAGAACCGCCTGCTGACATAAATTCCGCTATCTTTGCGTTAATTGCCGCAACAGTTTCGGATGAAAACTGACAGATATACGTAAGCGGCTGAGTTATAACTCTGTAAAGCGCGATGAGTATCGGAAACTGGATAAGAAGAGGAAGACATCCGCCCATTGGGTTAAAGTTTTCTTCCTGATAAAGAGCCATTATCTCTTCCTGCTGCTTCTGCTGAGTCTTCTGGTCGTTTCTTCCGGCATACTTCTTTCTTATAGCCATTTCACGCGGCCTGAGTTTTGCCTGCTTGACCATATTCTTCTGTTGCTTTATTCCGAACGGAAAAAGCACTACCTTCACAACAAGCGCAAATAAAAAGAGCGCTATAACGTAATTGTTATTTGTTAGAGAATAACAAAATCTTATTACGTATCCAAGACCCTGATACAACCAATCAAACATATTAATTTCCCTTCTGCATAAATACAAAATTATTTTTTATTTTTTTCGGGCACCGGATCGTATCCTCCATTGCAAAAAGGATTGCATCTTAGTACCCTCCATACTGTAAGCGCCAGACCAACAAAAAATCCGCGCTTTGAAAACGCCTCTATTGCATAACTTGAGCATGTTGGCGTAAATCGGCAGCACGGTTTCTTTAGCGGTGATATATATTTTTGATATATTTTCAGTATTATAATACAAATATTCTTCATTTATCCGTTATCTGTCTCTATCATCGACAGTTTATTCATAGCGTATAAAATATCGTTTTTAATATCCTGAGTTTTCTTATCAGCTGCACAGTATTTTGCAACTATTACTATCAAATATCCCTTTTTAATACCGTATTGTTTATCTGTCTGCCTAAACGCTTCTCTTATTATTCTCTTGATTCTGTTACGGGTAACGGCATTACCGTTCTTCTTTGTTACCGTCAGTCCTATTCTGTTGATTTCCTTCTTTTGTGGGTTTTCAAGGCGCAGTCTTTTCGACGCATAATCTTTCAGCACGTATACTATTACGTTTTTCGCAACACACTTTTTTCCCTTATTATACGCCTTGAGATAAAGATGATTTTCGCTTATTGCCCTATATTTCATATCCGCAATAATTATACCTTTTTATTTTGTAGAAATACACGATATTTTGTTAATATTTCTCTATACAACAAAAACCCCCGAAACGAAAAGCCAGAAGGACATTATCGAAATTCGGCGGTTTTTTGCGTCATTTTTTAATAAACCCGCATAACGGCTCATTAATAGCTGAGTCTTGCTCTGCCCTTTGCACGTCTTCTCTTTAAGACTTTTCTTCCGTTAGCTGTTTTCATTCTCTTTCTGAAGCCGTGTTCAACCTGTCTCTGACGCTTTTTAGGCTGGTATGTTCTAAGCATCTGGGCACCTCCTTAATCTTACTTCTTTTTACTTCTTACGTATTTTCACATTACGACACCTAATATTATATACATACTTTTCTCCTTTTGTCAAGTCTTTTTCTAATTATTTTAATTTTCTGACAACCCTTTTTTTAATTAAATTGTTAAAAATTCAATTTGCTATTGAAATTTTTATATTCGTGTGCTATAATGTTTGATAAGTATATATATTTATATATTATATATATTAGAGTTACGCACGCGCACGTGCGCGTGATATTTGCTAAATGTAGATTTAAATTTTTGTAAAGGAACGGTTTTATAAATGGATCGCTTGGATGAAGTCTGGTCTTTGGTTTATGAAAAATTAAAGCAGGATATAAACGAAAGTACTTTCAAATTATGGTTTGAAGATCTCTCTCTTTGTGAGCTTGATGAAAAAAGAGCCGTTCTTTCGGCAAAAACGGTTTTCAAAAAAAGAATACTTCAGTCTTCATTTTTAGGTAAGCTTGAAGATTATTTTGAAAAGACACTCGGATTTCGTGTCGAGATCGCTATAACAGCTCCCGGCGACACAAATGAAGCTGATACTTCTTCAAATGAGGTTACATCCGATAATACACCTGTTGAAGAAAAAAAAGAAAGTATCGAACACGAAGAGATTTCATTCTTCTCATCAAATGCAGAATACACTTTTGAAAACTTCATTGTCGGCAACTCAAACAAGCTTGCGCATGCCGCGTGTATTGCCGTTGCCAATAATACGGGCTACGATTATAACCCCCTTTTCATATACGGACCAAGCGGTCTTGGTAAAACACATCTTCTTCATGCTATAACAAATCATGCAAAAAAGAAAAATCCTAAAATAAATATCGTATACGTAACAAGCGAAGATTTCACAAATCAGCTTATAGAAAGTATTTCAAATAAAACCACAAAAGAATTCAGAAATAAGTTTCGAAAAGCCGATATGCTCATGATAGACGATATTCAGTTTATCGCATCAAGAGAGAATACCCAGGAAGAAATATTTCACACGTTCAACGCGCTCTATGAAAACGGTATACAGATAATACTAACGTCCGACAGACCTGCAAGAGATATAAAGCATCTTGAAGACAGGCTGCGCACTAGATTTGACTGGGGCGTTACTGCAGACATAAATCCCCCCGATTTTGAACTTCGTGCCGCTATACTTTCAAGCAAAGCAAAGACTCGCGGAATTGAACTTTCCTCAGATATAATAAATCTTCTTGCCGAAAATCTTACAAGCAATATAAGGCAGCTTGAGGGTGCTGTTAAAAAGCTTTGCGCAATAAAGCTTTTATCCGATAAAGAATTAACTCTTGAGGTTGCAAAACAGGCTATTTCCGATATTGTTAAAGATAAAGTTTCTGTTAACGTAACGATTGACAAGATACTTGATGCAGTTTCAAAAAAATACGGTGTTACAACCGAAGAATTAAAAAGCAAATCCAAGGCAAGCAATATTGCAACACCCCGTCAGATCGCAATGTACGTTTTAAGAAAAACGACAGATCTCTCACTTCCTAAAATAGGAAAGATATTCGACAGAAATTATTCAACGGTGATCCCGTCTATAAAAAAGATCGAAAACGAGATAAAATGCAATTCTCTTTTTGAAATTGACGTAAACGAACTCATAAAAGAAATTATGACTTTATAATTTTCAACATATGTTGATCATATATGTTGAAAACATATTTTTTATCTGTCACATACTTTTTGAATTATATGTTTGATTTTTTGTGGTTTTATTTAAAAAAAACAAGTTATTTTTATTACAACATATACTCCACAGCAAAATAAAATGGATAATATACGAAATATTGCCATATATTCAGGATTTTGAGTAGATCAAACATTTTCAACACCCCCTACTACTACTATTTATTATTTTATTTTCTTTTTATAAATAAAAAAGGAGACTTTCAAAATGAAGATCGTTTTTAAGAAAAATGTACTTATAGAGGCAGTAAGCTATGCTCTTTGCGCAGTATCAAATAAAAATATGGGAACTAGCGTTCAGGGTATTCTTATAGAAACTTTAGCTGATAATATATGCCGTCTTTCTTCCTATGACTATGATAAAGGACTTAATATAACGATAGAAGCAAACGTTATTGAAGAAGGAAACTGCATTATAAATGCACAAAGACTTAATCAAATAATAAGGATCTTACCCGAAAGTGAGATAGAAATATCACTCAGCGGAAATATTGCTTGTGTTAAAAGCGGAAAAAGCGAGTTTGAGGTTGCTTCTCAAAGAGGAGATGAATTTCCCTCTATGCCCGAGCTTGATACAGAATCGGGTTTTACAATAAAGCAGAAGGTGTTATTCAAGAGTATATCACAAACTCTCTTTGCTGTACCTCAGAATAATCAAAGACAGGTGTTTACGGGATCACTTTTTAAAATAGACGGAAGAAAGATGACCGTTGTCGGATGCGACGGATACCGTCTTGCAGTTAAAGAATCTCTCTGCGATATGAAAAATGCGCCTGAAAATATAAATCAGAGAGTAATAATACCGGGAAAAACACTTTCCGAGCTTATGAAGATAATCGGCGATAATGACGATGATATTACAATCAAGGCTTCAAACAAGCATATTGTATTTGAAGTTAAAAAGAAAAATCTTTTATTCTTCTCAAGGCTTCTTGACGGAGAGTATATAGATTATGAAAGAATACTTCCAAGGCATTTTGAAACTTTTGTTATTGCTGATAACGATATTTTGTTATCAGCTCTTGAAAGAGCTGCACTCGTTAGCGAAGAAAGCACATCAACGGGAACAAAGTCATATGTAAGACTGAGTATTAAACAGGATGATCTCGTTATTTCGTCTGTTTCAGCAAAGGGAAAGGTAAAGGACGAGCTTACTATTGAAAAAGAAGGTAAGGACATTGAAATACTTTTCAATTGCCGCTACCTTATAGATTCGCTCAAGGCTTGCGACAGTACTAAGGTTAAGATTTCTCTTGAATCACCTAAGATCGGTATAATAATTGAGCCTGAAGAAGCTAAGGAAAACGAAAAGCTTACAGTATTCGTTCTTCCTGTTATGATAAAATGACGGTTGAAAAAATAAAGTATAAGGGTTTTCGCAATATTGAAGACCAGACTTTGTTATTTGATAAAGGTGTAAATATACTTTTCGGAGAAAATGCGCAGGGCAAGACCAATGCGCTTGAAGGAATATATTTATTTGCTCACGGAAAGAGCTTTCGTACTCAGAATGACAGAGATATGGTAAGCTTTAAATCAAAAAATACATCTCTTGAAATGGTATATGACGAAGACGACAGAAAAAGAGAGCTTTATTTTGAGCTTTATAAAACGAAAAGACGCGTTTGTAAAATAAACAAAGCGCCTGCTAAATTATCTGAGGTAATAGGGCTATTCAGGGCAGTTTTATTTTGCCCGGATCATCTTTCTATCGTTAAAGAGGGTCCTGCGTACAGGAGAAGTTTTTTAAACTCAGCTATATGTCAGTTAAGGCCAGTTTATTTAAAAAGTCTTCAGAGATATAACAAGATACTTGAGCAAAGAAATGCGCTTATAAAGCAGTCGGAGGATAATCCAAACAGATATAAGGGTGTTATTGATATATATTCTGAATCTCTTGCAAAGGAAGCGGCGTTTATTTATCTTACAAGACGTGATTATACTGAAAAGCTATCTTTGATTCTGACAGAATTTTTCAAGGAAATGTCGGAAAACGAAAAAGTAACTCTTAAATATAAAAACAGTTTCAAAGATTTTAATGAAAGTGACTCAAAGCTTATAGAAGAAAAATACTATGAGCTATTTTGCAAAGACAGAGAGCGTGAGATAGTTCTCGGCTCAACGCTGCACGGAATACACAAAGATGATATAGAAATATATCTTGACTCAAGAGAAGCGCGTCTGTATGCCTCGCAAGGTCAGCAGAGAAGTATTGCGCTGGCACTTAAGCTTGCAGAGGGAGAAATATCAAAAAATATAACGGGAAAATATCCTGTATTTCTTTTTGACGACGTTTTAAGCGAGCTTGATAATAAAAGGCAGAGATTCGTTCTTAAGAATCTTTCTGATAAGCAAGTTATTATAACTTCCTGCGATATTTCGGGATTTAATAATGATATGCTTGGCAAATCAAAGCTTATAAACGTTAAAAGCGGAGTTTATTATTGATAGGAATAAATTATGTATCTTCATATAGGAAACTTTTTTACTGTTAGAAAAAAGGATATTATAGGAATTTTTGATTTTGATAAGTCAACTGTTGAAAAAACGACGAGTGCTTATTTAAAAAGAGCGGAGGACTCAGGTAATCTTATCAATACGTGGGAGGAATTTCCGAAATCCTTTGTTGTTGTAAACGACAGGGGAGAGATAAAGGTTTTTGTTTCGGATATATCTTCAAACACATTACTTTCAAGAGTAAATCAATTATTTTAATCATAAAGACACAAATTATGAAAGGAATCGGCAAATCTAATGGCGGAAAACATCAAAAACCAGACAACCGGTAACTATGACGAAAATCAGATTCAGGTGCTTGAAGGGCTTGAAGCTGTAAGAAAGCGCCCCGGTATGTATATCGGTACAACTTCGGAAAAGGGACTTCATCATCTTGTATATGAGATAGTTGATAACTCTATTGACGAGGCGCTTGCGGGGCACTGTGATACTATTACTGTAACACTTCATAAGGATAATAGTGTATCAGTACAGGATAACGGCCGCGGTGTACCGAGCAGAATGCATCAAAAAATGGGAATACCAACGCTTGAGGTAGTATTTACCGTACTTCACGCCGGCGGTAAATTCGGCGGCGAGGGTTACAAGATCGCCGGAGGACTGCACGGTGTTGGTGCGTCGGTTGTTAATGCGCTTTCAGAGTGGATGGAGGTTGACAACTGCTTTGACGGACACCGTTATACAGAAAGATTTGAACGCGGCAAGGTAGCAAGAGAATTCAAGGACGAGGGAGATGCATGCGGCAAGCACGGTCTTTACGTTCGCTTCAAGCCTGACCCTGAGATTTTTGAAGAAACGGTATTTAACGTTGAAACACTTGCAAAGAGAGTCAGAGAGCAGGCATTCTTAAATGCGGGAATAAGAATTATTCTTATTGACGACAGAAAGGACGAGCCTGAAGAATTTGATTTCTGCTACGAGGGCGGCCTTAAGAGTTACGTTGAATATCTCAACAATGAGAAAAAAGCCGATCCTATTCATGAAGACGTTATCTACATGAAAGAAGAAAAGAATACAAGCACTGCTGAGGTTGCGCTTCAGTTTAACGACAGCTACTCGTCCGTTATAATGAGCTTTGCTAACAATATGAACACTATTGACGGCGGTACTCATGAAATCGGTTTCAAGACGGGTATAACCAAGGTTATAAATGATTACGGGCATGAGAAAAATATACTGAAAGAAAAAGAAAAGCTTACAAGCGACGATATTATGGAAGGTATATGCGTTGTTATAAGCGTAAAGCTTGTTGACGCTCAGTTTGAAAGCCAGACGAAAGCAAAGCTTGGTAACTCTGAGATACGCTCACTCGTTTATTCCATGGTATTAAAGAAGCTTGGTGAGTATCTTGAAGAAAATCCGAAATCTGCAAAGATAATAATAGAAAAATCAATAAGCTCGTGCAGAGCAAGAGAAGCTGCAAAACGCGCAAGAGAGCTTGCAAGAAACAGCGCAGGTCCTGCAGGAGGCGGAAGACCTGATAAGCTTGCCGACTGCCACGAAAAGAGAAAAGAATTTACAGAGCTTTATCTTGTCGAGGGAGATTCTGCGGGCGGTACTGCAAAAACGGGACGTGACAGTCAGTATCAAGCTATCCTTCCTCTTCGCGGTAAGGTACTTAACGTTGAAAAAACAAGACTTGACAAGGTTTATTCAAACCAGTCTCTAATACCTATAATACAGGCGCTCGGCTGCGGTATCGGCGAGGATTTTGACATTGAAAAATTAAGATACGGCAAGATCATAATAATGGCCGATGCCGACGTTGACGGATCTCATATCAGAATACTTCTCTTAACTTTCTTCTTCAGACATATGAGAGAGCTTATAGACAGAGGACATATATATCTTGCACAGCCACCGCTTTACAAGATGGAAAAGGGCAAGCAGATACGTTATGCCTTCAGCGATGAAGAAAGAGATCAGATATTAGAAGAAATGGGAGGTAACATCAAGGCAGACAGATATAAAGGTCTTGGTGAAATGAATGCAGAGCAGCTCTGGGAAACAACGATGGACCCCGAAACACGTACTATACTCAAGGTAACTGTTGAAGATGCGATGGAATGCGACAAGACGTTCTCGCTTCTGATGGGTGACAAGGTTGAGCCCAGACGTGAATTTATCGAAGCAAACGCGAAATACGTAACCAATCTTGATATTTAAGTTTTCAACAATGTTATTAATTATGTTGAAAACTCGGTTGAAAAGTGTTGTTTAAAAATAATTTTTATTATAAAATAACGCTTTACACGGTTGAAAAAATTATCTGCATCCTGTTGAAAAACAGAATTGCTTGTTTAAAAACTGACAGATCAGGAGAAAAGATGTGGAAAGAAAAAATATGAACTACGAGTTTCCTAATCAGAAGATCGTAGATATTGAAATTGACAGAGAAGTTAAAAAATCATTTATAGACTACTCGATGAGCGTTATAATGTCGCGTGCGCTTCCTGACGTAAGAGACGGTCTTAAGCCTGTTCACAGACGTATTCTTTACGCTATGTATGAGGACCATCTTACGTATGACAAGCCGTTTCGTAAGTCGGCAACGACAGTCGGTAACGTGCTCGGTAGATACCATCCGCACGGCGACACGGCAGTTTACGATACGATGGTAAGACTTGCTCAGCCCTTCTCTATGAGATATATTCTCGTTCAGGGTCAGGGTAACTTCGGCAGCATCGACGGTGACGGCGCGGCTGCATACCGTTATACGGAAGCAAGAATGGCACGCCTTGCTGATTCGCTTCTTGTTGATATTGAAAAGGATATAGTAGATTTTGTACCTAACTTTGATAACAGCCGTCAGGAGCCTTCGGTTCTTCCTGCAAGATTCCCGAACCTTCTTGTTAACGGTTCTGTTGGTATTGCCGTTGGTATGGCAACCAATATACCTCCGCACAATCTTGGCGAGGTTATTGACGGTACGATATTCGTTATGGAAAATCCCGACTGCAGTGTCAGCGAGATAATGCAATACATCAAGGGACCCGATTTTCCGACAGCTGCAACTATTTACGGCACGTCGGGAATAATTGAGGCATATACGACGGGACGCGGAAAGATAACTGTTCGGGCAAAGGCCGAAATTGACGAAGACAATTACAGAATCATAGTTTCTGAGATACCGTATCAGGTAAATAAGAGCACGCTCGTCGGCTCTATATACGATCTTATAAAGGAAAAGCGCATAGAGGGCCTTATGGAAGTGCGCGATGAATCAGGCCGCGACGGTATGAGAATAGTTCTCGAATACCGCCATGATGCAAACGCGCAGGTAATACTTAACAAACTTTATAAGTATACACAGCTTCAGGATACATTTGCGGCAAATATGGTAGCGCTTGTTGATAACGTTCCTCAGGTGCTCGGCATAAAGCCGATACTTGAAGCTTATATAAAGCATCAGGAAGACGTTATCGTCAGAAGAACTAACTTTGATCTTAAAAAAGCACGCCATGAGCTTCATATAAATGAAGGTTACAGCCGTGCTATCGACCATATTGATGAGATAATAAAAACGATCAGAGCAAGTGATTCCGTTGCCGATGCAAAGGTAAACCTTGTTGAAAAGTTTGAGTTTTCTGAACTTCAGGCTCAGGCGATAGTTGAAATGACTCTCGGACGTCTTTCCGGTCTTGAAAGACAGAAGATCAATGACAGAATAGCACAGCTTACAGAAAAGATAGGCGAGCTTGAGGCTATTCTTGCCGATGAAAACAAGGTTAAAGAGGTTATCAAGGAAGAGCTTCTTGCGATCAAGGACAGATTTAACGACGAAAGACGTACAGAAATCGTTGAAGCAGAGGACGATATTGATATAGAGGACCTTATCGAGCGTCACACATGCGTTATAACAATGACAAATTCGGGTTATATCAAGCGCCAGCGCTCAGACGTATATTCTGCTCAGCGCCGCGGCGGTAAGGGTATAATCGGTATGACAACTAAGGAAGAAGATTTTGTTGAAAATGTTATAGCCTGCAACAGTCACTCTTATTTGCTTATATTTACGTCAAACGGTAAGGTACACATGCGCAAGGCATACAGAATACCCGAGGCCGGCAGAACGGCAAAGGGTACTAATATCGTTAACATACTCGAGCTTGCGGATAACGAAAAGATAACGTCGATCATATCTGTTGGCGGCTTCTTTGAAAACGAGTATCTCACGATGATCACAAGAAACGGTGTTATCAAGAGAACCAACCTTTCCGCATTCGAATATCAGCGTAAGGGCGGAAAGATAGCGATCGATCTTGACGAGGGCGACGAGCTATTATACGTTAAGCATACAGACGGAAACAGAAACATTATTCTTGCAACTCATGACGGTATGGCGGTACGTTTTGACGAAAATGACGTACGTGTTATGGGCAGAACGGCAAGAGGTGTTCGCGGTATAAGACTTTCAGAAGGAGACTATGTTGCAGGGGCAACGATAGTTGAAGATGACAAGACTCTTATAACTATTACAGAAAACGGCTTTGGTAAGAAGTGCGACTTTGATAACTACACTTGCCACAACAGAGGCGGTAAGGGTGTAACCTGCCATAATATCACCGAAAAAACAGGTAAGCTTGCCGGAATAATGGCAGTTGAGGAAAATGACGACCTCCTTATGATAACAAATGAAGGAACGATGATAAGAATCCCCGTCCAGGGAATACCCGTATACAGCAGAACTGCAAGCGGAGTTATTGTTATGCGTCTTGATGAGGGAGCAAAGGTTGTTAACTTCACAAAGGTATCAAAGGACGAAGACGACGTTGAAGAAGCATCTGATACTGAAGGCGCTGAGGAAATATCAGAATGATAAAACGAATTGTTCTTTTAATACTCGCAATAGCTCTTACTTTTTCACTTCTGTCATGCTCGGGTGCTGACAACGAGGCTCTTATGGAAGAGCTTCCCGGGCTTATACAAGAGGGAAGGGAGCTTCTTGATATCGTGTACGGCAAGGGACTGACGACAGATGCTGAGAGGGCAGAGTCTATAAGAGAGGGATACGTTTGTGTATCGGAGAATGCCCCGTATCAGTCAACCGGAGAGCTGAAGGTAGCTTTTGCAAAGGTTTTCTCAAAGGAATATGAGACCGTACTTTACATGACGGCTCTTAATAATATAACCTATGAGGGCGGAGATATATCCCCAAGGTATCTTGAATCAAAAGAGGGACTTCTTTTCGTTGACAGCTCGTATGAATCGCAGATACTTGAAAGGGAGCCGTTATATAACAGTATAAAAATTATCAAGTCAAACAGATTTATGGCAGAGATAGAAATTACGATGATCTATAACGACGGCAGAGAAGAAGCGGAAACGTTTGTTGTTGTTAACGAAGACGGCAAGTGGAAGCTTGATTCGTCAGTACTCTGACCGTTTATAATGAAAGGGAAATAACAGATGGCTAAGGAAAAAAAGCAAACATCTAAAAAGCCTGAATCGCTTGATGCAGCAGGAAAGAAAAAAGCTCTTGAGAGCGCAATTTCACAAATAGAGAAGGATTTCGGCGAGGGCGCTATTATGAGAATGGGAAGCGCGGCTATGGACGTACAGGTTGTACCGACAGGCTCGCTGACACTTGACCTTGCACTTGGAGTCGGCGGTATTCCGCGCGGCAGGATCATAGAAGTATTCGGCCCCGAATCATCAGGTAAGACAACCGTTGCGCTTCATATGGTAGCCGAGGTGCAGAAAACCGGCGGTGAAGCGGCGTACATTGACGCTGAGCATGCGCTTGACCCGATATATGCAAAAAATATCGGTGTTGATATTGACAATCTTCTCGTAAGCCAGCCTTCAAGCGGTGAAGACGCGCTTGAAATTGCAGAAAAGCTCGTGCTTTCGGGTGCTATTGACATTATCGTTGTAGACTCGGTTGCGGCGCTTGTAACTCAGGCGGAGATCGACGGCGATATGGGCTCGTCGCACGTTGGTCAGCAGGCAAGGCTTATGTCGCAGGCTATGAGAAAGCTTGCGGGTATCGTTTCCAAATCAAACTGTATAATAATCTTTATAAATCAGCTTCGTGAAAAGATAGGCGTTATGTACGGTAACCCTGAAACAACAACGGGCGGACGTGCGCTTAAATTCTACACATCTGTAAGAATAGACATAAGAAAATCAGACGTTATCAAAAACGGCTCGGAGATAATAGGAAGCCGCGTTAAATGCAAGGTTGTTAAAAACAAGGTTGCGGCGCCCTTCAAGACTGCGGAATTTGATATTATCTACGGTAAGGGTGTGTCAAAGACGGGCGAGGTTGTTGACGTGGGATGCGAGCTTGGCATTATTGCAAAAAGCGGTTCATGGTTCTCATATGAGGGCGAGAGGATCGGTCAGGGACGTGAAAACGTAAAGAAGTATTTTGAAGCAAACCCCGAAAAGCTTGCGGTTGTTGAAGCGGCTATAAAAGAGAGAATGAGCCAGAAGGCTTCTCTTGGCGAGCAGTCGTTTGGTAATAATGATTACGATGACGAGTTTGATATAAAGCTTCTTGAAGCCGGCGAAGATATTGAATAAATATCATACATATGAAAGAAATTGATTTTACTCTTGAGGGTATATACAAAGAATCCGAGTCTTTTTGCCGCGTTCGCGAAAAGGCAATGGTCTATCTTTCCTATTCGGATCATACCTTGAAATCAATGCGTGAAAAGCTGAGTGAAAACGGCTTTGAAAGCGACGAAATAAACGAGGTGTTAAAATACCTTGTTAAGCGCGGGTATATCAACGAAAAAGCCTATTTTGAGAGATTTTGCAATTATTGTGCGCTCAAAAAGGGCTGGGGAAGTCGCCGCATTGAGACGGAGGCTTATAAAAAAGGCTTTGCCAAAAAAACGGTTGAAGACAATTCGGAGGCAGTTTTTGGTGCTATTGACTTTGATGAGATATGCCGTGAGCAGCTTATAAAGAAAAAAACCGACTTTTCAGATAAAAAATCAAGGGATAAGGCAATATCATCGCTTATTCGTCTGGGATTTACACTTTCTCAGATAAAAGAAGCAATAAATAATATAAAAGAAGAATAAAACAAATACCATAATTACCCGGAAAGGAATGGTTATATTGAATAATAAAGTAAACGAGCCCCTAAAGGTTGGTTTTGTATCGCTCGGTTGCCCGAAAAATCAGCTTGATACCGAAGTAATGTTAAAAGAGCTTTACGATGAGGGCTATGAGATCGTTTCCGAGGAGACCGAGGCAGACATTATTATTATCAACACGTGCGCGTTTATTGAAAGCGCAAAAAAAGAAGCTATCGACAACATACTAGACATAGCGTGGCTCAAACAGCATCATACACTAAAGGGAATAGTTGTTACGGGTTGTCTTGCAGAGAGATACAGAGATGAGATCTTCAAGGAGCTTCCCGAGGTTGACGCCCTGCTTGGCGTTGGCTCGATACATTCTGTCTGTAAGGCTGTTAGCGAAGTTGCAAAGGGAAGAAAATTTTCCGAATACAATGATAAAAACACAGTGGCGCTCGGCGGAGAAAGAATAATCACAACACCTGAATATACGGCATACTTAAAGATATCCGAGGGCTGTGATAACAA
This sequence comes from Oscillospiraceae bacterium, assembly GCA_015064205.1. Lineage (GTDB taxonomy): Bacteria > Bacillota > Clostridia > Oscillospirales > CAG-272 > UBA4717. The sequence goes on from SVSR01000002.1 coordinate 136,085, forward strand.
GTGCAGCTACTGCGCGATACCTTCTATAAGAGGCAAATTCAGAAGCAGGCCGATGGAAGACATACTTGCCGAGGCAAAAGAGCTATGCGAGAGCGGAGAGCTTAAGGAGCTTTGCATCGTTGCGCAGGACACTACCAGATACGGAGTTGACCTTTATGGTAAATACGCGCTTGCAGAGCTTTTGCAAAAGCTTTGCGATGAAACAACTGTGCCGTGGATAAGAATTCTTTACTGCTACCCCGATAAGATCACCGACGAGCTTATCGAGGTTATAAAGAAAAATGATAAAATAGTAAAATATATGGATCTTCCGATACAGCATTTCTCCGATCCTGTGCTAAAAAGAATGAACAGGCATGGAGACAGCGCGCTGATTCGTGAGGTTTTTGAGAAAATACGACGCGAGATACCCGATATAGTTATAAGAACGACAGCAATAGTAGGCTTCCCCGGTGAAACCGACGAGGATTTTACAAAGCTTTGCGAGTTTGTTAAAGAAATGAAGCTTGAACATTTCGGCGCATTTACCTATTCAAGAGAAGAGGATACGCCGGCGTACGATCTTGAGGATCAGATAGACGAGCAACTAAAGCAGGACAGATACGATATTATAATGAAAATGCAGCTTGAAATTAACGCGGCTGTTAATGAAAAGCGCAAGGGACAAGAGCTTAAAGTGCTTGTTGAGGGCTATGACGAGGTAGCAGAGGCGTATGCGGCACGAAGCTATGCGGACGCGCCCGATATAGATTCCAAGGTTTATTTCGTTGCAAAGCGCGGACAGTACACACCCGGAGATTTCGTCAGGGTAAAGATCACAGACGTTTGCGATTACGACCTCGTTGGCGAAGTATTGTGAGAGGGGGAAGGTTTATGAAAATGAATTTACCAAACAAATTATCAATTTTCCGTATAATTCTCGTTCCCTTCTTTATGTTTTTCATAGCATGCCCCGTACTTGGAGAGGGCATTTCGAGAATAGTGGCGGCGGCGATTTTCGTTATCGCGTCGCTGACGGACATGATAGACGGAATGATCGCCAGAAAATACAATCTTATAACAAATTTCGGAAAATTCATTGATCCTCTTGCCGATAAATTTCTCGTTTTCGGCGCGCTGATCACGATGCTTGCTAGATATACCTATTTAAAGGGGTTTGTTATAGTTGCAACCGTCGTTTTCTTCCGAGAGCTTGCGGTAACGTCGATGAGGCTTTTGGTTGTAAAGGGCAGCGGCAAGGTAATAGCGGCAAGCTGGCTTGGCAAGGTCAAAACTGTTTCGCAGATAGTTTGTATCGTAACACTTTTGACAGAGCCGGTCATATTTGGCAAAATCCCGTTTTTCGAGGCGTATCACCCTCTGTCATATATAACAATGACTGTAATGACTGTCATGACACTCTGGTCGGGAATCGACTATCTTTCAGCCTATCTTCCCGGTATTGACTCAAACGATTAAGTAAATTATAAAGCACAGAAAGGAAAAAATCATGAAAAAATTAACTTTTGCACTTTTTGTTTCTCTTATCGTAGCGCTCCTTTTAGTAACGAGCGTATCTGCTGCCTCCGTTAAATACGAGGGTACGACGGGAGATCTATCTTGGAAGGTATACGATGACGGCGAGCTTGTTATAAGCGGCAGCGCCGAGATGCCCGACTATGAGCTTTCATCAAGCAAGAGAGCCCCCTGGTACTCATACAGAAGCTTAATTACTGAAATTACAATTAAAAGCGGCGTAAAGTCAATTGGTGACTATGCTTTTTACAGCCTTACAAAGGCAGAAACAGTAACCGTTCCGAGAACGGTAAAGTCGGTTGGCGACCGTGTTTTCGCTGAATGTAAATTACTTGAAGCGGTAACTTTCCCCAATACTGTTACAACTTTTGGAACGTACGTTTTTGAAAACTGTGCGGCGCTTGAAGAAGTAACTCTCCCCAGCGGACTTAACGCTATTAATACCGGAACATTCTACGGCTGCACAAGTCTTATAGATGTCGTGCTCCCCGACGAACCGTCAAAGATACGCACTAAAGCATTTTACGACTGTGCTTCTCTCTATGATATCGTAATCCCCTATTCTGTTGTTGAGATCGGGGAAGAAGCGTTTGTCGGATGCGTTGACCTTGAAGAAATGTATTTCCTTGGTGACGCGCCCACACTTAAGGCGTCATCAGGAAAATCAGTTTTTGAAGATAACGATGATCTTTACATCTACTACATGGACGGTGCGTCAGGCTTTACAAAGGGCACATGGAGAACGCTCAACGTTGAAAAATATGACGGAGATGACTTTGAATACGGTGTTGCTGAAGATGAAGACGATAGCGATGAGGACGATTGGATAAGCGATAACACACCCGGCAATACAAATTCAAGTTCAAGCAGCAAGGGCGATCTTGGCGACCTTAATGAAGACGACAAGATAAACTCAGCAGACCTCAGAATTCTCAGAAACTGCCTCTCCGGTCAGAAAAATTATGATATAGATGACTATAAAAAGAGAGCAGACGTTGACGATGACGGTAAGGTGACTGTTATCGATTACATTATCCTTGCAAGATATATCGACGGCTGGAAGGGCTACGACGAACTTCCGTACTGATTATAAATAAAAAGAAGCCAAATAAAAAAAGGATGCCGATCGGCATCCTTTTTTTATTGCTATTATCTTAAGCGGCAGAGTCCGCGCTTACTGTTATACCTTCGGTTTCGCTTGCACGTACTATAACGCCGTTTTCAAAATAACCGCTGTATTCGCGGCCGCTCGGCCATGTGTACTTGCCCTGACCGTGAAGCTTGTTGTTTAAAAACTCGCCTTCGTATATCTCACCGTTTGCCCAGGTGTATACTCCGTGTCCTGTACGTACATCATCTTTGAAATCGCCAACGTATTTGTCTCCGTTGGGAAAAACGTATGTTCCCGTACCGTTTCGTTTATCGTCAAGGTACTCACCGTCATATATAGAACCGTCGCTCCAGACGTATTTCCCGTGTCCGTTCTTGCGGTCGTTTGCATACATGCCTTCGTAAACCGAGCCGTCTGTCCAAACGTATTTGCCCATACCTTCTTTTTTGCCCTTGACGAAATTACCTTCGTAAGTATCGCCGTTTGCAAACTTGAATACACCGTATCCGTCAAGAGCGTTGTTTTTAAACTCTCCCTCGTAGTAATCGCCGTTAGCGTAGGTTATCTTACCGCTGCCGTCTTTTCCGAGGTTTTCTATGTTGCCGTTGTATACGTCACCGTTGGAATAGGTGATAACACCGTCTATTCCGTCAACCTTGGCTGTGATCCCGTCAGAATAATAAAGCTTTCCGCTGACAAGCGCCCCCTCGGAGTTGACTTTTCCAAAGTATTTTACCGTACCGCCGTCATCGGTTTTTATTCTTATATATCTCGTTCCGCTTAAGTATATGCATATAATAAGGAAAAGCAGACATATTGCGGCGGCGGCGATTATTGCGAGAATAATGTTAAAAGTACCGCCCTTCTTATTTTTGCTTGTGTTATTATCCATAAGCGTTAAGCTCCTTTCTTGTAAGAAAACAAAGGATAAGTATAGTATAATTATGGTTAATTTGAGCCGCCTTTAATCATCGCAGCAAAGTTTTCTGCCATTTGTATAAGCTCTGGCAGAGCAATATATGCTATAGCGGCAAGAATTATGAGTAAAACAAAGGAAATTATGACGGAAAATGGGCTCGCTCCGTTCTTAACGTAAAGCTTTTGTGCTCTTTGAAGGTTTTTTTCGGGTATGTAGTATCTGCGCTTCATTATATCCGCTTTGTCCGTATCTTCTGTGATAACGAGCTTTGATAAAAGACTGTTTGATGAAAGCGCACGCCTTATAAAGAAATTGGACACACCCGAGGCCGACAAAGGCAGAGCCTTTTCGGGCAAGTCGGCGCCGCCCCGTATAAGGTATGATACGAATCTTCCGATTAATAAGCGGTTATATAGGCATACGACTGCGGCTATTGCAAAGCCTGCGATAATAGCCCATATAATTATACTTCCACTGACTATCGGACCGCCGAAATTAAGTTCGGCCGAGAAAAACGCCTTTATATCGTCAAATATCGCTTTGAAAAAATCAATTATTACCATATTTGTGTACTGCACCTTTCTGAAAGCACGGTTTTGTGCTAAACAGATCTATATTACAGTGTCAATTACTTAATAACGTCAACGCCCATATATTTTCTGAGCGCATCGGGCACTGTTACGGAACCGTCGGCATTCTGATAATTTTCAAGAATTGCCGCAACAGTTCTACCGACTGCAACGCCTGATCCGTTAAGAGTATGGACAAATCTTGCTTTGCCTTTAGAGTCGCCTTTGAACTTTATGTTAGCTCTGCGAGCCTGATAATCAACAAAGTTCGAGCATGAGCTTATCTCAACGTAACGATTATATGAAGGCATATACACTTCAATATCATATGTCTTTGCAGAGGAGAATCCCATGTCGCCTGTTGAGAGGCAAACAACACGGTGTGGAAGTCCAAGTCCCTTGAGTACATTCTGCGCATCGAGTGTGAGGCTTTCAAGCTCGTCATATGAGGTTTCGGGCGAAGTAAACTTAACCAGCTCAACCTTATTAAACTGGTGCTGACGGATAAGTCCGCGTGTGTCTCTGCCTGCACTTCCGGCTTCAGCTCTGAAGCAAGCGGAATATGCGCAGTACTTTATGGGAAGAGATGCACCTGTCAGAATTTCGTCGCGGTGCATATTTGTAACGGGAACTTCCGCTGTAGGAATAAGGAAGTAATCGTTGTTTGTAACCTTGAAAGCATCCTCCTCGAACTTAGGAAGCTGACCTGTTCCGCGCATTGATGCTCTGTTTACCATGTATGGAGGAAGTATTTCCGTATAGCCTGCATCAACGTGACTGTCGAGAAAATAGCTGATTATTGCGCGCTCGAGCTTTGCGCCTAGCCCTCTGTAGAAGTGGAATCTTGCGCCGGTTACCTTTGCGGCGGTTTCGGGATCGAGTATGCCGAGCTTTGCGCCGATATCCCAGTGAGCCTGAGGCTCAAAGTCGAACGTGGGAACGTCGCCCCACTTGCGGATCTCAACGTTTTCGCTGTCGTCCTTGCCTATCGGAACAGACTCGTCGGGCATGTTCGGGATGCAGAGAAGTGTGTTTTCGATCTCAAGATCAAGCGCGTTTATTTTATCTGTATCAGCCTTTACTTTTTCAGAAAGCTCCTTCATTTCTGCGAATATTGCTGAAACGTCCTTTCCTTCCTTTTTTAACATAGGGATCTCTTTGGAAACTGAGTTCTGGCGAGCCTTCTGAGCTTCCGTATCGGCGATAAGCGCTCTTCTTTCTTCGTCAAGAGAAAGTATACGGTCGATCTCTTCGCTGTAATCCTTGCCGCGTGTAAGCAGGCGTTCTTTTACGTATTCTTTGTTTTCCTTAATAAATTTGATGTCTAACATTTTCTTTTCCTCCGGTTTATTTTATATCGTCAAATATTGCGGTTGTACACAGCTTTATTAAAATATCCTCAAGCTCCTCTGTGCTTGAAAAAGCTATCGAAATACTTTTGCTTCTTGAAGAATCTGAAATCTTTACGCGGCTGCCGATATGTGCTGTTGCTTTGTTCTCGATTGCCTTGTAATACTCTCTTAGCTGAAGCTTTTCTGCGCTTGGGGACTTTACTTCTTGGCTTTTTTTTGAATTGAGACGTCTTACCGCTTCTTCTGTTGCGCGCACGCTCAGCGATTCATCTGCGATTCTCTTTGCAAGAGGCAGCAGATCATCGGGATTTTTTAGCCCGAGCAGCGCTCTTGCGTGCCCCGTTGAAATGCTCTCGTCTGAAACAAGGTGTAAAATCTCGTCGGGCAGATCGAGCAGGCGCAGGAAATTCGTTATGCTGACTCGGCTTTTGCCGACTGTTGCGGCAAGATCGGCCTGAGTCATATCGTATTCGTCTATAAGCGCTTTGTAAGCTCTCGCTTCTTCGATAGGATTTAAGTCTTTTCTCTGAATATTCTCTATCAAAGCAAGCTCTGCGGCTTTTTTATCATCAATATCAAGTATAATGACCGGTATTTCCGATAAACCTGCCATTTTTGCGGCTCTCCAGCGGCGTTCGCCGGCAATTATCGTAAAATATCCCTCATTTTGCGCCGGCCTTACCGCTATCGGCTGAATAACGCCGTTTTTTGCGATAGAATCGGCAAGCTCGGTTAATAATTCAAGATCAAATTCGCGCCTTGGCTGATCAGGATTTGGTTCGATCTTTGATAATCGCAGGGTTTTTGAGCGTTCACTCTCTTCCTGCTCAATAGTATTATCAAGAAACAGCGTATCAAATCCGCGGCCGAGTGAAGACTTCTTTTTTGCCATATAATAGATCTCCTCTTTGCTTTAATGCGTTAATCAAGACGTTCTGTCAGTTCTTTTGCGATATCCGCGTATGCCGCAGCTCCCTTGGAGTTCTTATCGTAGTAAAGTATCGGTTCGCCGAAGCTTGGAGCCTCCGAGAGCCTTACGTTTCTGGCAACAACCGTTTTGAAAAGCTTATCGGCATAGTATTTTTTCAGCTCGTCCATAACCTGAGTTGTCAGATTAAGGCGGCCGTTATACATCGTTATAAGTATACCTACGATATCAAGTGCGCTGTTATAATGCTTTTTTACTAGCTTTATGGTCAAAAGCAGCTGCGTAAGCCCCTCGAGCGCGAAATATTCGCACTGCATCGGGATTATGACTCCCGAGCTTGCCGTCAGCGCGTTTATAGACAAAAGCCCAAGTGACGGCGGGCAGTCTATAATCATATAATCGTAGTCGTCTTCAAGAGTTTTGAGCGCATCCTTGATCCTCGATTCACGTCTGTCGGCATCCGCGAGCTCAAGCTCGGCTCCGGCAAGCGTTATATGCGAGGGAATGACCGACAAATTCCTGAAATTTGTTGTTATAACGGCATCTTTCGCCTCGCAGTTTCCAATTATAACGTCGTATATCGAGTGCTCGATGCCTTTTTTTCTTATTCCGACACCGCTTGTTGCGTTCCCTTGTGGGTCAGAGTCAATAAGAAGCACCCGTTTACCCATATCACCGAGCGCGGCAGCTATATTTACTGCGGAGGTGGTTTTGCCAACACCGCCTTTTTGGTTTACAAGTGATAAAATATGTGCCAAAACGTATCCTCCGTAAAATCTGGTTAATACAAGTTATTACCTTAACATTATATCACTCATAGACTTCAATGTCAAGGAAATATTGACACAAGAGAGCATAAGAGAAGATTATTTAACCGTATAGCAAATGTTTCACGTGAAACGTTTGCAAGGAAAAGAATAATGTTTCACGTGAAACATTATTTGGTGACACTTATAGTGTAGCTGATCCCTCCTTCCAGATCCTGCTTTGCTATTTCTGCCTTTGCGCCGTTTTTTTCAATAAGACCGGTAAGCTTTGAGATAGAGTTGTCAATAAGCTTGAAATTAAAGCCGAACGACCGCTTTTCTGCTTTTTTCGTCAATTCAGCTATCTTTTTTATATTCGGGCGGTTTTTAATAAGATAATCTATAACCGCTTTGCGCACCTCGTTGTTTTCAAGCTCGGATATTTCAATGCACACGGCTTCTGTCATCTGAGAAATGAGCAAAAGCCTGCGTTCTTCCCAAGTCAGCTTATTAAGCTTTAACAGATTGTTTATCCTATTAAATGGCAGACCCGATTTTGATACCAGCTCACTTATGCTGTAGTCTCTCGTTTTTATAAGAAATTCAAGTGCGGCTGCTGATCTGAACGGATCGGACGGGTTGCTTAAGCAATATTCGGCAAGAATTATAGCATCTCGAGTTTCTATATCGGTTACAACGTGGCAGAGTACACGGCTTCGCTCAAGAAGAGACATCGCCGAAAATCTCCTCTCTCCGCTGATTATACTGTATTCGTCAAGTGCATTATCGTAATATACTCGTATGGGCGAAAGCAGACCGAGGCTTCGAATGCTCTGCGCCATTGTAATTATTTCTCCGTCGGCAACGGGTGACGGCGGAATTATGTGTCTTAGCCTGTTTTTATCAATATATTTTATGTACGCGCTCTTAACAATCTTTTGTTTTTCTGCTTTTTCTTTGTTTTCTTCAACTTTGACGTTTTTCTTAAATAACATTTTCCTCATCCTTTCGCATAAGTTTCTTTGCACTTACATAATATCAGCAAAAAGGCGAAAAAAGTGTCGAATTCAGTCAATAAACTCTAAAAAATTACCATTTATTGTAAATTATTATTAAAAAACACCCGATTTTCAAAATAATCGGGTGTTTTTGTTCTAAAATGAAATTATCTCTGTATATCACGTATCTTTTTATTTTCTTACAGAGGCTTTTTTGTGATTTTTGCGTATGCACGCGGATATTTAATCGGAGTTGGCGAGTTTTTTTCTATACGGATCAGATATCTTTGATAAGCTTCACCTGAAAGATCTGTCAAACTAAGGCTTTTTGAAGAAATAACGTTGCCGCCAAGCTCATTGATACCGCTTTTTGCTTCGTCAAGCTCCCTTTCGCCGTCCTTGGCCTTGAGCGCGATGAAGCTGCCGCCGGGTTTAACAAAGGGAAGGGCAAGCTCTGAGAGTATATTTAACCTTGAAACGGCGCGCGCAGTTGCAAAATCATAGCTTTCACGCTTGCCTTCGAGATTTACAAACTCTTCAGCCCTTGCGCAGACTGCCGTTATATTGCCAAGACCTAATTTTTTAGCCGTATCTTTTACAAAATCGATCTTTTTTCCCGTACTGTCAAGCGCGGTAATCCAAAGATCAGGTCTAATAATGGCAAGCGGGAGTGATGGAAAGCCGGCTCCGCAGCCGATATCTATAACAGATGCGCTTGGAGTAAAGTAATCATATGCAAGCAGGCTGTCTGCATAGTGCTTTAATATTATTTCCGCCGTGTCGTTTATCGCGGTTAGGTTAGTTTTCACATTTGCCTCGGTTAGAAGAACTGTCAGCTTGTAAAATTTATCTGTATTTTTATCGCAAATAAGCGTGTTCAGGCCGTTTGCAGAGAAGATTTTCTCAAAAGCTTGTGAAAACTCGCATGTATTTATATCGGGCACCTTTTGGCTTCCTTTCTTTGTAGATTACTGGTTTTTATGCTTTAAATTCTCGAAATATATAAGTAATACCGATATATCCGCAGGAGATACGCCGCTTATTCTTGAAGCTTGTCCGATATTATGCGGTTTTACTTTGTTAAGTTTTGATATAGCTTCAAGTCTTAGTGCTGTTATCTGACTGTAATCGAAATCAACGGGGAGCTTTCTTTTCTCAAGCTTTGCCATTTTTTCAACCTCGATAAGCTGACGCTTGATATATCCTGCGTATTTTACCTCAATTTCTGCGCAGAGAACTACTCTTTCGCAAAGATCCGGACGCTCTTTATCAACGGGCGCGAGCTTTTTATAATCAAGCTCAGGTCGCCTTAATAATTCTCCAAGCTTTATACCCGTAGTTGTCAGCGTGGAGTTGCTTTCTTCAAGTATCTTTTCGAGTGTTGGACTTGGAGCTATATTTGTTTTTTCTATTCTTTTAACTTCGTCCTTGATTGCTTTTTCTTCAAGCAAGAATGCCTCATAATCTTCTTTGGAAACAAGTCCAACCTCATATCCGAGCGGCAAAAGCCTGGAGGGAGCATTATCCTGCCTTAAAAGAAGCCTGTATTCACTTCTTGAAGTCATCATACGGTAAGGCTCGTTTGTGCCTTTTATAACAAGATCATCGATGAGCGTACCGATATACGAAGAAGAACGTGCAAGAATGAGAGGCTCTTTTCCGCTTATCTTTAAATATGCGTTTATTCCGGCAATAAGTCCCTGAGCTGCGGCTTCCTCGTAACCCGACGTACCGTTGAACTGTCCCGCACCATAAAGACCGGAAAAGTCTTTGAATTCAAGCGTGTGCGAAAGCTGAGTAGGGTCTATGCAGTCGTACTCGATAGCGTATGCGCTTCGCATCATCTGTGCATTCTCAAAGCCTTCGATACTGTGAAGCATCTCAAGCTGTACTTCTTCGGGAAGAGAAGAACTGAAACCCTGCAGATAGATCTCTTTTGTGTCACTTCCCATAGGCTCAGCGAAAAGCTGATGCCTCGCTTTATCGGCAAAACGCACGACCTTGTCTTCAATACTTGGGCAATATCTGGGTCCAACACCTTCTATTACGCCTGAATACAATGGGGAGCGGTGCAGGTTGTTTCTTATGATTTCATGGGTTTTTTCGTTTGTATAGGCTATATAACAGGGGAGCTCGGGTCTTTTTATGAGCTCATTCTTGTCTGTTTTGCGTGAAAAAGGAAGAATTTCACTATCTCCCGGGTGAAGCTCAAGCTTTGAATAATCAATACTGTCCATGTGTATGCGCGGCGGTGTTCCCGTTTTGAAGCGCATAAGCTTTATTCCTTCTCTTAAAAGAGCGCCTGAGAGCTCTGTTGCAGGCAGCGAACCGTCGGGCCCTGAGCTGTATGCGGCCTCACCCGTTATAACCTTGCCGTTTAAATAGGTACCCGAGCATATTATGGCGGCAGAAACCTCCCAGCGTGCGCCAAGCGAGGTAACAACCTCTTTAACTTGTTTTTTTTCACACTCGGAAGAGAACCTTATATCAACGATCTCTGCCTGCTTAATCTGAAGATTTTTGGTGTTTTCCAAGGTCTGCTTCATTATCTGATGGTAAAGCATACGGTCTGCCTGTACTCTTTTGGAGTGCACGGCCGGGCCTTTGCTTGAATTTAGCACCCTGCTCTGGAGCATGACGCGGTCGGCGGCAAAACCCATCTCCCCGCCGAGCGCATCTATTTCATAAACTATCTGGCCCTTGCCCGTTCCGCCGATCGACGGATTGCAGGGCATGTTTCCGATAGCGTCAAGATTTATCGTGAAAAGCACGGTTGACAGACCGAGCCTTGCACACGCGAGAGCCGCCTCTATTCCGGCGTGCCCCGCACCGATAACGGCAACGTCTGCCTTTGCTGCAAGATATTCCTTCATATTATCCCTCTGTTTGCTATATGCTTTTGCAAACGTCTATCCACGCCTCGGCACATGATGCCTTTTCAAGCTCGTCGGGTGAAAGACGGACACAGCTGCTTGATGAGCCGGCAGCCGGCAGGATAGTGTCATAACGCTTCATGGAAATATCAAGATAGGTTTTTACGTCTTTGTTTGCAAGCGCAAAGGGGCAAACACCGCCAACTGCATGGCCTGTGTATTCAATTGCTTCGTCAAAGGTCAGCATTTTTGCCTTTGTGCCAAATATCTGCTTGTATTTTGAGTTGTCTATCTTTGTGTCTCCCGAAGTTACGATAAGTATGGCAGAGTCGCCAAGCTTGAATGAAAGCGTTTTTGCAATCATTGCAGGTATAACGCCGGCCGCTTTTGCGGCAAGCTCAACCGTGGCGCTTGAAACTGAAAACTCTTCAACACGGCCGTCAAGACCAAAATCCTTTAAATACTCTCTGACTTTTTCAACTGACATGATTTTTTTCTTCCTTATAATTATATATGTAGTTAATGTGTTGATACATCCGCAAGGCCAATCAGCCTGTCGATTATCTCGCTGTATGTTAATCCTTCGTGTATAAACAGCTTCGGGTACATGCTTATATCGGTAAATCCCGGCAGGGTGTTGATCTCGTTGAATACTATTCTGCCGTTTTCGCACACGAAAAAGTCTACTCTTGAAAGGCCCTTGCAACCGAGATGTTTATAGATCCTTCCTGCATATTCACGAACCTTTTTCGCAATATCCTCGGGGATGTTTGCAGGAATATGCGCTGTTGAAGTGTTATTTTTATATTTGGTATCGTAATCATAGTAATCGCTTCCTGGGTCGATCTCGCCGCACTCTGATACGGTGATATCATCGTTTCCCATAACGGCAACTTCTATTTCCTTTGCAACGATGTACTCTTCTGCTATGATCTTGCTGTCATATTTAGCTGCGTTGATAAGGGCGTTCTTCAGGCTGAACGTATCGTTTGCTTTTCCTGTACCGATAGAGGAGCCGGCGTTTGACGGCTTTATAAATATAGGATAATCAAATTTTTCTTCAAGTACAGCAACGCATTTATCGGCGTTCTTGGCAATTTCATAATCGTGGAAGAATATATGCTCTGCCTGAGGTATTCCGAAATTATTAAGTATCAGCTTTGTATAGACCTTATCCATAGAAACTGCTGAAGAAAGGCAACCGGGGCCGACGTAAGGTATTCCGCTTATCTCAAAAAGGCCCTGAAGTGTTCCGTCCTCGCAGTATGCGCCGTGCATAACCGGCCATACAACGTCGATATCTACGTATTTAGCAGGACTTGTGCCAACAAAAAGCTTTCTGCTTCCGGCATCGGGCACAAGCATCGCAGAAACTACATCTTTTTGGTGCCATGTATCGTTTTTTATGCTCTCGATGTCGCCCGTGTAGTAAAGCCATCTGCCGTCACGTGTGACGCCCACGGTGATTATATCGTATTTCTGCCTGTCTATGTTTGAAAGAATCGAATAAACGGAGCTGAGAGAAACCTCATATTCTGTGGATTTTCCGCCAAACATACATAAAAGCGTTGTTTTTTTCATAGAAAATGTCCTTTCGGATTGTTTTTACATTTATATTATATGCAAGCCGCGTTTTGGGTGTACTATACCCGTATTATTGCAACGCGGTCGTTTTTGGAGTAGTCTTTTTTGATCTCGCATTTAAAACCAAGGCTTTGGGACAGCTCGGTGATTTGTCTTGCCTGATCAAAACCGATCTCGAAGGCGAAAAAACCGCCTTTTTTCAACATAGGTGAGTAGGATCTTAAAAACTTATTGTAAAATATCATGCCGTCAGCGCCTCCGTCAAGAGCAGCTTTCGGCTCACAAAGCACCTCTTTGCTGAGATTATCGAGCTCGCTTGTCGGAATGTACGGCGGATTTGATACGATAGCATCGTAAGCCGCAATATTATCATTGGCACAAAGGTCAAGAGCATCGGCGCATCTTATATCAAGTCTGGCTGACGAAATGTTGTTAAGCTCGCGGTTTTCAATAGCAAGCTTTGCCGTTTTTTCAAAAAGCTCAATGCTTTCGCACGTTACGTCGCCGCGATTATTGAGTATCGCTATCGGAATACACCCCGAGCCTGTGCATAACTCAAGAAAATGCGCATTGTCGGGTAATAAATCAATGACAGCTTCGCATAAAAGCTCGGTGTCGCTTCTGGGAATAAGGCAGTCGGGGGAAACTTTTATTCGGGCGCCGTAAAAAAATACTCTTCCTATTATATATTGTACAGGTTCGCCGCTCAAGCGTCTTTTCAGGACGGTGTTGATCGCATCGTCAGAAAAATCGGTATCGGGATTTAAGAGGATATCAGAGTATTTTAAATCAAAAAGCTCGCTTATTATAAGCTTTGCCTCGCTTTGCGGCTCATCAGAGATATATTTGAGGGCATTGACTATTCCGGAATATGTCATACACATCTCCGCTTTCAACATTATAATATTATATTATATCATAATTTTATTAAATTGCAAGGGGGACGGGTGGAGATTTTTGATTTGCACAGATTTCACGCGCGAATTGCCCGCCCGTGCACGGGCCGAGTGTATATTTGAGTAAAAAAGGGAAATAATCAATAAAGAGAAAATATGTATAAATTTTCTTTCAAAAAGCCCTTGACAAAGGCTCCCATGAGTGCTATAATATCATTCGCGACCTAAAAAGTCGCTATCGCATCAAAAAAATAAAACTTCTTGAAAAAACTTTTGAAAAAGGTATTGACAAGGGGGAGTAAGATGTGATATAATGGTCAAGCTGTCGCGGGAAGCGGTAGCGGGAGACGGTCCTTGAAAATTGAACAACAGACGAGGAAGTACAAAGCGTGTGAAGCGTCTCGAGAGAGATGAAGATACGTAAAGATACGACCAAGCACAAGAGAACTCGACAATTCTTTTGACAAAGTAAAAAGAAGCAAGAATTAAAAACTCTAAGTAAGCTATGTAAGCACCAAGTAAATTGGTGAGTATATAAACAAAACATTTAGAGAGTTTGATCCTGGCTCAGGATGAACGCTGGCGGCGTGCATAACACATTCAAGTCGAACGGACTTAGAAGGGAAGTTCCTTCGGGAGCAGAACTTCAAAAGTTAGTGGCGGACGGGTGAGTAACGCGTGAGCAACCTGCCTGCAAGAGGGGAATAACAGCCGGAAACAGCTGCTAATACCGCATAACGTAGTCGAACCGCATGATCTGACTACCAAAGATTTATCGCTTGCAGATGGGCTCGCGTCCGATTAGGCAGTTGGTGAGGTAACGGCTCACCAAACCGACGATCGGTAGCCGGACTGAGAGGTTGACCGGCCACATTGGAACTGAGATACGGTCCAGACTCCTACGGGAGGCAGCAGTGGGGAATATTGGGCAATGGGCGCAAGCCTGACCCAGCGACGCCGCGTGAGGGAAGAAGGTCTTCGGATTGTAAAC
>SVSR01000016.1 GCA_015064205.1 Oscillospiraceae bacterium
ATATAGGCAGACGACATACGGCAGAAGACTTCTTTAATGCTTTTGAAATTGCAAGAAAGGTCGGAATAAAAACGATAAACTGCGATCTTATAGCAGGCCTTCCGGGAGAAAGCTATCCGAGCTTTTCAAAATCTGTTGACGCTGTTATTGCCCTTGCGCCTGAGAACATAACCGTACACTCATTCTGTGTTAAAAAGTCTGCTCAGGTACGTTATGAAGAAGGAATATTCTCTAAAGGACAGAATGATACTGTTAAGAGCGTTGATTATTCTCAGCTCAGACTTAAAAATTCAGGATATAAGCCATACTATATGTACAGGCAGAAAAACAGCGTAAGCAATCTTGAAAACGTAAGCTTTACAGTAGAGGGGCACGCAGGCATTTACAACGTTCTCATAATGGAAGAGAACCATACTATATTTGCCGTAGGAGCAGGCGCTGTTTCCAAATTCGTAGGATACCTGCCTGACGGTGAAAAGAAGATAAAAAGACTGTTTATGCCCAAATATCCATACGAGTATATGAGAATGGACGAACAAGAAAACGAAAAAAACATAAATGAGGAGATAGACAAATTCTTTTTATCAAAATAATAAAAAACTTGTTTTATAGTTACGGAGGCAATTTTGGATATACGCATACGCTTTGATAGCAAGGCTGATATAAAACAATACGTAAGTGAATGTGAAAGTTGTTTTGACTTACAGATGGATAATTGCGTAAAGACGATAAAAAGTAAGGAAGATCTCAAATTTATAACCCTAAGCGGTCCTACCTGCTCCGGTAAGACTACGGCTTCGGAAATAATAACGCGAGAGCTTGAAAAATCAGGACACAAAGTAAGTGTGGTGTCGATAGACGATTATTTTTATGATAGAAACGTTCTTAACTCAAAGAAGGTTCTTGACTACGATTCGGTTGACACCATAGATCTTGCGCTTTTGTCTGAAACGGTAGAGGCGCTAGAAGACGGAAGAAGCGCTGACATACCGATATTTGACTTTAAAAGCGGAAACAGAGTTGGATACAGGACTTATACTCCGGATAGTAGTGAAGTCATAATATTCGAAGGAATACAAGCGGTCTATCCACAAGTTTCGTGCCTTTTTGATAAAAACGATACGCTTGGCATATATATTAGTGTGGCAAACGATGCAATGTTTGATGATATGTGCGTGGATGCCAGAACGGTAAGACTTTTGCGCAGGCTTGTGCGCGACTGTAAAAAGCGTTCTTCTACACCGGAGTTTACGCTTACTTTATGGGAAAGCGTGTGTAAAAATGAAGATATTTCCATATTCCCTTATGAAAACGACTGCGATATAAAACTTGATTCGCTTTTAGGTTATGAGTTTTCGGTTATAAAGGACCGTGTACTGCCTCTTCTCGGTGAAATTGATGAAGGCAGTATCCATTTTCAAAAAGCGAGAGAGCTTGAAAAAATATTTGTAAATATACAATCGGTGGATTCGTCGTTTGTACCGCATGATTCGCTTTTCAGGGAATTTATACCGTAATAAAAACAGCCGCAGGAGCGGCAGATTGGAATTTCTATGTCCTCACAAAAAAGATTTTTTTCGGGAATGATGTTGCTGACACTTTCAAACGTCGTAATTAAGGCTGTCGGGCTTCTCTTTAAGATCCCGCTTACCAATCTAATAGGCGAAACGGGTATGGGCTACTTTAATGCTGCGTATACGATATACGCTTGGTTTTATATGCTCACAACGGCAGGCCTTTCGGTGGCGGTTTCTATGATAGTCAGCAAATACAGGGCGCGCGGTAATACGACGCAGATCAAGGTCGTGCTTCGTACTGTGCTTATATTGTTCTTTGCCATTGGTCTTATAGGTACGCTTGCTATGGTCTTTGGGGCACAGACTCTTGCCAATCTGATACGTGTACCCGAGGCGGCAATATGCATAATGGCTATTGCACCGTCACTGTTTTTCAGTTGCCTTGCAAGCTCGCTTCGCGGCTATTTTCAGGGTTATCAGGTAATGTTCCCGACGGCAGTTTCGCAGATCATGGAGGCCTGCGGAAAGCTTTTTATTGGAATTTCGATAGCAAAATATACTCTTTCTTTGGGCATGGAGATTTCAGAGGTCGCTGCGTGCGCACTTCTTGGTATCGCGGTAGGTATCGCGGCAGGATTTTTATTCTTATGCTTTACTAAATTTTTCTTCAACGAAAATAAATACAACAGCGAATATACAAAGCTTGACGATAATGATAAAATCCTTGGCTACTCAAAGATCGCGGCAATGCTTATAAAGATAGCGGTACCGATAACAATAAGTTCGTCTGTTATGAGTCTTACCAATATTTTTGATACACTTATAATGACAGACAGACTTATGGCATACGGATATACGAACGCAGAAGCTATAAAAATATACGGGAACTATACGTCGCTTGCAATGCCGATGTTCAATCTTCCGCCGGTGCTTATATATTCTATAACATATTCTGTTGTTCCGCTTATAACAGCGGCTGTAACGAGAAGGGAAGACGACGTTGCAAAAAGATATATGCACTCGTCAATAAAGCTGACATCGCTTATAGCTATGCCGTGTGCTATCGGACTTAGTGTGCTTTCGTATCAGATACTAGCGCTGTTTTTCGATAAACATCTTGTTGATAACGGAGCAGGTATGCTGACATCGCTTGCACCGTCTGTTTTCTTCGTTTGTATTCTTGCTATAACCAATGCAATACTTCAGGCAAACGGATATGAAAAAAAGCCGATAGTATCAATGCTTGCCGGATCTGCGGTTAAACTTGTATCGAGTTATATGTTAATACCCGTGCTCGGACGTTACGGCTCACCCGTGGGAACTCTTCTTTGTTATGTTACGATAGTTATACTAAATATGTACTATGTTGCAAAATATACAAAGGTAATACCAAACGTCTGCGACGTTTATTTGAAACCTCTTGCATCAGGCGCTTTGTGCGGAATAGCAGCAATGGTAACAAGCCATGCTCTTTCAGGAACGCTTGGGCTTACACTGTCTACGGTGACGGCGATATTTTCAGCTGTTATCGTGTATTTTGCAAGCATACTTATAATGAGATGTCTTACAAAAGACGATATAATGATACTTCCCAAGGGAGAGAAGATGTATGCGCTTCTCAAAAAAATAAAAGCGGTGAAATAAACATGGATAATATAAAAGAAATGAAGAGTAAATTATCAAGACTTGAAAACTATACTTTTTCCGATCTGTGCGATATAATAGGCGTGTTGCGTTCTCCTGAAGGATGCCCGTGGGACAGGGAACAGGACCATGAGAGCATACGAAAAAACTTTATTGAGGAAACTTATGAGGTAATAGAGGCGATCGACGACTCAGACACTGCTCATCTTTCGGAAGAGCTTGGTGACGTAATGCTTCAGATACTTCTTCATGCCGAAATGGAAAAGGAAAAGAATAATTTTGACATATATGATGTTATAAACGGTATATCAAAAAAGCTTATACGCAGGCATCCGCATGTATTTGGCAAGGTTAGTGCAGACACGCCTGATGAGGTTAAGAAAAACTGGGATGCTATAAAAAGAAAAGAAAAAGGGCAGAATAACTTAAAAGAGGAGCTCGAGGGAATATCGAGAACTCTACCTTCGCTGATGCGTGCTCAGAAAATATTGAAAAAAGCTAAAAAAGCAGGAGTTGATATATGCCGGGAAAACGATGCTTTTGACTCTCTTGATGCAGATGGATTTGCTGATGTTTTAATGCGCTTGTGCGGCGCGGCAAACGATAAGGGTATAGACCTTGAAGAGATTTTTGACAAAAAATGTACTTTTGAGGTGCAAAATTCCAAAAATTTATGAATAATTAACATAAAACCGGCTAAAAAAACGAAAAAAAATGAAAAAGCCCCTTGATATTCAAGGAAAATGATGATATAATGATATTACCGATATTGCGTTTGATAGTATGTATCAAAGCAAAAGAAAAACAAAAAAATATTAAAAAGGAAGGTTTTACCCATGAACAAGACACAGTTAATCGAAGCTGTAGCAGCAGCATCCGGACTTAAGAAGAGCGAAAGCGAAAAGGCAGTTAACGCAGTATTTGCAGCAATCGAGGGAGCACTTGCAAAAGGCGATAAGGTTCAGCTCGTTGGATTCGGCACATTCGGCGTAAAGGAAAGAGCAGCTCGTCAGGGCCGTAACCCTCAGACAGGCGCAACAATGACAATTCCTGCATCTAAGAACGTATCTTTCTCCGCAGGTTCTACACTCAAGGCAAAAGTAAACAAGTAATTTAATGCGTTTAGACAAGTTTTTAAAGGTATCGCGTATCATCAAGCGGCGTACGGTTGCTAACGATGCCTGCGACACTGAGCACGTAAGCGTAAACGGCAAACGCGCGAAGGCGTCGTACGATGTAAAAGAAAACGACATAATCGAGATACGATTCGGAGAGAGAACTCTCCGAATTCGTGTTCTTGATGTGCGTGACAGTGTTGCCAAAAGCGACGCTTCCTCGTTATACGAGGTAATTTCTCAGTAATACTCTGAACTTAACTTTAATATAATGTAACAGATTATATTAAGGCGGAGGATTACTTAGAGTGGAACAGACCGAAAAAACTGTACATGAAATAAAAATGGACGGCAGAGCAACGCTTCGTGTCAGCGGAGTTGAGGACGTGCTTGGATTTGATGAAACGTCGGTGGTGCTTTGTACGTGCATGGATATTCTGAATATAGACGGAAGCGGACTTCACATTGTAAAGCTCGATGTGTCTTCAGGAACACTTGAAATTGAAGGGCGTATAGACTCGCTTTATTATACAGTTCCTGCTTCGAAAAAACGCGGCTTATTTGGATCGCGCGAGCGTTGATATGGCTTTTGAAATATCGGGCGCACAACCTCTCGTACTTTTTTTGTATGCGTTATTTATGGGCGTGCTTTTCGGCATGCTTTACGATATCTTCAGAATATCAAGGGTGATGCTTACGGGTGTTGGCATAGGCGCAGGCCGTGCGGCTTCTGAAAGAATAGACCTTATAACAAAAAGAATACGCTCACACCCTGTCGGTGAATTCACTATGGTTGGAAAGATAAAAAACAGAATGATAACTGCGATAATTTTTGTCGAGGATCTGCTGTTTTTTGTTATTTGTGCTATACTTTTTACCATATTTTTGTATGAGTTAAACTTCGGTCAGCCGCGTCTGTATATATGTCTTGCAACAGTAGCAGGATTTGCGCTGTATTATAATACAGTCGGACGGTTGGTCGCGGCGATGTCCGGAATAGCGGTATCGTTAATACGGCTTTTCCTGACGTTTTTGATATTCAAAGCATTAATGCCGGTAATACGGTTTATTGCATGTGCAATATCGGTACCTGTATATGCATATATGAAGAGAAGCATCATAGCGACGGGCGAGAGGGAAACAGCCAGGCTTTTTATGATGTCGCAATCAGGATTTGAAATATCCCGAAAGGAAGTTAAAAACTCAAAAAGGAGAAGCGGACATGAAAGAGCCGATGAAAAAGATAAGTGCTCCGGCTAAAATAGCAATAGCGATAGCGGTAGTCTTTTGCGTTGTCAGAATTGTCAGCTATCAGATTGAGTATTCAAGTCTAAGGGCTCAGCAGGCAGACATACAGGAAAAGATCGAGTACTATACCGAGCGGGTGGATGAGCTTGAAAATAAGCTTGAAGCACCGTTTGATGACGAGTACATAATAAAAGTCGCAAAAGAAAAGCTTAATTATTGTCTTCCCGAGGAAATAATATTCTACAATGATCTCGAGCAATAAAAAAACGAAATTACTGTATATGTGAGCTCGCGCCGCATATACAGTATTTTTGTTGAAAGAGTCATTATGGCTCTATGAATGATGCTGCTGAAATGAATATTCCCGTCTTGATTCATCAAATTTAAATCAGCAAACGGAAAAATGAAAGAGACCGGGCTAAATAAGGAAATATAAATTATGGAAAATAAGAAAAAGCGATTGCTTTCACTTAGCTGTGTCGGTATTTCGGTTATATTACTTATTATTGCGTGTGTATTTTGCGCTTTATATATAAAGCATAACCGTATAAATCAGAAGCTTGAAAGCGAGATCGGCTTTATAAATATAAAACTTGAAGAAAATGCAAGTCTGCTTGCTTCGGCTAATGACCGCAACAGAGAACTGGAAAAGGAGCTTGAAGGCACAAAGGAATATTACCTTGGATATTACGAGGGGATAATTGCGAAAGAAAAGGCTGAAAAAGATGCGCTTGGTGAAAACTACGATGAGCTGAAAGAAGAGCTTGAAAGGCAAAAGGGTGAAAAAGGTTTTGATATATCAGAACTCGAGAGCATAATTTCGTCTATAGAAACGCTGGCGGAAAACGGCCCCGGTATCGTCCGTGTAAAGCGAAGCGAAGATGAGATAAAGAAACTTTTTGAAGAAACCGGCGAGGATGTTTTTGGACACAAATGGGTAAGTGCTGCAGAGTTTATTTCGGATTCTGAAGAAAAGTTTGGAAAAGAAATTGCTGCAAATCTTCCGCTTTCTTATAAGCTTGCGGGCACAGAAGCGGATGCCCCGAATATAGCCGTGTACTATGAGGATCTGACAACAGGTTATAAGTACTCGTATAATGGAGATAAGATATTTGACAGCGCAAGCGTTATGAAGGCGCCGTATATTACATCGATTCTCAAAGCGGCTTCGGAATTCGAAAACGGTGAGCTTGAAGCATCACTCAGCGATGAAAAATACTCCGTGGAAGCGCTTGAAGAGATGTTTGTGCTTGATGATAAAATAGTACTTGATCTTGAAAGCATGAGCGTTGACGGCTCGGGTGTGCTTAAAAACGCAAATGACGGCGACGAATTTTCGTATACTGAGCTTATGGGTTATGCACTTAAAAACAGCGATAATATAGCATTTTCGCTGGTGAAGGACAGATTTACCAGTAAATGGTACTTTGACTTTGTTAGAGAAGTTGGAGCATACGCTCCTCTTTCTAACTCCGTTAATATGACGGTACGTGATGCAGGCAAGCTGTTTAGCGGAATTTACAGTTTTACGCTTGATAATGAAAAATACGGCAGCTTTGTGAAAGACTCGCTTACGGATTCAGCGCATAAAGTGCTCTCCCAAAGCGTG
This sequence comes from Oscillospiraceae bacterium, assembly GCA_015064205.1. GTDB lineage: Bacteria > Bacillota > Clostridia > Oscillospirales > CAG-272 > UBA4717. The sequence continues at coordinate 7,134 of SVSR01000016.1, forward strand.
TTTGGCAAAGAAATCGTACATAAATACGGTTGGGACGAAAACGCTTATCATGACGCGGCAATAATATACGGCGAGCATCCGTATATAGCGATAGTGTTCACTGACATGGACTGCGGCGGTGCAGATACGGATAAATATATACGTGAAATATTTAAAAAGATAAAAGAACTTCATGAATTTTTGAATTAAAAGCTTGCTTTACTTTATCACGGTCAATAATAATATAAAGTATTGTTGTTGAGGTGCAGGATGAAAAAGCAAAAAAGTGATTTCAAAAGCGCTTTTTATCTGTCGCTGATTATTTTTTCTGTGGCGGCGGTTATAGTAGGTGTAATAGTAGTTGAAACGGTAAGGTTTTAGGTGATGCTATGAGAGTTGACAAGCTTCTCACAAGCGTGGGCGCCGCCAGCCGAAGTGAAGCGGCAAAGGCGGCGGCACGGGGAGAAATAAAGGTTAATAATGTGACTCTGCGGCGGTCGGATGTTCACGTTGACCCCGAACGAGATGAGATAATATATAAGGGCGAAAAGATCGTATACAAGGAATTTGTGTATATAATGCTTAACAAGCCTGACGGATACGTCTCGGCAACCGATGATCCGCAAGAAAAGACGGTGCTTGACCTATTGCCCGAAAAATATAAAAGGCTTGGTCTTTTCCCGTGCGGCAGGCTTGACAAGAATACGCTCGGGCTTATAATATTGACAAATGACGGTACAGGTGCGCACAGGGTTCTTGCTCCAAAGAATCATGTCCCGAAAACCTATCGTTTTGAATGTGAATGTAAACTTGAAGACAAAGACATTGAAATGCTTGCAAACGGAATAACCCTTGATGACGGCTATGTAACAAAGGATGCAGTTATAAAAACCGACGATGGCGCTAAAAGTGGTGATATTACCATAACGGAAGGTAAGTACCACCAGATAAAAAGAATGTTTGCGGCAGTAAATAACAGAATAACTTATCTTGAAAGAGTCAGCTTTGGTGATATAGCGCTTGATGGTTCGCTTGAGCGCGGAGAGTGGCGAGAACTGACACAGCAAGAAGAAAAACTCTTTAAATAAAAAGGATGGAAAGCAATGCAAATTATTAGAAGACTTGCCGAAGAACTCGGACTTAGTGAAGCTCAGGTAGAAAAGACAGTTGCTCTTATTGATGACGGAAATACTATACCGTTTATTGCCAGATACCGTAAAGAAGTAACCGGATCGCTTGACGATGTTACGCTCAGAAGTCTTTTTGACAGACTTACATATCTGCGAAATCTTGAAGCAAGAAAAGCAGAGGTCATAGCTTCTATTACAGAGCAGGATAAGATGACTGATGAAATTATGGAAGCTATTGAAAACGCGCAGATACTAGCTGAAATCGAGGATATCTACCGCCCGTTCAAGCCGAAAAGACGTACACGCGCGTCCGTTGCCCGCGAAAGAGGACTTTCACCCTTAGCAGAGGCGCTTATGCTTATGAGCGATGAGTATGTACCTACTCTTGATGAAATAGCAAATTCTCTCATCGATCCCGAAAAAGGTGTTGAAACTCTGTCTGATGCTTATGCGGGAGCCCGCGATATTATCGCCGAAGATATTTCTGATAACGCTGAATACAGAAAAGAAATAAGAGAGATGACCTACGATTTCGGTGTAATAAAATCAAAGGCGGCCAAGGATGAGGATTCTGTGTACTCGATGTATTACGACTACAGCGAGGGGGTTAAAAGTATTGCCGACCACAGAATACTTGCACTTAACCGCGGCGAAAAAGAAGAATTCCTTAAAGTGTCTGTTGAAATGGCAGAGGATGCAGTTATAAGCTACCTCATCTATGCCGCAATGACATCACAGACAAGTCCTGCATCAGGCCACGTCAGGGCGGCTATAATAGACAGCTATGACAGACTTATCAAACCGTCAATAGAAAACGAAATACGCTCAATGCTCTTTGACCGTGCGGGCGAGGGCGCGATAAAGCTATTCTCGGATAACTTGAAGCATCTTCTTATGCAGCCGCCGGTAAAGGGCAAGTGCGTACTCGGCCTTGACCCCGGTTACAGAACGGGTTGTAAGCTCGCAGTAGTTGATAAGACCGGCAAGGTGCTTGACACGGCAGTTATATATCCGACAAAGCCGCAGGAGAGAATAGAGGAGAGCACAAAAATAGTAAAGGGGCTCGTCTCTAAATGGAAAGTCGAGCTCATAGCAATCGGTAACGGCACGGCATCAAAGGAGAGCGAGATTTTTATTGCTAACGTAATAAAAGAAGTCGGTGGAGACCTTCACTATGCCATGGTGAGTGAGGCAGGGGCATCCGTTTATTCGGCTTCGCCCCTTGCGGCAGACGAATTTCCTGATTTTGACGTTACTCAGCGAAGCGCCGTTTCAATAGCGCGCCGCCTTCAGGATCCCCTTGCCGAGCTTGTTAAGATAGACCCTAAATCAATAGGAGTAGGACAGTATCAGCACGACATGAAACCGGCAAGACTTGACGAGTCCTTGACTGGAGTAGTCGAGGACTGTGTAAACAGCGTTGGAGTTGACGTAAATACTGCATCTCATTCGCTTCTTTCTTATATAGCGGGAATCAATGCAACAAGTGCTAAGAATATAGTTAAATACAGAGAAGAGAACGGCGAGTTCAAATCAAGAAAAGAGATAATGAAAGTGCCGAGAATCGGTGCAAAAGCATATGAGCAGTGTGCAGGATTTTTGCGTGTACCCTCATCAAAGGAGATCCTTGATAATACGGGAGTGCACCCTGAGTCTTATGAAGCGGCACTCAGGCTCCTTGAAATGTTTGGCTACAGTATAAGTGACGTGCGTGAAAACAATCTTTCGGATATCAGAGATAAGGTAACTGCCAAAGGTATTAAGGCAACGGCTGACGTACTTGGTATCGGCGAGCCTACACTCGTTGACATAATAAGCGAGCTTGAAAAACCGGGACGTGACGTGCGTGACAGCCTGCCCTCACCTGTACTTCGCGATGACGTTATGGATATGAGCGACCTGAAACCGGGCATGAAGCTTACGGGAACTGTCAGAAACGTTATAGACTTCGGCGCGTTTGTTGATATCGGCGTTCATCAGGACGGACTTGTGCATGTTTCGGAGATATCTGATAAATTTATCAAGCATCCGTCGCAAGTGCTCTCGGTTGGCGATATAGTAACTGTTATGGTTAAAAGTGTAGACCTTAATAAAAAGCGTATAGCGCTTACAATGAAGAGCAAAATCTAATAAATTAGAAAACTGTCCGAGCGTTCCTTGACGCTCGGACTCGAATATTATGAAAAATGTAGCAAAATGCACAAAAAGATATTCTTAAATTCGTAATAATGACACTTCCATTTTTGCACGGATTTTGGTACAATATTCTATGTAAAAGAGTAACATATGCGGGAAACCGCGATTTACAGGAGGAATACATAAATGGCAAGCTTGTCACTCAAACACATTTACAAGAAATATCCCGGCGGAGTAACGGCTGTATCCGACTTCTGCCTCGACATCAAGGATAAAGAATTTATAATTTTCGTAGGACCTTCCGGATGCGGTAAGTCCACAACACTTCGTATGATCGCAGGACTTGAAGAAATCACAGAAGGTGAACTCTTCATCGGCGATAAGCTCGTTAACGACGTAGCACCTAAGGACCGCGACATCGCGATGGTGTTCCAGAACTATGCTCTGTATCCTCACATGAGCGTGTTTGACAACATGGCCTTCGGTCTTAAGCTTCGTAAGACTCCTAAGGAAGAGATCAAGCGCAGAGTTGAAGAAGCAGCACGTATACTTGATATTACACACCTTCTCGACAGAAAGCCGAAGGCTTTGTCGGGCGGTCAGAAGCAGAGAGTTGCGCTCGGACGTGCGATAGTACGTAACCCGAAGGTATTCCTTCTTGACGAACCGCTTTCAAACCTCGACGCTAAGCTTCGTGCAGCGATGAGAACAGAGCTTACAAAGATCCACAAGAGACTCGGAACAACCTTTATCTACGTTACACACGACCAGGTAGAGGCTATGACGATGGCAACAAGAATCGTTGTTATGAAGGATGGTCTTATCCAGCAGGTAGACTCACCTCAGGCTCTTTACGATACACCTTGCAATATCTTCGTTGCAGGATTTATCGGAACACCTCAGATGAACTTTATCAACTGCAAGCTTGAAAAGCGCGCTGACGACGTATACCTTGTATTCGGCGAAAACGCAATCAAACTTCCTGCAGAAAAGGCAAACAACGAAGCACTCAAGGAATATATCGGCAAGGAAGTCGTTGCAGGTATCCGTCCTGAATGTATCCATGATGAGCCTGTATATCTCTCCAGCCTTGCAGACAGCGTAATTGAAGCAGACGTTGACGTAACAGAACTTATGGGTAACGAAATTTTCCTCTACCTCAAGAGCGGAGAAGAAGTAAGCATGGTAGCACGTGTATCTGCACGTTCCACAACAAGAGCAGGCGACAAGATCCAGGTAGCTCTCGACGTATCGAGAATCCACATCTTTGATAAAGACACAGAGCGTTGCATCGTTCACTAATAAAAATGAAAAGACCGCCTATGGCGGTCTTTTTTGTAATAGGAATAAAAAATAGCAAAGGCACGCAAATGGGTGCCTTGTTCATTTTAAAGAAGAAATAATGTTGAGTTCGATAGAAGTTTTATAACCGACTTCAAAAGCTCTGTTTTGTATCAAATTAAACATTTCTCTTAATTCCTTTTGTAATTTAGTATCTAATTCATTTTCAGCTTTTTTTAAGATTTTCCTGCTTAATTTAATTGAAAAACTGTCGTTTAGTTTATTTTGAATTTTATAAGACTGAATAATATCTGTAATGTTCATAATAATTCTCACTTTCCATAATTACCTGAAGTGCAAATAAGTAAAGAAACTGCGCTTTTATAACCCAAATTAAAAGCTTCTTTAGCTATCAAAGAATAACACGTACTGAACATAGTTTGGTAATGAGGTGGTAACGTCTCCATAAGCTTATCATATCGTTCACTCATTTCTTTTGTTTCAATCTCGGATTTTATTTGTTCCAAACAGAATAGATCTTCCAAGGTAAGCATAATTATATCCCCCTTAAAATAAAAAAGTGCGCTCCGAGAGGAACGCACCGAAAAAGTGCTTTCCTCCTTGATTGCAACAAAAGCTCAATCCTTCTATGGTATGAGCAAAGAGAGAAAACACCTTTTACCAAAGTATTTTCCCATAGAAGAATGAAAAATATGAACTTTTGTTGCAAGAACATTATACCATAACAAAAAAACAAATGCAAGTGTTTGAGGCCATAAAATAAATAATTATGATTAAAATTAACAAAAGGCTCCCCTTTTTAAAGGGGAGCTGGCACCGAAGGTGACTGAAGGGTTTGAAAGAGATAAAACTGCAAGCAGACTGAAACCCTTCCACCGCTAACGCGGTCCCCCTCCCCTTTTGAAAAGTGGAGGCAAACATAGGAGGCAAATTGTCTACCCTACAAGAGTTCGAAATCGAACTCATTAAATGTTTATGTTGTAATTGCTGTGTGCAATGGCACGCGGCGGTTGCTGAGGTCACCGTCTGATACATCCGCATATACTTATAAGGGGAGACCCATATTCAATTAAGCGAAGGAACAAAAATGAAGACTGTAACTATGAGTACGCTTATGCCGGGAATGAAGGCGAGGATAAAAAGCATAGACTCAAAAGAAGATATAAGGCGAAGACTTCTTGATCTTGGAATGATAGAAAACACCATAGTTGAGTGTGTTGGTAAAAGTCCCCTCGGAGATCCGTCCGCATATCTGGTGCGGGGAGCCGTTATAGTTATTCGTGACATTGACAGCGCACTTATAAGATGTGAGATATAATAAAAAAGCCTGCCGTGCGGCAGGCTTTTGCACTGTAAACAGATTAACAAAAGCTCCATATAAAGAATAAAATGCTATTAAAACATTATAAGGCAAGGTATAGTATGGGACTTACCAATAAATCGGTGGGAAAAGCCGCCATTGATACAGAGTTTGATATACAAAAACGTGCAGATAACGAATACATAATTGCTCTTGCTGGAAATCCAAACGTAGGGAAAAGTACTATTTTCAACGGACTTACGGGAATGAATCAGCATACGGGCAACTGGCCGGGGAAGACTGTTGCAAGCGCTAAGGGATACGCGCGAAGCGGGGATAATACATACATAGTTGTAGACCTTCCGGGCACATATTCGCTTGCATCACATTCACCCGAAGAGGAGATAGCGAGAGACTTTATATGCTTTGGAAGATCAGACGCGGTTCTTGTAGTCTGCGATGCAACCTGCCTTGAGCGAAATCTTAACCTTGTTTTGCAAACGCTTGAGATAACACCGAACGTTATCGTATGTGTAAATTTGCTTGACGAGGCAGGCAGAAAAAGCATTAGCGTAGATCTTGAGGCGCTGTCAAAGCTTCTTGGAGTGCCTGTTATCGGGAGTGTCGGCAGAAAAAAGAAAAGCTTAAATGAAATACTTTCAATGCTTGATCTCAAGGTAGCAGAAAAGTCGGAAACAGGAGAGCCATGCCGTGTGCGCTATCCTGCGCTTATTGAAAATTCGATAGATGAGATATGTGCTGCTCTTGGCGATGATGTTTATATTTCAAGGTACGTTGCGCTTCGTCTTTTAGAGGAAGACAAGGCTACGGCTGAGAAATTGGCAGGGGAGTTTGAACTGCCGCTTGAAGGCGCGTTAGATATTACGAAAAAACAAATAGATAAACTAAAAGAGTCGGGAATATACGGCAAGCGCCTCAGCGACATGATAGTAGGCTCAACGGTACGAAGTGCTGAGAGAATATGCGCTGAATGTGTAAAAACAAGCGGAGATAAATATAAAAATACCGATCATAAGCTTGATAAGATCTTTACGGGTAAAATAACGGCATATCCCATAATGATACTGTTTTTTGCGTTTATATTCTGGCTTACTATAACGGGAGCAAATTACCCGTCGAATCTATTGTCGGAACTACTGTTTTCTCTGGAGGATAAGATTGACTTGCTCTGCGATAGGATAAACATGCCTTATTGGATTCACGGCGTACTTGTCAGCGGAGCATACAGGGTGCTTGCGTGGGTAGTATCTGTAATGCTTCCTCCGATGGCGATATTTTTTCCGTTGTTTACTCTTTTGGAGGATGCAGGATATCTTCCGCGTATCGCATATAATCTTGATAAGCCGCTTGCTAAATGCAGAGCTTGCGGTAAACAGGCGCTTACAATGTGTATGGGCTTTGGCTGCAACGCCGCAGGAGTTGTTGGGTGCCGTATAATAGATTCGAAACGCGAAAGGCTTCTTGCTATACTTACAAACGCATTTGTACCGTGTAACGGCAGGTTTCCTACGCTTATTGCAATTATAAGTATGTTCTTTGTATATAGCGCAGGGAATAGCACAAATGCCGCCTCGCTTGTTTCGACTTTGCTTTTAACAGGGATTATCATACTTAGCGTTGCCATGACACTTATTGCAACGAGGCTTCTTTCTTCAACTATTCTTCGCGGTATGCCTTCGTCGTTTGTGTTTGAACTTCCGCCATACAGACGGCCTCAGATAGGTAAGGTGATAGTACGCTCGATATTTGACCGAACTCTGTTTGTCCTTGCACGCTCCGCGGCGGTTGCAGCACCTGCAGGAGCTGTTATATGGATACTTGCCAATATAAATATGGCAGATAAGAGCTTGCTCTTGCACGTATCCGATTTCCTTGAACCTTTTGGCAAAATAATGGGACTTGACGGAGCAATATTACTCGGTTTTATTCTCGGTTTCCCCGCAAATGAAATCGTCCTGCCGATAATTATAATGGTATATACCGCAAGTACGAGCCTCACTGACGTGGCAAGCACCAGCGCTATGCGCGAGATATTTATATCAAACGGATGGACGTCGGTTACGGCGCTCAACGTGATGTTATTTTCGCTTATGCACTGGCCGTGTTCAACGACTGTTCTGACCGTCAGAAAAGAAACAGGCAGTATGAAATGGACGCTTCTTTCAATGCTTATACCAACAGTTTTTGGCGTTTTAATATGTATAGCAATAAACACTGTTGCGAGCATTATATAAGTAGAAGGCAGCTTTTAGCTGCCTTTTTGAGTTATGAATACATGTTGTTTTTAGACATGTAGTCGTATATCATCTTACCGTGCTCCTGCTCTTCCTTTTGAATATGGTTAAGAGCATTTCGGGCATTCTCGTCTGAAAACTCGAAAATTGAGGTGTTGTAGAGGCTTGATGCGTGTTTTTCTGTGTTAAGAAGGTCACTGCAAAGATAACAGTCGGCTTTTTTGTCTTCCGTTTCACCCTGTGAATAGGTTTCTGTAAAAGTTGGGGAAACAGTTGAACCGCCCGAAGGCTGCGGTACGCTTCCTTCGTTTATCTGCATGATAGTATTAAGATGGCCTTGCTCGATCTGAGCGATCTGCGAAAAAAGGTTTTTAAGCTGAGGGTCCTTGGCGCAAGAAGCGTGCTTGGTGTATTTTTGTATACAGAGTTCCTCTTCGCCCTTTAGATCCTTGAGTAAGTCTTTTTCTTTTTGTGTAAGCTGCATGGTATATTCCTCCTGTGTATATTATGCAGTTAGTATACTGCAAAATTGCACCGCTCATACAAAAAATATAAAAAAGCACCCGTGTGGGTGCTTTCTCTATTTAACCTTGATGCTTACGTCTCCCGAATTTAATACGCGTTTGCTTCCGTCATCAAGCGTGACATGAAGCGAGTAATCATCGCCGATAGCATCTGCTTTGGCCGGTATTTTTTTATCATCAGACAGAATATATATATCACGTCCGGTTATGAGTGAGCGTGAGCGGTATTCTGAAACAAAACTGTTTTGACCTATAATAGGATAGATGGAAAAGAATTCATCTATCAGCATGACGGTAAACTCATTTTTTAACTCTTCATTATACCCGCAGTCGTAAACCGAATCAGCAATAGATGAAATATCATCGGGGAATCCATTTTGGGGCTTAAAGAGATTTACTCCTATTCCAAGCACGGCATAGTTTATACTGCTATCTGTATTTACCGAAGCTTCCGTCAGAATACCGCAGACCTTTTTACCGTTTTTGTATATATCGTTGACCCATTTTATCTTAACGTCGGACTTGCATGCACGCTCGATTATACGAGCCGCTGCCACAGCCGCTGCAGTAGTTATCTCAAGGGCTTTGTCAGATGTAAGAGCGGGGCGCAGTATGATGCTCATATAAAGACCTGTGTTTTCGGGCGAAAAGAAGCTTCTTCCCATTCGGCCGCGTCCGCCGGTTTGCATCTTTGCAATAATGACGGTTTTTTCTGAGGTGCCGTTTTCTGCATATTCTTTTGCGAGAGTGTTAGTTGATGCGCAGGTGTCAATATTTATTATACTTACGCCCGCTGTTTTTACTTTAATATGATTCATATAACTGCCTCATTTTAATATTGCAGTAAAATTGTACCATATTAACAGACTGTATGTCAACAGAGGAATTTTTTATGAAGAAAATGTTAGTAAATTGTAGAAAAAACTTGAAAAATAATATTACATGTGGTATAATATCTGTGTATATTTTATACGAAAGGTATGGACACGATTATGTCGGACAAGAAAAGACTTTCTGACCGTTACGATGGCAGACGGATAGATAAACTTGACCCAATGCATATATTTATGCCCTACGTGCTTAAGAAGAGAACAGATAACGAAGCGGTAATGAATGAGCTTATCGAAATGGGCCCTGTTCTTGAGTATGTTGCAAAGAAAAACGCAGGCGAGCCCGAATTTAAATACACGATGTTCCACGTAATATGCGCGGCTGTTGCAAAAACAATAGCTATGCGCCCTAAGCTCAACTATTATATAATCAACCGCAAATATTATGAAAGAAGCAATATTTCACTTGCGTTTACAGTCAAGAAAAAGTTTGCAGACGATTCAGACGAAGCACTTGCTATCGTTAAAACTTATAAGGATAGTGAAGCGTCTCCAATAGACGAGGTATATTCTCAGATAAAAAAAGTAGTGTGCGGCGTCAGACACGAGAACAAGGACGACGGGGCAACGGATATAATGGGGATACTTACAAAGATCCCGGGATTTATACTTACAGCTGTGGTAAGGCTTATGTATTTTTTAGATGCTCACGGATGGCTTCCCAAGGTTCTTGTGGACGTTGACCCGTATCACTGCAGTGCATTTCTCTCGAATCTGGGCAGTATAAAAATGTCGGCTACATATCATCATCTTGCAGAGTGGGGAACCAACTCATTTTTCGCAATAATCGGTGAGATGAAAAAAAGACCGATATATAATGCTGACGGAAGTTTTGAGATAAAGGACGCGCTTGAAATGGGGCTTACCGTTGACGAGCGTATTGCCGACGGATATTATTTTATCAAGAGCATGAGGCTTTTAAAGCATCTGCTTGCAAATCCTGAGCTTTTAGAGCTGCCGATGAACGAAAAGATAGAATATTAAACGAAAAGATAGAATATTAAAGGAGACTGTCACATGGTCGAAACAATTGAAATAAAAACGCCGTGGCTTAAAAGCTACGGTGAGGTGGACTTTCATCTTGATTATCCAAAGTATACAATGTGCGATGCAGTTTTTGCTTCGGCAAAGGACAGTCCCGATTTTCCTGCACTTGCATTTATGGGAAGAAAAATAAGCTATAAAAAGCTTGAAGAAAATATAGAGCTTTGCGCGAAATCATTTAAGGCTCTGGGCATAAAAGAGGGCGACAGAGTAACGCTTTGTATGCCCAACGTACCGCAGACGGTGTACTCTTTCTATGCTCTTAACCGTATCGGCGCGATTGCCGTTATGATACATCCTCTCTCGGCACAGGGAGAGATACTCTACTATCTCAAAGATACCGAAAGTAAGTACGTTTTAACGCTTGATGGCTTTTATCCTAAGCTTAGAGAAGTTATGGACGAGTATCCTCTAAACAAGCTCATAATAACAAGCATAAAGGACGAGCTTGGGCTTTTAATGACTGTAGGATATTCGCTGACACAGGGAAGAACTATAAAGCCCGTGCCATATGATGATACCGTTATAAGCTGGAAAAGCTTTACTGACGGCGGCAGAGCATTTGCAGGAAAATATGTTTCTCAAAAGGGCGCTGACGACGTTGCCGTAATTCTTTTTTCGGGCGGTACAACGGGTACGACCAAGGGTATAGAGCTTACAAATTTAAACTTTAATGCCCTTGCTATGCAGACTGTGGCCATGTGTAACAAAGAAGTCAAGCATAAGAAAATGCTTGCGGCGATGCCTATGTTCCACGGCTTTGGGCTTGGCGTTTGCGTACATACTATGATGCTTGCCTGCGGTCAGTCGGTGCTTGTGCCGAGATTCAACGTAAAGGACTATGCTGGGCTTATAAAGAAGCACAGGCCTAATTATATTGCAGGTGTTCCAACTCTTTATGAAGCGCTTGTGAGAAACAACTACCTCGACGGGGTTAAGCTCGACTGCCTTATGGGCGTTTTCTCGGGTGGAGACTCGCTTTCCATTGAACTTAAAAAGAAGGTTGACAAGTTTCTTGAAGAGCATGGCGCAACCGTGCGCATCAGAGAGGGATACGGAACTACAGAGTGTGTAACGGCAAGCTGCCTTACACCGTACAATATTGAAAAAGAGGGAAGTATAGGTCTTCCTTATCCCGATACTTATTATAAGATAGTAAAGCCGGGAGAACAGGAGGAGATGCCTTATGGTGAGGACGGAGAAATATGCATAACCGGCCCCAGCGTTATGAAGGGTTATCTTAACAAACCTGAAGAAAATGCGAATACGCTTAAGGTTCATGAAGACGGAAGAATATGGCTTCATACAGGCGACCTGGGCAACATGGATGAGGACGGCTTTATATACTTTAAGCAGCGTATCAAGAGAATGATAATAACAAGCGGATATAACGTATATCCTTCTCAAATAGAAAATATCATTGAAGCGCACGAGGCGGTACAGCTATCATGCGTTATTGGAGTTAAAGATCCGCTTAAAATGCAAAAGGTAAAAGCTTTTGTTGTTTTAAAAACGGGATATTCTGCAAGCGATGAAATGAAGGATGATATACTTGCTCATTGCCGTAAGAATATAGCAAAATACGCAATGCCGTATGACATTGAATTCAGAGAAGAGCTTCCTAAAACAAGGGTCGGTAAAATAGCTTATACCGAGCTTGAGCGTGAAGAAGCAGAAAAGGAAAATGCATGATCCGGAGGGAAATATGAAAAGAACTCTTTATATATTTTGTGTGGTGGCAATTATGGCGATTTCTTTAATAACCTGCGTATCGGCGGACGATAAGCCGCTTGATGTTTATGCAAAGGGCTATGACGGCGGAGAAGAGATAACCGTTAACATTATCGGCGATTCGATCTCTTATGATACTGCAACTAATACAGGCTCAAATAAGTATCATGGTGTATGGGCATCTGATTTCAAGATGCAGATAAACAATTATAGCCGCGGCGGAACGAATATTAAAGGCACCGGTGCTTATGATCTTACCGAGTGGGAAGGATTTGCTCCCAGACTTGAAAGAATGATAAACGGTGACGTTCGTGAACATGATGCTGTATCAAACAAAGAAAAGCCCGACTTAATTGTTGTTTTTGGCGGTGTTAACGACTATAATACCAATACGGCGATTGGTACGGTAAATGATACGACCAAAGAACAGTCGTATATGGGAGCTGTAAGTGAGATCATAAGAAAGGCGCAAAAGGCATACCCTGATGCAAAGCTTGTGTTCTTTACGCCACTGAAATCCGATTCGTCGATACTGTTTGGTCAGGATATAAATATGCGTCCGGCTGAGCTTGAAGCTTATGCTGATGCGATAGTTGAAGTGTGCAAAAAGTATGATGTTGCGTATGTTGATCTCTACCACAACGAAAAGCTTGACTTTACAGGCGCTCTTTCAAAGTACCTGAGCGACGGCATCCACCCGACAACAGCGGGACACCGGCTGCTTGCAGCAGTTGCAATAGAAGAAATGGAAAAGCAGGGTGTTATCAAAACGCACGGATACACAACACCTGCGGCACAGATCAAAGAGCTTTCTGCAACACGTTCAAACTCAACCTATGCCCGTGTTTATACGGCAAGTCAGCTTGGAAGAAGAACTAAATACGATTCAGCAACCGTTATTGACAGATACATTTTCGCAAAGCATGAAACTACAGAAGATGCGCTCAGATTCACTTCGAAAATATTTATGTCTGAGCTTGCGCCGTCAATATCGGTAAATCTTAGCGCTTTCAATTTTGAGGCAGTAGATTATCCGTATATGACGTTAGTTTACAGGACCTCGTCAGAAAAAGAAAAGATAGACATATCTCTTCGCGGTAACAATAACAGTCTTTCAAAGCTTGATGCTTCAAAGACGCCTGCATTAGTGAAAGACGAAAAGGCAGCATTTACTGTGAATCTTAATGATTTTGCAAATGAAAGCTTGGTTATTGAAAATAATAAGACCTATACTGACCTTTATTATACAATAAACTTCTTTGACAGTACCGTTCAGATGGGCTATGACGGCTACGTTGATATAATAGCAATAGGCTTCTTTGATAACGAAGCTGCGGCAAAGTCGTATGACGGAGAATACTATAAGGGATCGGGATTTACCGATACGCTCAGCCACTGGGCGTGCGACAATATCGACTACGTTGTAAGAGCCGGCTTGTTCTCGGGAGTAAGCACGTTAGAGTTTAAGCCGAATAATAAAATGACGCGCGCTATGCTTGCGGTAGTGCTTTCAAGACTCGGAAATGATACCGAAAACACAACGGCATATCCATATAAGGACGTTGCCGCTGACGCATGGTTTGCAAAGGGCGTATCATTTGTATATTCCAAGGGTATCTGCGAGCCCGCCGAGACATTCAGACCTGACGATAATATAACGCGAGAAGAAATTGCTGATATGCTTTACAGATATGCAAAGGTAAGCGGCAAGACACTCGGTAAGGCTGAGCTTGATTTTGCAGACGCAGATAAGATCGACGAAGATAAACGCGAAGCGTTTGAGTATTGCGTATATGCAGGAATCTTCAAAGGCAATAACGACAATACGGTAAACCCCGACGGTGAAGCGAGCCGTGCAGAAGTATCAGCACTTCTGCAGAGATTCGTTAATGCACAGTAAACAGTAAATACAAAAAAGCATCCGTAAGGATGCTTTTTTTATGTTCTGACTTTGGCATATCCAACAGACCATTTTTTTACATTTAAACAATTGAATATACACGCGGGCAAAGAGTCAATACTTTATTTAAGAATTGCAGCCAATTAAGGTTCTTGACTATACGATATGCTGCGGAAGTGGAGATTATCGTGTATTATAATAAAGTAGAGATATGCGGCGTTAATACGTCGAAGCTGAAAACGCTGACCAGCGAAGAGAAGCATGACCTTCTCATAAGATCCAAGGCAGGGGATACTACTGCCCGTACAAAGCTTATTGACGGAAATCTGAGACTTGTTTTAAGCATAATTCAGCGATTTACCAACAGGGGTGAAAACCTTGACGATCTCTTTCAGGTTGGATGTATAGGTCTGATAAAGGCTATTGACAACTTTAATACAGAGCTTGACGTGAAGTTCAGCACATACGCTGTTCCTATGATTATAGGTGAGCTCAGACGCTACCTGCGCGACAATAATACCATTCGTGTAAGCAGATCGGTCCGCGATCTTGCATACAGGGCGTTGCAGGCGAGGGAAGCGCTTTCGTTAACAATGTCAAAGGAGCCCGGAGTTGAAGATATTGCCAAGCATTTAGGCGAGCCATATGAGGATGTAAGCGCGGCTCTTGAAGCAATAGTAGAGCCGATATCGCTGTTTGACCCGATATACTCAGACGGCGGAGATTCAATATACGTTATGGATCAGATAAGCGATACGGATAATACCGATGAAGCCTGGCTTGAAGATATTGCTCTGAAAGAAGCAATGAAGAAGCTCTCGCCGCGCGAGAAGAAAATAGTAAACATGCGTTTTTACAAGGGCAAGACACAGATGGAAATAGCCGAAGAGATAGGTATATCTCAGGCGCAGGTGAGCCGAGTTGAAAAGGGCGCACTCGACAGAATAAAAAAACAAATGTAACCCGGAGCCCGGGTATGCAAACAGCGCGTGAAGCTTGAGCGGATTTAAAGTCTTGACCCGTACTCCAATGTTTTATAAAAATTGAAATTATTATGGACCCGCGGCGATAGCGCGCGTAGAGTTTGAGCGAGCTCTGAATTTCGCCCCGTGCTCCAAGACCATATAGAGCTTGTAGGGACCGGCGTCCCGACGGTCCGTTATAACGGGTTTGATAATATACAAAAAAGAGCTGTTTACTAAACAGCTCTTTTAATGATACTTTAATTTGCTTTATCTATCTTTACTTCATCAGCAACGGTTATGTGCTTGATATCTGCACCGACTGCTGCAAGCTTGCCAACGATATCCTGATATCCGCGCTCGATATATTTGATGTCTTCAATCTCAGTTCTGCCGTTTGTCGCAAGAGCGGCGATTATCATAGCTGCACCTGCTCTGAGGTCAACTGCACGAACGGGAGCACCTGAAAGCTCTGTGCCGCCCGTGAACGTAGCGCATCTGCCGTCAACGGTTATATTTGCGCCCATTCGTCTTAATTCATCAACGTATCTGAATCTGTTATCGTAAATACCTTCGGTCATTGTGGAAACACCCGAAGCGAGACACAACAGAACGCTGAACTGGGGATTCATGTCTGTTGGAAAACCCGGATAGGGAAGAGTCTTTATTCTGATTGGGGAAAGCGGGCCTGTTCGGGATATGATAACCGAATCGTCAAGTGTTGTTACGCTGACACCCATTTCTTCAAGCTTTGCTGTTATAGACTCAAGGTGCTTGGGAATTACATTTGTGATTTTGAGAGTACCGCCTGCAGCAGCTGCCGCACACATATACGTGCCCGCTTCGATCATATCCGGAATTATCGCGTACGTTGTTCCGTGAAGTTCGCTGACACCTTTTATCTTTATAACGTCAGTACCGGCACCCGTGATATTTGCACCGCAGGAGTTAAGAAAATTTGCAACGTCAACTATGTGAGGCTCACGTGCGGCATTTTCGATAACTGTCTGACCTTGTGCTTTTACGGCAGCGAGCATTACGTTTATAGTGCCTCCGACTGTTACGTTATCAAAATAGAGATGAGTACCGCAAAGTCCGTTTTCTGCAACAGACTCAATATTTCCGTTTTCAATCGTTGTATTTGCGCCAAGAGCTTCAAAACCCTTAATGTGCTGATCAATCGGACGTGTGCCGAAATCGCAACCTCCCGGAAAACTTACACTGGCTTTGCCGAATCTTGCAAGCTCAGCACCTACAAGGTAGTAGGAACCGCGCATTTTTCTAACAAGCTCGCCGGGGGCTGTGCCTCCGACTGCATAAGAAGAATCAATTTCAACCGACGTTTCGCTCAGCATCTTTATCTTGCAACCCATAGATTCGAGAATCTCCAGAGACAGCTTTACATCGCTTATTGCCGGCAGGTTTTCAATAATACATTTTGATTCTGTGAGAAATGATGCAAAAATTATCGGAATAGCTGCATTTTTTGCACCGCTTATATCTATGCTTCCATACAGGGGATGAGAAGATTCAATTACAATCTTTTCCATGTATAAGTCTCGTTTCTCGGCATTCTTTTATTTTGCATATATGTTGATGCACAGCAACCCTATGCCGTCGGGCGTGTGCGGATGATTTTTGAACAAAAGGTAAATCCGCGTTGTATCGCACAACTTTTACCCTTAAAGAATAGTAATATATCTATAATATATCTATATTACATAATTCTCCGAGAGAATTATATCATACTTTCGTAATAATTGGAATACCTGGGCACACATTGTTTACAAGTTATACATATTTTTTTAACACTATTCGTACAGTTCACAGTTTACTGCATTGTAATAACGCGTTTCTCCTGTATCTGCCACTATCTTCCAAGCAGGAATAAAGAAAAGTCTGTCTTGCGCAGAGCTCCAGTAAATACAATAGCTGAATGCCATTTCGTTTATTGTATATGTGTTTGATGTTTCCTCATTTGTATTGTTGTCTTCAGCGTTGATTTGACTGTTTTTATACTCGATCTCTTCAAAAAGTACTGATAACTGGTCGTAAAGATCATATGAATACTTTTCACTGCTTGAGGGGAAAAACCATGTTCCGCGTGCTCTGGTAACTTTTGTGTTTTCAAGCTCTATACATATGTTGTGATCTCGTATGTATATGCCGTCTATAGTTTGAGATAAATAAACGGCTTTGCGTGAAGAATCTGTGTAAATACCTGTAATTTCATAAGAAAAAGGCGTGTGCTGCTCTGAAACGGTATTGGGATAAACAAAAGCATTAATGATCTTTTGTTCTTCTTTTGTTATATTAGTATCTGGATCGCTTGATTCATTTGAAAAATCTTCAGTTTTAAGCGACTCATTTACAGAGCTGCTTTTTGCAATGAATTCAAAACCGAAACGTCTGTCAAGTGTGAACAGATCTCCGTTTCTCATGATCATCTTTATGCTGTTATCCGGCATGATATTTATGCTCTCGCGCTCAGAAGAGCTTATTGCTGTTGCAAGATTTTCATAATATTTTGAATCAAATTCGGATTCAATTATATCTGCATCCGGATAGTTATAGGGTATTGTTTGCGGATCAATTATTATACCGCTTGATTCAAGCAGACTGACAACATTCTGTATTGCATCAGTATCAATGCGTGAAATGCTTTTTTCAGAAAATGTGTAATTATATAGTAAGTAAGTATTCAGTATAAGTAAAAGAAGTATGAAAAATATTTTTATGTTTCTGAAATTCACGAATTACTCCGCCTTATATTTTTATTTTATGTTTATTTTCGCACTCTTGCGACAGGAAATTTTAAGTTTACAGATTCTCTTATTTAAAGGATGCCCATTTTATGTGGTAAAGTCCGGTTTTATCTTTTGAATAAACAGGCCTGAGAAGGGTGGTGCTTTCAAGAGAATTTTTGAGCCTGTTGTATACGGTGATTTTGGGTAGGGCAACGCTCTTCCCGGAGACCGGTACAAATCCCGAAATATTTATTTTAAGCTCGCATATCCCTTCGCTGTTGAATACAAAGTAAAATGCAGGCTTGGTATCTACTCTTATACCGTTATAAAAATATGAATACTCAAAAACGGGTTTTATCAAGTCGCTATTATCCTGTACCGATTTGTAAACTCCCGTAAGTCTGATATCCGCGCCCTTACCCATAAGCTCAGGATAAGATGTGCGGACTTTGCTTATAAATACGTTGGTTGCCTTGAGCATATCAAAAAGTGTGAATGATCCGCTTTGCCCGGGAACGTATCCGAGTATCTTCTTCATTGGGATAGAGCCGGTTTCTGACGTGTATTCAATAGTATTGTCGGACGATACACTCAGTCGTTCTCCCGGCTTGATAAACACGGTTGAACCGTCTTTTTCAACGTAAGCGTTAACTTTTTCCGGGTTTATTTCAAAAAGCTTGAAGAATGCCTGTGCAGAATCTTCTGAGTTAAGCTTGAGCATATTTATATCTGCGCTAACATCAAGCGGAAAATATGAAAATGACGGATTAGCAATATCAAGAGAAGGTGTTTTAAACGTATTTCCGTCTTTGCTTATAAAGTCAATGGTCTGCAGACTGTATGAATATGCATCAATATATATCTTGTCCGATGCCTGAAGCTTATATAAAGTCCGGTCTTTTTTCTCAAAGCTGTAAGCGTTATTCTGATCGTCAAAGCCGTAACATCTATAAACGGTCTCGGAACTTTCGTTTTTAGAAAGCAAGAGCACAAGTGTTAATATGCTTTCGCCGCTACCCTGGGCGCACATGCTTATATCTGCTGAGCTTTGAGCGGAAGTTAGAGCATATATATATGGATATGGCAGAGCATTGCTGTATTCAAAAAGTATGAAGCTATCAGCAGATAATACTTCGTTTACAGCGGATGTGTAATCAATACCTTTGCTTATGCATACGCTTTGAGACGAGAAGACGTCGAGTACCGCATCGGAAAGAACCGAATAAAGCGTAGCCGTGAGCGCGCTGTCATAAACGGAAGCGCGAGGAGTTTCGCCCGGCTGTTTATACACGATAAGTTCAGGTGTACAAAATGAAATGTCAAAAACCGAAAACGCAGTTTCTTCAACGTCCTGTACTATCCACAACTTATCAAATGTACGGTTATTATCTTCACCCTGCGAGATGCTCCTGACGGCAAACAGAACGGTCAGAGTCAGCATTGACAGTATAAGAACGGTTATTATTAAGTTGAGTATTACGTCACTGATTCTTTTTTTAAGATTCATGACAAATCCTTTCCGTATATCAATCGTCGGATGATTTAAGCGGTGTTTTTATAGGTAGAGAGATCGTTACCTTAGTTCCTTTTTCAAGCTCGCTGTCGATTACTATGTCGCCTGCATGAGCATTGACTATTTCCTTTGCTATCGCTAGACCAAGGCCGGTTCCGCCGGTTTCTGAGGTTCTTGATTTTTCAACACGGTAGAAACGCTCGAAAATTCGTTTAACGTCTTCCTTCGGAATACCGATACCGTTGTCTGCAATAACTATTTCAATCGTATTTTCATCGCGCTTTGATGCCTGTACCGATACCTGACCGCCGTCGGGAGTGTATTTAACAGAGTTTGAGAGTATGTTTATAAGCACCTGTTCAATGCGCTCACGGTCGGCGCTGATCTCGGGCATCGGGGGAACAACTGAAAGCGTAAGCTTGTGTTTGTGCTTCTGTGCATCAACCCTTATAACGTCAGTTACGTGCTTTAGTGAGTCTGCAATATTATAAGTTGAGATTTTCCAGCGTGTTTTTTTGTTATCAAGACGTGAGAGCGTAAGCAGGTCTGATACGATATTTGTCATTCTGTCGCACTCTGTTAGTGCCATGTTTAGGAAAACGCGTCTGAAATCCTCAGGCATATTTTCGTCCTGAAGCATGGTTTCGCATGCGCCTCTGATACTTGTAAGCGGTGTGCGCATTTCATGTGATACGTTTGCAACGAATTCCCGTCTTGATCTTTCAAGCTCGTAACGTCCGGTGATATCGTGTATAACCGCTATAAGGCCGTCGTGTGTTTTGTTGTTTTCATTATACTTGATATTTCCGAAGTTTATATCAAGAACTCTGCCGTTATACATTATGTCGCTTTCGATAAGAGGGTCTATCTGAGGCTTTGATTTATCGGAAGCTGGCGAGTCGGTTTCCGTGTTTAAAAGACTTATAAAGCTGTTTACGTTAAAAGAAGGAGTATATGCATCTCCAAAGAGCTCAATTGCCGATTTGTTTATGTGAAGCACACGACCGTCTTCTGTAAAAGCAATAACGGCATCTCTGAGATACGTGAACACTGTTTCAAGCTTTGCTCTTTCATCCGAAGCAACGTCAAGAGTACTCTTTAGTGCGGCTTTCATCTCATTGAAGGTTGCGGAAAGCATACCTATTTCATCATCGGAGTATATTTCAATATCGTGTTCGAAATCTCCCTCTCTGAGCTGCTTTGCGCTTTCGGTTATATTACGTATCGGAGATGTTATAGCTTTGGATAAGAAGAACGAGAGTATTATTGCAAATATCAGGCTTAAAACCATTGTCTGAAGAACTATGGAGAAAATTATCCATATAAATCTCTGCATCTCGTCCATAGAATCTTTGATATAGATGACTACGGAGCGTTCGTTTGCGGTTATCCGGGTTGCATAATCCGCAAATTCAGATCCTGCCTGCATCTTTGAGCCGTCTTTGCCGCTCAGGGCAGCTATAAGGTTGGGCGTTTTTTCAAGAGATTGCCCGAGCTCATCGTCAG
The DNA here is from genome assembly GCA_015064205.1 of Oscillospiraceae bacterium. Taxonomy (GTDB): domain Bacteria; phylum Bacillota; class Clostridia; order Oscillospirales; family CAG-272; genus UBA4717. Next base: position 28,053 of record SVSR01000016.1, read on the forward strand.
TACCGTCGATGTATCTACCCGTATTATCGAGTATGTAAAAATTACGGTAATCGTCTATTCCGAGAACGCCGCTGTATGAATCAAGCAGATGTTTAAGGTCCGATTTGTAGCTTTCGTTTTCCATAGCTCGAGAAAGGTCGCTTTTTAACTTTGAATTGTCGTCAAAGAGCTCTTCCATTCTGTTATAAAAGTCTAACATATAATAGCTGGTGACGTTATTTAAGAGGATAACGCCGCTGAACACTATTACCGTTACAACAAACAGTACGAGGATAAGAATGATTTTAAAATATAAGCTTTTTTTCATGTCCGTCCTCTTACTTCAGATAATAGCCAACGCCGCGCTTGTTATGCACGTATTCAGGCTCTTGTGAATTTGATTCAAGCTTTGCGCGCAGACGGTGTACTGCGGTGGTTACCGTTTGCTTTTCGTCTTCTCCGCAGAAATCGTATCCCCATATTTTGCTGCAGATTTCTTCAAACGTGAATACTTTTCCGGGGTTCTTTGCAAGAAGCAACAGGATCTCGTAATCTTTCTTTGTTATATCGTCTATTGCTTTCCCGTCGATCTCAACCGAATAGTGTGACGTATCTATCTTCAAGCCTCTTATCTCTATTATTTCCTGCTTTGCTTCAGAGCCTGTGCTTACAACCTCGCCGCGGCTTCTGCGTATGTTTGCTTTGATGCGTGAGAGAAGCTCGTTAACGGAAAATGGCTTGGTAACGTAATCGTCAGCACCTGTGTCAAGTCCCATTATCTTGTCAACCTCTTCAACTCTTGCGGTAAGTATTATAATTGGGGTTGAAAGCTTCTGACGTACGTTTTTACATACTGTAAAGCCATCCATCTTAGGAAGCATAAGATCAAGTAAAATAAGATCGTAGGTATCCGTAAGAGCTTTATTAAGACCTTCTTCGCCGTCGGAGGCTATATCGCACGAATATCCTGCCTGCATGATATTGTATGCAAGCGTATATGCGATATTTTTTTCGTCTTCTACTATAAGTATGCGCTTCTTTTTCTCTTCCATTGCTGTCTTTCCTTTCTTTATCGGGAAATTGAATTTATATCAGGTTTATCTTGGTGGATTATATGCCGGACCGGCAAGTCTGACATCGATTTTATCACCGTGCTCATATATGAATTTGAGCGTTCCTGAAAGAACTGTTGCGGTAGTGGCGTTTGATCCGAAAGTAAGAACCAAGGTGTTTTTTTCTCGTATTGACTTGGATAGCAGCTCAATAGCCTCTGTGTTTGACATCATAGCGTCAGCGCGGTCAACAGTTTCATTCCAAACTATATAGCCCGCCTCTGCAAGTTTTCCTGACTGAATGTCGGAAATAAGCAAGGTATTATATGCAGATGCATCAGGACGTACAGCACCGGTTTTGATTTTGAAGACTCTGTACAAAAGCTCGTTTGTACTGTTAAGCTCTGCTATGAAGCTTTCAGTGTCAGTATATGCCTGCGTACTTTCGTTATCAGGCCTGAGTCCGAGATTGTGCCCCTCCGACAATAATCTTGCAATAGTCAGCGGGTAATTTGTTATATCAGATCTGTCTATGAAAAACGTTGCTTTATATCCGTAGTACGCAAGTGTGTTGAGCATACCGTCGGTATATTCGTTAACACCTGCTTCAACGGTGAGATACAAAATTCTGTTGCCGATAATGATCTCAGAGGGTTGTTGCGGCTTTACTGCGGGCTTTGTGTCTTCTTCCGTGTGGGCCCGGGTAGTTTCTTTCTCTAGATTTAATATGGCTGGGTTATGTTTTTCAAGCAGCTCTTCAAAGTCAAGTTCTGCGCTTTTGTCGGATATGCGGACTGCGGCCGCTCCGGTTATCTCGTTTTTGAAATATTCAAACTCAAATCCGAGATGGTCGCATACTATTTCTGCCGGTATGTATCTTTCACCGTAGTCTAGCTTATAGGTACGGATATACAGATACGTATTTGACTGATCTGTTGCTATATCCGTTGTGGCGTCAAAGGATATATATTTATCGCCGTTTGAAATAACAAAGGTGTTAAGGCTATTATTAACTCTTACATTTGCGCCTTCAAGCTGAGCGAAGATAACAAGGGGAACATAGTATTCATTTTCAATAATTTTAAGCGGAGCTCTGTTTTCTCTTGCCCACGTGCTGTCGTTATAATAAAGCAGAGGCTCGTCAAGGGGCAGAGCTTTTGCATTAAAAAGATTTATTGAAAACAATGAAATTATAATTGTAAAAGAAAGGATGAATGAGATCAAATGTTTCAATCTGTTGTTCATCAGTATACCGCCTTTTTAAATATTATCTGCTTGATAGAATATAGGAGACAGCGAGGTCTACAACAAGACCGTAGCTTTTCTCGCCCTCGCTTTGCCCCTGGCTTTTGAGATAAATGTCGTTTACAGTGCCCGAAATTTCGCTTGCAGTACTGTCTTTATATTCTTCAAAAAAGTCGCCGAATGCGGCAAGCTCACATCTTACACGGATATCGAGATTATAAAAAATGTCGTAGTAAAGATCTGAATCGGCAGAATAAAGCGCATTTGTTATATATTCAAGCATGCTTAATTTACCGCTGTATTTTACATAAGGATCGTTTGAGGCTTCACACGCAAGAAATGCTACGAAATTAGCCTCTTTTTCGCGGGCAAATCCACGGGCATGAGCCATTTCGTGCGCGGACGTATACGGAATGGTATAGTCGGGGAAATTTGTGTTTATGTTAGTTTCTCCCGTGTAGTATGTGTAAACCCCGGAAATGTGAGTATGAGTCATTGGTTTACTTAAAGCTATCGGTTTAAGTCTGGAATTGTAGTTTTTGATAAACGAGTATTTGCTGCCGAGCCTGTCATATGCGTCTACAAGCTTCATTGATAGGGTATCAAGATCATAGTTCATTCTTGAAAACGAGCCGTATTCAAAATCTATATCATCAACGATCGAATTTATCTCGCTTGCGAGTATTTCAGCTGTTTCATAAAGTTCTTCCGTGCTTATCGGACTTGCATCTATTTCAAAAAGCTTGTCCACCGTTGTGGTTGAATAAGCGGGGGCGAAGGAGAACACAAAAAGTGCATACATTACGCAAAGGATCATCACAAGTACCTTGACTATTCTTGTATCAGGCTCCTTAAGCCTGAGCGCAAGATAGAAAACGTAAACGAGCAGTATGGGCAGCATTATAATAACCGTTTCTGCTAAGGAAAACGGGATCAGTGACGTGACGCCTGAAAGAATGGCTCTTATAAAAGCCGATAAACCAAAGGTGAGAAAATCAGAAAATATCGCTGAGTTTCTGCAAATAACGTGGATGAGAAGAGAAAACGCCATAAAAGTTGTGGGTATCAGATATTTCTTGTTTTTTGATATATATGATCTCAGGCGGGTATAATTCATTTCATTCTCCATGATTTTTCGTGGGGGAATTTTCAAAGGCTTATTCAGGCAAGCTTTTTATAGTTCGAAAACAGGATATTCTTTTGTTTCAAGTAGAATTGTGTCACCTGTGAAAGGACTTTTGAATGAGAGGCTTTTGCAATGTAGCGCAAGCCTTGTGTAATCAGAACCGTCGCTTGTAATTCCGTAAAGTCCGTCGCCTAAAATAGGATGGCCTATATGCGAAAAGTGTACTCTTAGCTGATGTGTACGTCCGGTTATAGGTGAAGCGCAAACGAGAGTGCGGCCGTTTTTAGTTGCTATAACTTCATAGCTGGTCATGGAAGGTTTGGAGCTTTTTGAACCATTAGTGTCAACGCAGCGTAACATCGTACTGTTTGGTTTTCTCATTATAGGTGCATCAATTACAGAAGCGCCTGAAAGCGTTCCGTGCAGTATGGCTATATATTTTTTATCAAACCCTCCGCGTGCAAGCTCACTATGGAGTAAATGAGCGCTGTGCATGCTCTTTGCAACGAGAACTATTCCGCTTGTATCTGCGTCAAGCCTGTTTATAGCTCTGAAAACAAACGGACGTCCTTTTTCTTTGAAGTAAAATGCAAGAGCATTGGCAAGAGTGTCTTCGTGGTGATTATGTGAAGGATGAGTCGGCATTTTTGCAGGCTTGTTTAAGGCGATCATGTTATCGTCCTCGTAGATTATATCAAGCTCGAGGCAAACGGGAGTTATGTTTCCAAGAACATCGTCTTCAAAATCCTCGCATGCAAGCGACAGCACGTCGCCGCACGAAAGTATGTGCCTTACCGTGACGTGTTTTCCGTTTAAAAGGATTCCGTCGGATCTGGCTTTAAGCTTTTTTACAAGCGAAACAGAGAAATGCATATCAGAGAACAAATATTCCTTGACTGTTTTGCCGTGATCCTGCTTATCTATGGTAAGTGTCATCTTAAACTCTCTTCAAAATCAAAATTAGACATACTTATTATAAGTATAGCACTTTTTTTATCTAATATCAAGAACTTTTTCATCTTTAATATAATTTATTATTATTTGTTGGCCGATGATGTACTTTTTGCAAAAAGGTATTGATTTATCTTCGGTTTTATTATATAATATTTATATATGTTCGTGCCGGATCACAGCATAGAAAATGTAGCGAGGTTGCAAATTTTATGGATAAAAAGGTTATAAAAGCAATAATACCTGCGGCGGGGCTTGGAACCAGAATGCTGCCGATAGCCAGAGCAGTACCGAAAGAAATGCTTCCGATCGTAGACAGACCTGCAGTTTCCTATCTTGTTGAAGAAGCTGCAAAGTCGGGCGTTACTGATATACTTATAATCACTAACCGCGATAAAGACGCGATGGAAGATTACTTTGATTATTCTGTCGAGTATAACAAAAAACTCAGAGACACGGGTAAAGAAGCACTTGCTGACGATATGAAGAAAATCGCCGATATGGCAAACGTATATTTCTTAAGGCAAAAGGAAACAAAGGGACTTGGACATGCAGTTGCAAGAGCGAGAAGCTTTGTTGGTAACGAGCCGTTTTATGTTTTATACGGCGACGATATAATCTTTTCCGAAACTCCGGTATGCACCCAGCTGCTTGATGCATATAACAAATACGGGAAACCTGCGGTAGGTGTAAAAGCGGTTCCCGATGAGCTTGTTGTAAAATACTGTTCGCTGAAGACAAAGCATCTTGAGTCCAATCTTTATGAAGTAAGCGATATGATAGAAAAACCGCCTATTGAAAAGAAATTTTCAAACTATTCAATACTCGGAAGAGTACTTTTGACCCCTGAAATATTTGACATTCTTGATAATACGGCACCCGGGGCGGGCGGGGAGATCCAACTTACCGACGCTATGAAGGTCGTTGCGCAGTCAAGCGGTATGACTGCGGTTGATTTTGAAGGAGAGCGCTTTGACATGGGAGCAAAGCTTGGTTTTTTAACCGCCAATGTAAAATTGGGAGTAAAGCACCCTGAAACAGGCGAAGCATTCAAAGAATTTCTCAAAGAGTTTGTTAAAGAACTCTAATACGTGATTTTGGAGATTTTTATGAAAAACGAACGTGTGAACAAACACAATTATTACCTTGATATTGCTCAGACAGTTGCGGAAAGAAGCACTTGTCTCAGAAAATCATTCGGTTCAATAATAGTTAAAAACGACACCATACTTTCCACAGGATATAACGGAGCGCCGAGAGGCAGAAAAAACTGTTGTGATATCTGCAGATGCATAAGAGATGAACTTAATATTCCCAGAGGCGAAAGATATGAGCTGTGCCGTTCCGTTCATGCCGAGGCAAATGCCATTATAGCGGCGCCTCGCGATCAGATGCTCGATTCTACTTTGTATCTTTCGTGCATAGACTCGAAAACGGGAGATCTTGTTGCCGATACGTCATCGTGCATGATGTGCAAAAAGCTTGTTATAAACGCAGGAATAAAAAAAGTGGTAATAAGAGATACAAAGGATACATACAGAGAAGTTGACGTTGAAAGCTGGATCGAGGATGATGACAGCCTCTCCGGAAAATTCGGATATTAACGGAGCTTTTATGAAAACTGAGCAAAAAGAAAAGATCATATTTGAAAATGCGCAAGAGGATAACATCCATTGCGTACTTTTCGTTTGTACGGGTAATACCTGCAGAAGTCCGATGGCAGAAGCAGTATATAACTATTATGCAAAAAAATACGGCATAGCAACAAAGGCCGTGTCGGCAGGAGTTGCTGCAAGCGGTGCTAAAATGTCATCTCATGCGCGTACAGCGCTTATTGAAGCGGGATATATCGACGAGAATTACGAGCATATATCAAGGCAGATAGACGAAGGTATGTGTATGTCGGCCGATTCGATAGTCGGTATGACCGAGGCTCATGCAATGAGGCTTCTTATGCATTTTCCCGTATGTGCAACAAAGATAAGAGCGCTTGAAAAGGATATAGTTGACCCTTTCGGCGGTTATATAGATACGTACAGAGAGAGCCTTTCTGAGATCGCGGAAGCGATAAAGACAGAATTTTTCAAAGCATTTGGCGAAAAGTGATGGATATTGTAATAAAACACGGAGATATATCAGAGCTTGGCAGTATATCTGAGATTGAAAAAATCTGTTTTACAGACCCGTGGAGCGAAAAAATGTTCGAGCCTTTTTTTGATTCTCAAACGTGTAAAACAGCAGTTGCCCAAAGTGAGGATAAAATTTGCGGTTATATCTGCTATTATATCGTAGGCGGAGAAGCAAACGATATTTGCGGCGACTGCGAGCTTGCAAATATTGCGGTCTTGCCCGAATACAGAGGCCGGGATATAGCGCGAAAGCTTATGGCGTATATGTACGAAGAAGCAAAGAGCGAATATTGCTCTGATATATTCCTTGAAGTAAGAGAATCAAATATATCGGCTATCGGATTATATACAAGAGAAAATTTTGAGATATACGGAAAAAGAAAGAATTATTATACTTCGCCGCGTGAGGACGCGGTGCTTATGAAAAAGAGGTTACAGTAATATTATGCTGATACTCGCGTTTGAATCATCGTGCGACGAAACGAGCGCGGCCGTTGTTGAAATGACAGACAGCCGCAGGATAATAAAATCGAATATAGTAGCCTCGCAGATCAAAACTCACAGGCTTTATGGAGGAGTTGTTCCCGAGATAGCATCAAGAGCACATTCAGAGGCAATTTCAAAAATTACGTACGAAGCCCTTGATGTGGCAGGAGTAACTCTTGGGGATATTGATGCTATCGGTGTTACCAATACTCCCGGGCTTATCGGTGCGCTTTTAGTCGGAGTTAATTTCGCGAAATCGCTAGCATTTGCAAACAATATACCGCTTGTTCCCGTAAATCATATAAAGGGGCACGTTGCGGCAAACTATTTTGCTTATCCTGAACTTAAACCGCCTTTTATAGCGCTTGTGGTATCCGGTGGTCACACTTCGCTCATTAGTGTGGACTCGTACACCGAGTATAAAACCGTAGGTCATACCCGCGACGATGCTGCGGGTGAGGCTTTTGATAAGGTCGGACGAGTACTCGGACTTTCATATCCCTGCGGAGCAGAAATGGATGCTCTTGCAAAAGAGGGCGATCCTGATGCTATAAAGCTACCTATGGCAGCGATCGGAGGAGATAATCTTGATCTGTCTTTCAGCGGACTTAAAACAGCGGTTGTTAATTATATGAACACCGCCTCGCAAAAGGGCGAGGATGTAAAGAGCGCCGACGTTGCGGCGTCCTTTACCAAAAGTGCCGTGAACTCAATAACTGTAAAGCTTGAAGCGGCGCTTGACAAATACGGCTATAAAACGCTTGTACTTGCAGGCGGAGTTGCGGCAAATTCTCATTTGCGTGGTTCTCTTGAAAAAATGTGTGCGCGACGCGGCGTAAAACTATGTATGCCCCCATTATCTCTTTGCGGAGATAACGGCGCAATGATCGGAGCGCAGTGTTACTTTGAATATAAAAACGGCGTCAGAGCAGACTCGTCGCTTAATGCATATGCGACGGGAAGCGTAAGCTTCTGATACGGAAGGAAGTGCTACAATGGCAGAAAAGAAAAACAATACTAAGCTTCCCCTTCGACGCAGAAAGAAGGACAGCGAATCCCCCGTGGTATCCGGGGCGGTTATAAAAAGACTGCCGAGATATTACAGATATCTCCGCCAGCTTCTTGCCGAGGACATAAGAAGAATATCGTCCGGCGAGCTTTCGAGAATGATGAACGTTACTGCGTCTCAGATACGTCAGGATTTCAACTGCTTCGGCGGATTTGGTCAGCAGGGGTATGGATATAACGTAAAGTATCTGTATACGAAGATCGGAGAGCTTCTTGGTGTAACGAGCAATTTAAGCGCTATAATACTAGGAGCAGGAAATCTTGGCTCGGCGCTTGCTTCAAGTCCTATTTTCGAAAGACGCGGTATAAGGCTTATGGCTCTTTTTGACAGCAACCCTAAGCTTGTCGGCACTATGAAATACGGTTTTCCCGTGCTCGGACTTGCCGAGCTTGAAGCATACGTTAAAGAGAATAATATAGACATCGGAATCATTACAATACCGAGAGACGCGGCTCCCGAAATGGCTGAAAAGCTTGCAAACTACGGCATCAGAGGCTTATGGAATTTTACAAGCAGAGAGCTTGACGTAACCACATACGGTGTTGTAACCGAAAACGTTCACCTTGGTGATTCTCTTATGACTCTATGCTATAAAATATCTGATAAAAACGAAACGGAAGGATGAGCCGCTTTTGCGGCAGGTTCTAAAATGAAGCTTGAAATAAATAAAAAGGATTCGTTCTGCCTGCCGAAAAAGGAGCTTACACGAGCGCTTGAGGGAGCGGATGAGGCAGATCTCAAGGTATTGCTTGTCCTTTGCAGTAGGACACAGGACGGAAGCTTCGAAACACAGGATATAAGAAGCGAATGTGCATCTATTGCAGGAGTCAGCGAAAGCGATTTTGACAACTCTATTGCATATTGGAGAGGCGCAAGGGTATTAAAGCTTAAAAAGAATACAGGCAAAAGCGAAGAATCAACTGCCGGGAAAACAAATAATAAGAGCCTTCTTGAAGACAAGCTTCCGGACTATACTGAAAAAGAAATGTCGGATAAAATAGAAGCGACAAAAGGGCTTAAAAAGGTTATAGACGAGTGTCAGCAGATAGTTGGCAAGATATTCTCATCTGCCGATGTTTCGGTTATCGTGGGATTATCAGACAGACTAGGGCTTTCGGGAGAATACATAACTATGTTGGCGGCCTATTGTATGGGCATTGGCAAAAAATCGCTCAGATACATTGAAAAAACAGCATGCGCTATATACGATGAGGGTATTGATACACCGGAGAAGCTTGCTGATTATATTGAGAAAAAAGAAAGCGTGCACGAAAATCTTTCGAAAATAAAGAAGATGGTCGGAGCAAAAGAGAGGGAGCTTACCACGAAGGAAGAGAAGCTTATAAATACGTGGCTCGACGATTACGGGCTTGATCTTGAACTTATAAAGCTTGCGTATGAGATATCTGTAAGCCGCGTTGAATCCGGCGGCGGATATATTCCGTATATGGGCGGAATAATTGATAATTGGCACCAGAAGGGGCTTCGCGATGCGAAGGCTATAAAAGAAATGCACACGGCATATAAAAAGAGTAAGGAAGAAAGTACAGGTGGCTTTGATGCCACGGATTTCTTTGACAAAGCAGTAAACAGAACTAAAAACAAAAAGAAAAAGCAGACCGTTTGATAAAACGAAGCCTGCAATCGGAGCGTTATATGGGATACAGTAGAGAAAATTTCAAGAAAATAAAAGACGAGTTTTCCAAAAAGCGTGCAGATGCGCTATCTGAAGCGGAAAACAGAATGAGTCAGCTTGAGAGAAAATATCCTGAGCTTAAAGAGCTTAACCGTGTAATATCTCAGACGGGCGGACGTATAATGGACGCTGTCCTTATAAAAGACGGAAAGAGCGTTGAGGAGAAGCTTTCGGAAATCGAAGCAGAGTATGAGGCTAATGTTGGATTCAGAAAGCAATTTCTTGAAACCTACGGGTATCCGAGCGATTATCTTGATATTCATTTTGAATGCCCCATATGTTCTGACGAGGGGTACGACAATTCGGGAAAAATGTGCAAATGCATGAAGCGTGCGCTTGCACTTGCAACTTACGACAGCTCGGGTATAGGTAAGCTTATATCAAAGCAGAGCTTTGAAAATTTCAGTTTCAAATACTATAAAAGCGGACGTGAACGTGAGAATATAACCGACATTTTTGATTACGCAAAGGAATATGCCGAAACATTTTCCTCAAAGACTTCTGAAAATCTGCTTTTCTGCGGAACGACGGGCCTTGGTAAGACGCATTTGTCAACGGCAGTTGCAAAAACTGTTATAGACTCGGGCTTTGACGTTGTCTATGTTACGGCACAGAAAATGTTTGACGATTTTGAATTCGAAAAATTCTCAAAATCATATTCTGATACGCGTGGCGAGCTTACCGATAGATATTTTGACTGTGATCTTCTTATAATAGACGATCTCGGAACAGAAATGTCAACAACCTTTACGGTGTCATGCCTTTATAATCTTGTTAACACGAGAATCAATACAGAAAAGCCGATGATAATAAACACAAATCTTGAAAAAGAAAAGATGCGCGAAAGGTATGCAGACAGAATAACTTCAAGGCTTTTCGGTGAGTTTTCAGTAATGCAGTTTGTTGGCGCTG
>SVSR01000017.1 GCA_015064205.1 Oscillospiraceae bacterium
TCCATTTGGTAATTATTTCCAATAAAGTCGATGTATTTCTGTTTGAGCTTGTCCTCTCGCTCCCTGATGTACTGCTCCATAAAAGCATAGTCCGGCTGCTCGTCGTCTGTTGTCGGTAGCATAATACTTTCATTTGATAATCTGTTTTCGTTGCGTTTATATCCGTAACTATACATTTGTCTGTTTTTATCTAATGCACTAACTAAAAACTGTGCTGTATACCTGTTTAGATGTTCGCTTCTGCCGACCTTTAATGTTGTTGACCCGATAAAATCTTCTTTTTTATATATGGAATAACCAACCGACCCTTGACCGTCGCAGATAAAGACAATACAGTTTCCTTTTGTGACCCATTTATCCTTTTTTTCAACAAATGACATTATGCCGTTATTCCTATTAGTTGCTCCTACATAGGGGAAAGTTCCTTGTTTTAGAGTTGATACGCTTGAACATTTGCATTTTTCTATTGAGAATATGTGTTTAACCTTGAATGCTTTCCATTCTCTGTCATTAAGATTAAGCATTGTCGCCGTCCTCCTCAAACAGATATTCACGCCCTTGCATTATCATAGAAAACTCAAATGTCAAATAGTCGCCGATTGTCTTTTCAAAGTCCGCTTCGGTGGGTATCTCGTCATTGAAATAGTAAAAACTATGTAGCCATTCGTCCGTAGCTTCTACTGTTGTATATACACAGAATTTGCTCTCGGCTTCCATTTCTTCACGCCATACAGACAAAAGATGTGCTTTCTTGTCCTTTGCTGATTCGGTTTCAATCAGCCCTATGTGTGGAGCTACCTTGTAGCCGTCATTTTCAAAATTGATAAATTTGCAAATCTTGTCTGCTTCGTGCGGTATGCCTGCTGTAAAGACTGCAATACACGGAACAGTACCCACACCGTAAAAGGTGTCTTTGCTCAATGAGATAACACCCTCAAGAGTATGATGTTTCAAAATGCTCTCTTTGACGGCTTGCTCGTCCTTGCTTTTTCCTGTCATAGCAGACTGCGGAACGATAACAGCACACCTCGCCCCAACTGTCAAGCTGTTCAACAGATGTTCTGTGAAAGCAATCTCGTACAAATCCGGATTTGCTTTGCTGCCTTGTGAATACGGCGGATTCATAAAGCCAACCGTCGCACCCTTTAACTGCAACTGATTGGGGTTTAACTTCAAAAAGTCGGTGTCTATAAGGTTACTCTTGCCGTCGCCCCGAAGTATCATATTGGTAGTTGCTATCGTGAACATATAAGGCTGAATTTCAACGCCGTGTAGCTGCTTTTGTCTTATATTTCGCTTTTCGCTGTCGCTTGTTGCTTGTTTTAACATTTTATGCATAGCCGCAATCAAAAAACCTGCCGTGCCACAGCATGGATCGAAAACTGTATCCGTCGGTTTGATGTCAACCAAATCACAGAAAAGCTCTGTTATATGCTTTGGTGTTAATACGATACCAAGTGTCTGTCCGTCGCCCCCTGAATAGCTCATAAACTCGCCGTAAAATCTGCCGAGATAATCTTCTGCACTCTGGTTGTAGCGGATAGAGCGGTATATCTTATCATATAAGAACTCTGTAAAATGTTTCAAAGGTGTCTTCTGGAGCTTTGGCTCTACAGCATTAAGTTTTGCAGTGTCTTTGATTAGTGCAAACTGTGACAAGAGCTTTTGCTTTTTGACTTCCGGCGCAACGCTCGCCCTCTGCAGATTGTCTGCTATTGCTCTGTATATCTTTTCGCCATCGGTCTTGATAGTATCGCCTGTGAGTTCGTCAATGGAAAAGTTTTTGAATTCTATTTCACGGAGAGCAAGCAATATACCCGAAACGATAAGGGGTTTGTCTGTATCTTTAAGACTGCCGTAATTCCTCAAATCTTCGTGCAAGGCGGCTGCATCCTTTAAGATTTCCGCTGTTTCTTTCTCGCTGTCCGTGTCCTCTTGCAACACTTCACGGACAAAATACTCGTCGATGTTATTCTCGTTAAAGGAAATAAAAGACTCAACTTCCGGTAATTCTCTATAAAAGTCTGTTTCATCTATATACACGGGTGAAATCTTGTGTTTTTTCTCGTCGCCCGATACACCGAAAACGATTATCTTTTTATAACTTGTATGCTCTGCAAGGTGTTTTCCGTAAAAGACAGCACCATTAACAGCGTAGTCGGTTACGGCTTGCACTTCTTGACTGATAACACCGCCGTCATCAAGTTTGATATGCTTTGACAAGTCCGCTTTATCTTCTATAACTAAAAGATAATCTTTGACAACTCCCACATATTCGGGAAAGCCGACTTTTCCCGTTCCTTTTTTTGAAGCCGTCTTTAGTGCGTTGTCTATTTCAAGTATGGTACTTCCTTGTGCCTCAAGTTTGATGTCCGCTTGTTTCAAAAGTTCCCATACCCACAAGTCAGTTTTCACTTCTTTTTTAGCCATTTATTTTCACACCCTTTTCTTTTAAATATTTCTTTGCTGCTTCGTTAAATAAGTCTGCCATGCTGCGTATCTCTTCGTCATACACAATGGTTGACTTTAGTTTGTTAAATATTTTCGGGTCCATTCGGAATTGGACTTGTCGAGTTCTATTTGCTTTATTTTCTTTAATCAAAACAACTCCTCCTAAATGATATCATTATATCTTGATATAATGATATCATTTTTAACAAGAAAAGTCAATACAAAACACAAAAAAGAGATTGAACAAATTGTTCAATCTCTAACTGTCCTTAAGAACACTCCGCTTATGGGAGTTTTTTTATGTCAGAATCATTTTTTTAAATAAGCTTCTCATAACGCCGAAGTATCCAATCTTGTCAATGCTCTCTCTTGCACATATGTCGCACTCTCCGATCGTTTCACCGTTTAAGGTGTACGTTATTTTGCCCACAATGTCACCCTCGTGCACAGGAGCGCTGAGATTTTCAGGCAAAGCTATACTGTGCTCTATGGCATCGCTCTTACCCTTGCCTATAAGCGCAGAAAAACTGTTGTATCCTACACGGCAATCCTTTTTAAGACCGCCTAAAACCTTTATCGGTTCAAGCTCACGGCCCTCGATCGTTGTTGCGGCGTAATTTGCAAAGCCGTAATCCAGAAGCTTTTTGGCGATCTCGTTTCGCGTATCCCTGTTTGGAGCACCCATTACAACGGCTATCAGCTGCATGCCGTCACGCAGGGCAGTTGCGCTGATACAAAAGCCTGCCTTTGATGTAGAGCCTGTTTTAAGGCCGTTGGCCCCACTGTAAAAACGTATAAGACGGTTGGTGTTTGTAAGCGTGAATGCGCCGTCGCGGATAGTATCCATCCATATAGAGCTGTATTCAAGAATCTTTTGATGCCCTATAAGCTCGCGGGACATTATTGCTATATCACGCGCACTTGTAAGATGGCTCGTTACAGTATCGTCAAGTCCGTTTGTATTTTCAAATTTAGTATTAACCATGCCAAGCTCTTTTGCGCGGGTGTTCATTCTTTCAACGAACATTTCTTCACTTCCGGCAACGTGCTCGGCAAGAGCAACGGCCGCGTCGTTTGCCGAAGATACCACAACGCATTTTATCATCTCGTCAACGCTCATCTCCTCTCCCGGCTCGAGGTATACCTGAGAGCCGCCCATAGAAGCGGCGTTGTTTGACACGGATACCATGTCATCAAGTGATATTTTTCCCTCTTCTATTGCTTCCATAACGATGAGAAGAGTCATTATTTTTGTAACCGATGCCGGCGGCAGAGCCTCATCTGCGTTGTTTTCATAAAGTACCTTTCCTGTTGAGGCTTCCATAAGTAAAACGCTTTTGGCATCAAACTGCATTTGCGCATCTGCCAGAATCGGTGTTGCAAGAGTGAAAATCATTATAAGCGAAAGTATTAAAGACAGAATTTTTTTAACAAGCATAAAATCACCTCGGAATATCTTATGCGAAAGTAAGCCTGATTTATTCCGATATTTTGGTAAAAACAAAAAGTGCAGACAAAAGTCTGCACTTTAATTTTGCTTTTTTTATTTAGCGTTGCGGTCGAGGAATTTTATCATATCCTCAAATTCATTCTTCGAAATAGTTGTTTCAGCTTCAGCCTTTGCGCCGTTTGCCGGTGCAGAGTCGAAGTTAGTTGCGATAACCGTGATCTTCATTTCATCTTCAAGAGCAGGGTCGAATGCAACACCCCAGATAAGGTTAACGTCGGGGTTAGCTTCCTCGGAGATAAGAGTTGAAGCAACATCTGTTTCTTCAAGTCCGATATCGGGAGAAGCAATGATGCTGAGAATAAGTCCCTTTGCGCCCGAAATGGAAGATTCGAGAAGCGGGCTGGAGATAGCTGCCTTTGCGGCAAGCTCAGCCTTGTCCTTACCCTTAGCCGCGCCAACACCCATGTGAGCATAGCCTGCATCCTTCATAACGGATGTAACGTCTGCAAAGTCGAGGTTGACCATAGCATCCATGCAGATAAGCTCAGAGATGCTCTGTACGCCCTGACGGAGTACGTCGTCTGCAATTTCAAAAGCGTTAGCAAGAGTGATCTTTGTTTCAGAAACGTATTTGAGTCTTTCGTTAGGAATTGTTATAAGAGAGTCAACATACTGAGCAAAGTTTTCAATACCTGCTTCAGCATTTGCCATTCTCTTCTTTCCTTCAAACATGAAAGGCTTTGTTACAACGCCTACTGTAAGTATTTCCATTTCCTTGGAGAGCTTTGCAACAACGGGAGCTGCACCTGTACCTGTACCGCCGCCCATACCTGCGGTGATAAATACCATATCTGCGCCCTGAATAGCTGCCTTGATTTCTTCAATGCTTTCTTCAGCTGCTGCTGCTCCTATGTCGGGGTTTGCGCCGGCTCCAAGACCCTTTGTGGTTCTCTGGCCGATAGCGATCTTTGTTTCGGCTGCACATCTGTTAAGAGCCTGCATATCGGTGTTTATTGCGATAAATTCAACACCCTTTACTCCCGATGTGATCATGCGGTTAACTGCGTTGTTACCGCCGCCGCCTATACCAATTACTTTTATACAAACGCGATTGGTGAGAGATGTAAAATCTGCTGCCATTTTCTATATCCTCCTGTATTTTCAACACACACTGATTTTGAGTACAATTATATTAGTGTAATATCGTTCACCCTATATGATAATATAAAAAAGTCAAGATTGCAATACGTTTTTTAAAAATTTATGATATTTTTACAATTAAACTTAATTTTCGTGTGATATTCGTGGTATTTTGTTGTCATATTTATGCAAAAAAACTATTTACAGTTCTAAATTCGCGCTTTCGCCGAGTATCGCGGAGCATTCAGAGGGATTTGTGACGTCGATCTCTGCTTTAACACCGGCGGGTAACTGAGAGCTTTCAAGTATCTTTTCTGTCATTGTCAGCTTAAGAGCAAGATCGTCTGAGTTTCCGCACTTTATTTTATATGTGTTTCCTATAAGAAAGCTTATTGCAAATTTGTTTTCAAGGCTTATGGCACTTATACTTTCTGCAATATCGCTTGCGTCAATAATACTCAGCGCTTTTTCTATATAATTGGAATCAGAGCAAAAAACAGGCTTGTTGCCAACGAGCGCACGGTCGATATCCGGCAGATACAGTCTGCAAAGCTCTATTGAGTCAACGTTGATATCAGGGTTTTCAAGTATACGCAGACTTGATGAAAGTATAAGCGTTTCACCGTATATCTCGGTACAGTATCCGGCGCTTTCTTCAAAAACCTTAAGTATTATTTTATCGGGCCAGCGACGTCTGAGCTCAACCTTGCTTATATAGGGGTAGTTTAACATAAGGATCTCTTCGATATTATCCTCATGGTATGAGTATAGATTCTCGCCGGCAGTTATACCGCTTTTTATAATAATAAGATTAGGATCGTATTTTGCCGCGCCTTCAACTTCGATAGTTTTTACCTTGAAAAAGAACGCGAAGCACACGGTAATGAATATTATGATCGCGGCAATAACTATCGGTATAAGTATAAGATGCTTGAATTTTTTCTTAGACTTATTCAGCCTTGCAAAATTTTCGAGAGTTTCATCACGAAACTCTTTTTTGTCCTGTCTGTTATCCAAAGCCGCTCCTCCGTTTATTTTTTCTTTTTTACAAGCTCTTTGATCTCGCCGAACATTATTTTTTCGGCGTCAGAAAGCGCGAATTTCTTTATATTTTTTTGGCATGCCGCACCCTTTTCGCTGTGCAGAAGCTCATCAACCGTTTTGATAAGAAGCTCGGTTGTAAGATCCTTCTCCTCAATAAGAGCTGCAGCACCTGCTGCTTCAAGCTCGTGCGCGTTTTTATACTGATGATTATCCGTGACGTTGGGAGAGGGGATCAGCAGGGCAGTTTTTTCAAGTATAGCAAGCTCTGAAAGAGTCATAGCGCCTGCCCTGTTAATAACAAGATCTGCCGCTGCCATCTGCCTTGGCATATCATAGATGTACTCAACAATCTTTATGTTATCGTATTTATCAAGCCTTGATGCTTTGAACTCTGTAAGCGCCGCTTCGTATTCGATTGACCCCGTTGCATGTAGGTGAAGTATTTCGGGATGCTTTGAGGTATATTCTTTCATAAGTGAAAGAACAGCCTCGTTTATCTTTTCAGCCCCCATGCTTCCGCCGCACGAAAGAATGAATTTATCGTATTTTCCCGTAATTCCAAGCTCTTTTTTGGCTGACTGTGAATCAAGCGTCAGAAATTCGGGTCTCAGAGGATTTCCGACTCTTATTACCTTGCTTCTGCAATCTTCGGGAAATTTGTTTATAGTTGCTTCGAAATTAACGAATATTCTGTCAACGTATCTTGCAAGCATTTTTATAGCAACACCCGGAATGGAGTTGGATTCGTGCAGGACTGTTGGAATCTTCATGTCTGCCGCCGCCTTCATAACAGGCCAGCAAACGTATCCGCCTGTACCTATAACAATATCGGGAGCAAACTCGCGAATCAGACGCCTTGCTTTGATAGGTGAGGTAAGGGCAAGATAAAGGCTTTTTATATTTGAAAGAGAAAGGGAGCGCTTGATGCCGCGGACCTCAACGTGGTAAAGCTTATAGCCTTCCTTCGGTACAAGCTTGTTTTCGATTCCGCGCTTTGTACCGACGAATATTATCTCGCTTTCGGGGATATTCTTTTTTATCGTATTGGCGATCGCGAGCGCGGGATTGACGTGGCCGCTTGTTCCGCCGCCTGTTACTATTACTCTCATAATTCTCTCCATGCCGCCTGCGGCATATGATGTTTAATTTACTTGTATAAACAGCAAGAGTTTACAATGTCAGTATACTTACTCGTTGTTGCTACTTGTCCTGACGTGAAAACCTTGATATTGATAATACTATGCCCATTTCAATGAGTAAAACCACCGTTGAAGAACCGCCGTAGCTGAAAAAGGGCAGTGAAATACCTGTGTTTGGAAGTGTGTTTGTAACAACACCTATATTGAACGCCGCCTGAAGACCGACTTTACTTACTATACCCATTACCACAAGTGATGAATACACGTCGGTTGTTTTCATGGCGATCTGATAGCCTCTTACAATGAGGAGGATAAAGAGCACTATAACGGATATGGCTCCGATAAATCCGAGCTCTTCGCAAAGAATACTGTATATAAAGTCGTTCTGCGGCTGAGATACGTACATGTGCTTCTGGCGGCTGTTTGTCGGGCCGAGGCCGAAAAGTCCTCCCGAACCGATGGCTCTGAGCCCTTGTACAGTCTGCCATCCGCTTCCCGTGATATCTTTTGTAGGATCAAACCATATATCAAGTCTTCTTCTCGTATATGGTACAAACCATGCAACAAGGCCGAGAACGGTAGCGCCGATAAGACCCGGGTAGATAAGCGCAGTAGCTTTTACTCCGCCCATCCATATAAGCATTATTCCGATGCAGAAGATTATTATAGTACCGGAAAGATGCTTTTCAAGAACAACGAGTACACAAACGAGGCATGTGTAGAAAAGGGGACGGAAAAGTCCGTACATCAGATGCTCTTTTTTGTCTTTGGTATTAAGTATCGTATCGCTGTGTTTTTCAAAATGCAGGGCAAGCATCATAACGAGAGTTGCCTTTGCAATTTCAGAGGGCTGAACGGATACAGGGCCTACCATTATCCAGCGCTTTGCGCCGCCGCCTACTGTACCGATAACGAAAACGAGTCCGAGCAGGCCTATCGTTGCCCAGTATGCCGCAGGAGTAAATTTCTTTATAACTTCAGGCTCAAGTCTTGATACGACAAACATGCCTGCAAGACCTATAAGCACAAACGTTATCTGCCTTTGTATGTATATATATCCGTTGCCCGGATCCTGAGACATTGAATATGCATAGCTTGCGCTGAATACCATAACCGAGCCAAAGCATATAAGTATAAGAACGAGCGCTAAGAACATCCTGTCTACGGGGCTTTTATATCTCGTTATTTTTTCAGGCTTCTCGGCAGGCATGTTTCTTGACGCCTGAGCCGGCATTTTTTCGCCGCTTGCCCGAGCAGGCTTTCGCGGGATCGTAGCAGTCGGTGTATTTTTTCTTGGATTATTATTCCTGTTTGGTGTGTTGTTCATTTATAACTCCCCAAAATTATTTTATCACAGAGAGGATGACCGCAATAGCGGAAAATACAAATGTAACAAAGGAGAATACGGATACGATCTTGATCTCGCTCCAACCGCACTTTTCAAAATGATGATGTATAGGGCTCATTTTAAAAATGCGCTTTCCCGTAAGCTTGAAGGATCCAACCTGTATTATAACTGAGAGCGATTCTGCAACGTAAACAATACCTATAATCAGTATTATAAGCGGATCATTTATTATGAATGCGCATCCGACAGCCGCCGCGCCTAAAAAGAGCGAACCTGTATCGCCCATAAATATGCGCGCAGGGTAGAAGTTATATACGAGAAAACCGAGGCAAGCACCGATTATCATTGACGAAAGGAATGAGAGCTCGGTATCGCTCTTGAAAAATGAGAGAACTGCAAAAGCAGCGCCAACAACCATTGTAACGCTTGAAGCAAGTCCGTCAATGCCGTCGGTAAGGTTTACGCTGTTGATTATTCCCGTGATGACAATAAGAGCCATAGGATAGTAGACTATCTTAAGGTCTAATCCGATATTTGTGAAGGAAATAGGCATCACTGTATTTATAAAGCCCGTGTAGCTCAGCGCAAAGAGATACAGCGCCGCAACTATAAGCTGAAGCAAAAACTTCTGAGAAGCGCTAAGCCCCTCGTTGCGGTGATTCTTGAATTTCGTCATATCGTCAATTATACCTATAGCTCCGTTGAGCGCGGCAAATATGACGGTTATTATAAGTCTGATGAATACAGGTTCATCAAGGACTGTCGAGCAAAACACGACTAAAACAACAGATACAAGAAGTATTGCTGATATAAATGCAATACCTCCCATTGTGGGAGTACCCTCCTTGTTTTTGTGCCAGCGCGGGCCTATTTCAAGGATCGTCTGCCCAAGCTTCATACTTTTTAGCTTCGGAATGATAAGTCTTGTGAAAAACGCCGTCAGTATAAATACGCATACGAGTACGGCACCTGATAATATACGAAGCAGATCCATAAACGATCCATCCTTTCTTTTTTAATCAGTCGGATAAAGAGTTTGCATCAAGTTCTTTTTTTAAATATTCTATAACGCGTTCAAGCTTCAGCGCACGGCTTGCTTTGAAAAGGACCGTGTCTGAAACCCTAAGGGCATTTCTGATAGCTAAAGCGGCGCGCTCAGGCGCATCGGTATCGCCATTTATACCTATTTTTTCTGCCGGATAGCCGTGATTTACTGCTCCGAGCACAATATTTTCGGCATCATGACCGAAAGTAAAGAGCATGTCGATCTTTTTAGCGGCAACAGTTTTGCCGATCTCCATATGAAGCTGTTTGCTGTATTCTCCAAGTTCTCTCATCTCGCCTAAAACTGCTATTGAGCGTCCGCCGTTTTTAGCTGCGACCTTGCTGAGCACGTCAAGCGAAGCCTTCATTGATTCAGGGCCTGCGTTGTAGCAGTCCTCGATGATTGTAATGGATCCGTGCTCGTATACGTTCTGGCGCATGCCGGTGTTTTTGAATTTCATAAGACCGCGCTTTATCTCGTCGTCGCTCATTCCCATTATAAGACCGATCACAAAAGCATATACGGAGTCAAAAACGTTGTGCATACCGATAGTGGGGATCTGTATGTTGGTTACGACCCTGTTTGGTAAAACGAGATCGTATATGGAATAGTCGTCATAAGTTCTTACGTTGAGAGCACGGAAGTCTGCCTTCGGGTTTTGCATAGATATAAGCAGGGTCTTTTGGCTGAAATCGTCTTTTCTTGCAAAAAGAAGAGGCTCATCTGCATTAAGTAAGATATATCCGTCGGGGTCAAGTCCGTCTGTTATTTCAAGTTTTGCCGCGCATATATTTTCTCTGCTTCCGAGGTTTTCAATATGGGAGTTGCCGATATTGGTTATTGCCGCGATCTTCGGACGCGCTATCTTTGAAAGATAGGATATTTCGCCCTTGAAACTCATGCCAAGCTCAAAAACTGCCGTGCTTGCATCTTTTTTCATAGAAAGAACCGAGAGGGGCAGGCCAAGCTCGTTGTTGAAATTGCCCTCTGTTTTGTGGGCGTTGAATTTTTCATTTAATACCGAATATATAAATTCCTTTGTTGTTGTCTTGCCAACGCTTCCTGTAACGCAAACAACGTCAGTAGCAAGTCTTCTCAGATACTCTTGGGCAAGCTTGCCAAGCGCAACTACCGTGTCGGGAACAATCACGAGCGCGCCGCCTATGGACACGGTACCGTCAACGATTCTTTCGCAAATAGCGCATACTGCGCCCGCTTCTATTGTTTCTTTTATAAAGTTATGACCGTCGAAGTTTTCTCCTCTTATGGCAACAAAGAGAGTACCGTTAGTACATTCGCGCGAGTCTGTTGAAACAGACGTTACTGTTTTATCAGCGCCGCCTAAAATACTTCCGCCCGTTATTTCTGCTATTTCAGCAACTGTAAATCCGCCGTTTTCAAGTTCGATTCTTTTCATGGCCAAGCATCCTTTTTGTTTTGTGTGCCCTCAGCACTTACTTTCAAAAAATTCTTTAATTATTTCCTTTTCGCAGAAATGACGCTTTGTATTTTCCGTTATTTCGTAATCCTCATGTCCCTTTCCTGCTAAAAGCAGCGTATCGCCTTCTTTTGCAAGAGCCAGAGCATACCGTATTGCGTCTTTTCTGTTTTCGATAACCTTGTAATTACTGTTTCTTTTAGCACCTGATAGTATCTCGGATATAATTTTTTCGCGAGGTTCGTTTCGCGGATTATCGCTTGTTATCACCGTTATGTCTGACACAGCCGTGGCTATTCTGCCCATTATCGGTCTTTTTTCGCGTTCTCTGTTTCCGCCGCAGCCAAATACTGTAATAAGCCTTCCGCGGCAGACGCGCTTTAGTGTCAAGAGTACTTTTTCTAGCGCATCGGGCGTGTGAGCGTAATCAATATAAACGTCAAAGCTATCCGGAATATCTACGCGCTCAAGTCTTCCAGGTATCTGAGCGAGATTGTCGATAGCGCTTTTGATAGTTTTGTTATCTATCTTAAATATTTTTGCCGCAGCAGCCGCCGCAAGCGCATTGTATACGGTGAAATCTCCCGGCACAGGGCAGTTTAATAATACTTTTTCTTCTCCGTGCGCGAATGTAAAACTTGTATCTTTTGCTGTGTAACCGGCCTTTTCAAAAGAGAAGTCCGCTTTACTGCCGTATGAAAAGGCTTTACAGGGAAGGGATTTTAATATATCCCTGCCGTATTTGCAGTCGGTGTTTATAAGCGCTATATTGCAAAGATCGAAAAGGTGAGTCTTTGCGTTCATGTATTGCGTGAGATCTTTGTGATAATCTAGATGATCTTCGGATAAATTTGTAAATATTCCGAGTGAAAAATGCAGAGCGTCAAGCCGCCTTTGCGCAAGAGCGTGCGAAGAAGCTTCCATAACAACTATCTCCGTGCCGTGCTCTTTCATTTTATAAAGATATTCATATAATTGAGACGGCGAGGGGGTTGTCATTGAGTTGTATTCGCTCTCGCATGTTTTTTCGGTTATATCTTTATCTCCGGCAAGCGTTTTTATTGTGGATATAAGTCCCGTTTTGTAGCCTGCCGAGTCAAAAAGCGATTTTATCATGTACGCACACGAGGTCTTGCCGTTTGTGCCGGTTATTCCAATAAGCTTCATGTCCTTTGCAGGATGACCGTATGCATTGTCAAGCATTCTGACCTCGGCCAAAGATGTGTCTTCAACAACAATGTAACGCAAATCGGGGTTTTTATGGAGATAGTCGGTTATATATTCGCAAACAACGGTTTTTACCCCGCGTTTATGCGCGGTTTCTATATAATCATGACCGTCGCACTTGCTTCCGCGCCTGCATACGAATACGTCGCCAAGCTCTGCACGGTCTGAATTTGAGCAGATTTTGTTAAAGCAGAAATCAAAGTTTGTTATGTTCGTTGCAAGAACGCGGGTGTTTTCAAGTATTTTAAAAAATCGCATGGATACTCCTTCTTTGCCGTATAAGCGCTGTCCGCCCGGGCAAAGGGAGTTTTCGGACAGCGCAAAATAATATTATTTTGACTGTCCGGTTTAATTGTCTTTAGTCTGTGCCGTCAAGGTGACGTACGTCTATCGTTATTATGTCGCCGCGAGCCATCTTAGTACCGGCTTCAGGAGACTGGCTTATAACAACAGCACCGGCACCCGTATCGTAATTCTGTGCGCCGAGGATGTTGACGTTAAGTCCTGAGTTAACGGCAAGCTTGTTTGCCGCCGCAGCCGTTCTGCCAACAAGGTCGGGAGCGGTTACAGAAAGTGAAGCTTCTTTGTCCGCAGTATAGAGAAGGACCTTTCCCGTTTCGCTTGAAAGCAAGCTGCCCGATTTAGGAATCTGAGAGGTTACGATATTTCCGCTACCTATAACTTCATAGTTAAGTCCCTTGTTCTTTATTTCGGTCTGAGCATCTTTAACGGTTTTGCCCGTATAATCTGATATCGGTATTTCCATAGATGCAAGCTCTTCTTGTGTATACTGCGGCTCAATTCCGAGATAAGGCAGTACAACAGAGAGCAGATTGGATATATAGGGAGCCGCAACAACGCTTCCGTATACGTTGGCGATTGAAGGCTCGTCGACCATGATTATAGCTGCTATAACGGGATCGTCTGCAGGAGCGTAAGCAACGCAGGAACCGACACGCAGAGAAAATTCGCCGTTTTCATCGGGGGTATCTCTCTTTTCGGACGTA
This sequence comes from Oscillospiraceae bacterium, assembly GCA_015064205.1. Classification (GTDB taxonomy): domain Bacteria; phylum Bacillota; class Clostridia; order Oscillospirales; family CAG-272; genus UBA4717. Next base: position 13,290 of record SVSR01000017.1, read on the forward strand.
CCTGTTTTTGCAGCTACCGAATAGCCTTTTACATATGCATTTTTTGCTCCGCCGTTACCTGCAACACCGTCGGCGAGTATCTTTGTCAGTGTTTCACAGGTCTCTGTGCTGATTATCTGTCTTTTTGCACTGTCATCGTATGAATATAAAACATTGCCGTCGTCATCAACGAGCTGACGTAAGATATGCGGAGTAACGAGGTAACCGCCGTTAGCAATTGTGCTTATAGCTGTTATCTGTTGAATAGGCGTTACCTTAAAGGTCTGGCCAAAAGAATAAACCGCAAGTTCAACCTGATTGAAGCCGTCAAGAGTATGGGTAATGCCAAGCGATTCGCCGGGAAGGTCTACACCTGTTTTTGCCCTGTATCCAAACGCTTCAAAGTATTTGTAAAACGTATCTCTGCCTATTCTTTCGGCAAGCATCATAAGAGTTGGATTGCATGACTGCTGAAGTCCCTCAACGAATGTGACCGAGCCGTGTCCCGTTCTTTTGTGGCAGTGAATAGGCGAGGAGTAACCCTCAACCTTATAGTGCCCGGGGCAGTAAAATCTGTCTGCAAGCTTTACAACTTTTTCCTCGAGAGCTATCGCGGAAGTAATTACCTTGAATGTTGAGCCGGGCTCATAAAGGTCGTTGACCGCCTTGTTGTTCCACATCTCATAAAGGAGATTCATATAAAGGTTAGTGTATTCTTCAGAGTCGGGCAGGTAACCTGAGCTCTCAAGTTCTTTTTGAAACTCTTCGTTTAATATCTTGGGATTGTTGCAGTCAAAGTCGGGATAGGTTGCCATTGCGAGCACAGCGCCCGTGTCAACCTCCATAACGATACCTGTAACACGGTTTCTTGCACCTGCATTTTCGTATGCAGCCTCAAGCTGGTTCTCAAGCTCGTACTGTATTCTCATATCAAGAGTTGAAACGATATTTGTTCCGTTCTTTGCGCTGATATAGCTTTCGTATTTATAAGGCATGTCGTTGCCCTGCGCGTCGTGGGCCGTTAAAAGCTTGCCGTCAATACCTGTGAGATAATCATCATATGTAAGCTCAAGGCCGTACTGGCCCTTGCCGTCGACGTTGGTAAACCCGAGAACGTGGGAAGCGAGATCGCCGTAGCAATAAAAACGCTGGCTTCCTATCGCAAGATATATCATCGACGAAAGGTCGTTTTCAATGATGAATTCTCTTACAAGATCGGCAGTTTCCTTTTCTACGTTATTTTTTATTGTTATGTCACGTTTCTTGGGGTTGTTGTTTATCTTTTCGAGAACAGAGTTGTAGTCAACTTCAAGAATACGGGAGAGATTATCGGCAATAAGCAGTTTGTCGTCATATTCCTTGATCTTACTTGGATCTATAAAGACTCTCCACACGGTCGTGTTTGTAACCAGCAGATTCATGTTAGTGTCATAGATCTTGCCTCGGTTAGCTCTGACCGTTGTTTCACTTGTCATCTGATTTATAACCTCAGACTGATATTTTTCATAATTTAATATCTGAAGATTAAACAATACAACAGAAACTATGGCAAACATAAGGCAGATAAAGCCCACGATTATACGTGCGCGGAATTTTATCATGCTATGCTGTTTCGGGTAAGCCATACGCCTTTTCCTTTCCTTCTCAAACGAGGATAATCTTGGGAAAATATTTCAAATAAACAAGCGAGAGTAAAGAGCTTGCGCATCCTTACCCTCATTGTTTTCCGTTATTTTATATCTATTTGACTTTGTGTGTATATATTCCGATTTTGTATATACTCAGTCTGATGCGCCGCCAACAACAGGCTCGGAATCTGCTTTGTTTAGCACTTCCACCTTATCTTCCTTGTCAAGGCTTATGTAATGCTTGGTTGCGTGTTTTTTGTCTATCATACCGTACTGATTGACGGCGATCTCTCTTATATATCTGAGATCGTCACGCTTTTCAAGTTCAAGAGTTAATTCATCTTCTCTTTCAATAAGCTTTTCAAGCTCGCTGTTCATTTGAGTTGTTTCAAGCTTCATTTTATTTATACTAACGGCATTGACAACAACAAGCATGAACATGGACGTGATAAGCAGAGTGGTGAGAAGCCCGATAACAAGAGGATATCTGTTAGCTGTTGATACGGCTATCGTGTTAAACTTATCTCTTGTATCAAATCCGAGAATTGCCGGTATGCGTGTGTGAAGCGCCTGCGGTTTTGTTGTAACCTTTTCGCGTCTTCTGGCAACGGCGGGTGCTTGCGTTACAGTGTTCGTTTTTTTGCGGGCAGAATCGGAGCCTGTATGCACAAGCGCGCCTCTTTTGGCTACAACCTTTGCATCAGCCTCAGAAATGATATTCTTTTTCTTTTTGACCTTATTATATGTATTTGATGTCATCCGGGGCTGCCTCGCTTTCTTTGAAATTCTATATTTTTTCGATTATTCTGAGCTTCGCACTTCTTGATCTTGAATTTTCATCAAGTTCGTTTTTGCAGGGAAGAACAGGCTTGTGCGTAACGTGCTTCGCTATAGGCTTCTTGCCGCATACGCACACGGGAAAGTCGGGGGGGCATGTGCACGGGTTCACAAGCGATGAAAACAGGTTTTTTACAAGCCTGTCTTCAAGCGAGTGGAAGGTTATGACGGCGAGGCGGCAGCCCGGCTTTAGCGCAGATGCGGCGGCAAGTATTGCCGGCTTAATTACGCCAAGTTCGTTGTTCACTTCAATTCGAATAGCCTGAAATGTTCGTTTTGCGGGATGTTTTTCGGCGCTTCTGCCTCCGTCAGGCATTGCGCTTCTGATAATGCTGACTAATTCAAATGTAGTTTCAATTGGCTTTAATTGTCTGGCAGCCTCAATTTTTGCCGCTATGCGCGGCGCAAATTTTTCCTCGCCATACTCATATATGATTTTTTTCAGAGTGTCCTTAGAATAAGTATTGACTACGTCATACGCCGATATTCCCGAGCATTTATTCATTCTCATGTCAAGCGGCGCATCGTGCATGTACGAGAAACCGCGCTCGGGAGTATCGAGCTGATAGGAGGAAACGCCAAGGTCGATCACTACGCCGTCAAGCGAGGCTATCTCGAGCGACTTAAGCGTAAATGCGAGATTTGAAAAATTCTCGTTTACAAATGTGACCCTGTCGATGTAGTCGTGTAGTCTGATCTTGGATGCCGTTATAGCATCTATGTCTTGATCAAAAGCGATAAGCCTGCTGTCTTGCGGCATACGCTTTAATATCTCAAGGGAGTGCCCGCCGCCTCCAAGTGTGAGATCGGCGTATATGCCGCCTTTTTCCGGGGCAAGCGCATCAACGCTTTCCTTTAAAAGGACGGAGTAGTGTGAAAAGTTAATGTGCTCTGACATCTTTACCATTGAAGAGCACTCATTTCATCTGCAAGCGATTCGTTTGACATGGTTGAAATATTATTTGCAAAGTTTTCTTCGTTCCAAATCTCTATATGATCGCCTGCACCGATTATAAGCACGTTCTTTTCAAGATGCGCAAATTCTATAAGCTGCTTTGGCAGAACAACACGTCCCTGAGAGTCGGGAGAGCAGTCGCCTGCGCCCGAGAATAAAAATCTTTTGATCTTAGCGGTTTGCGTTCTTGGAAGGAGAGAAAGCTTTTCGACGATCATATCACGTGCCTGAGCAGTTATGATATCAAGACAGCCTTCAACGTTTTGCATGACCATGAAGTTATCGCCAAGCAGCTCGCGGAATTTAGCCGGTATAAAAAGACGGTTTTTGCTGTCTACCGTATGCTGATACGTACCTGAAAATACGACCATAAGCATTCTCCTTTCTACAAAAATATAAGTACGGTGAATTTTGCCATAAAATGGTATAATTTCCACCATTTGGCGCCTAAATACGCCACTTATCACCACTTTGATTTAATTATAACTCACCTTCCCCAATTTTTCAATAGGAAAAATACATTTTTTCTTAATATAAGGCTTTGCAAATGTAAATATTTTGTGAACGCAAAAGCTGCCCGACAAAACTGACCTATGCTTGAAAAAACGATATTTCAAAATTAAAGTATCAATGTTGAATTACATTATTATAGGTTATTGATTTATGGGAAAAAGTGTGGTAAAATAATACTAATTATAATAATGTGATTCTGTAATGGAGCTAAAAACATGTTCAAGAGCGTTTTTACAAAATATATATCGGCTATCATTCTTATACTGTTCGTAAGCTTTATAATACTTGCGACAGTTCTTTCTTCAACGATAAACGATTATGCCCAAGATGCAAAATCGGACTCTTTAGTGCAGGTTGCAAATACCGTTCTCGGTTTTATGTATACACGTGACGGTAACGGACAGAATGCACTTGCAGTAAACGATTTCAACAAGTATATCAGCGAGAGAGGCGAAATGCTTCGCAGTGTAATCTATGCGCTTGACGTATACACCGAAGATATTGATGCGTTTATTACAGATGCTTCGGGTAATGTACTTCTTTCAAATTACGTAACAGAAAGTGCACCGTCTGAAGTGATCAACATAAATAAAGTTCCTATGAAAATTGTTGATGCAGTAATAAAAAACGGCAGTTATACGGGAACAGATCTTATAGAAGGAAGCGGCAATACTAAGTATCTTGTTTATGCGCTTCCGATACGCAACTATTCAAATCCGGCGTGCGGTGTGCTTTTTGTTTGCACGTCAAACTTTTCAATTCCCGAGCTTAACAGCAGTATGATAAATACGGTAGTAATGTCATGCTTGTGGATACTTCTTGCAACTATGATAGCCGTTTACTTTATAAGCGAGAGAATAACGAGTCCGCTTAAGTACATGAGCCGTGCAGCAAAGAGCTTTGCACAGGGGCGCTTTGACGTAAGAGTTCCCGTCGCAGGTTATGATGAGATATCCGAGCTTGCGGTAGCGTTTAACACGATGGCGGCTTCTCTTGCAAACAGCGATGAGTTAAGACGTTCGTTTCTTGCAAATGTGTCGCACGACCTGCGAACACCTATGACGACGATTTCCGGCTTTATTGACGGTATAATAGACGGAACTATTCCTCCTGAGAAGCATGAATACTACCTTGATATAATCAGAAACGAGGTAAGGCGACTGTCACGTCTGGTAAGCTCGCTGCTTGATATAACGCGAATACAGGCGGGTGAGCGAAAATTTACAAAGTCTGCCTTTGATATATGCGAAATGGCGAGAGTCATACTCATAAGCTTTGAACAGAAAATAGAAGAAAAGAAGCTTGACGTTGAGTTTGTCTGCGACAGCGATAAGATGCTTGCTTGGGCAGACAGAGATGCCGTGTATCAGATACTTTACAATATCTGCGATAACGCAGTCAAGTTCTCTGCGCAGGGCGCTAAATACCGTATCACGATAAGCGAAAAGGCGAAAAAGCTTCATATATCCGTTTATAACGAGGGCCAGGGTATAAAAGAAGAAGACCTGCCGTACGTTTTCGACAGATTCTACAAGAGTGATAAAAGCCGCGGACTGGATAAAACGGGAGTCGGGCTTGGTATGTATATCGCAAAAACCATTATTGATGCGCATGAAGAAACTATTAGTGTAAAGAGCGAGTACGGCAAGTTCTGCGAATTTACGTTCACTCTCTCGTATATACGCGAAGCGGAGATAAAGAAGAATAAGTAAAGTTCACTTTAAGGAAGAATAGATAATGAAGAATCAAAGGACGTTATTTGAATGTGCAGAATGCGGTGCATCGGCAACCAAGTGGTTTGGCAAGTGCCCCGTGTGCGGAGAATGGAATACCGCAGTTGAGGTTGAACGGGAGCTTGAAAAAGCAGAAAAGGCTGCGAAAATAAAGAGAGTACCTCCGTCGTACGAAAACACGGTGGTAAAATTTGACGAATATGAGGTTGGCGCCACAAAACGTGAAACTACGGGTATGGGAGAGCTTGACCGTGTTCTCGGCGGCGGGCTTGTCCCAGGCTCGGTAGTGCTTCTTGCAGGAGAGCCCGGTATCGGAAAATCAACTTTATTACTCCAGATATGCAAGACCCTTGCAGGAGAGGGCAGAAAGGTCCTGTACGTTTCGGGCGAGGAATCACGGGATCAGATAAAGCTTCGTGCAAAAAGACTTGAGGGTTTAAGCGAGGTTGAAAGCCTTTATCTTTTAACAGAGACCAACGTTTCGAGCATTAACGGGCAGGCGGATAAGTTATCGCCCGATATAATGATAATCGATTCGATACAGACTATATATAACGAGGGTATATCCTCAGCGCCGGGCAGCATTGCCCAGGTACGAGAGTGTGCATTGTCTTTTATAACAAAGGCCAAAAACGAAGGCATATCAATGATAATAGTCGGACATGTCAATAAAGAAGGCGGTATCGCAGGGCCTAAAGTGCTTGAGCATATGGTGGACGCGGTGCTATACTTTGAGGGCGAAAAAATACGCTCGTACCGAATGATACGAGCGATAAAAAACCGTTACGGTTCAACAAATGAAATAGGCCTGTTTGAAATGACGGACTGCGGGCTTTGTGAAGTTCCGAATCCCTCGGAAATGCTGTTATCAGACAGACGCGAGGGCGTATCGGGCAGTTGCGCCGTATGCATTATGGAGGGTACGCGCCCCGTCATCGCCGAGATACAGGCGCTTGTTACACCAACGGCTTTTCCTGCACCCAGGCGTACCGCAAACGGCGTGGACTATAACCGCGCGTGCCTTATTATCGCAGTGCTTGAAAAGCGTCTTGGCTTTAAATTCTATACCAATGACGTATATCTCAACGTTGTTGGCGGGCTTAGACTTGATGAGCCTGCAAGCGATCTTGCAATCGCGCTTTCGCTTATATCGGGAGCACGCGATATCCCTGTTGAAAGCGGTATTATAGCCGTAGGCGAGATAGGACTTGCAGGGGAGATACGGGCTGTAAGCGAGATCGAAAAGAGAATATCCGAGGCTTCCCGCCTCGGCTTTAAAAAGATACTTGTTCCCTATAAGAATATGGAAAAAGTAAAGACTCAAAAATACCCTGACGTAGAAATAATACCGATAAAGAGCATTTATGAAGCTCTTGCATATTGTAAGTGATCACCCTACGTTTTTCTTGAAATCAATAACCGCATCTGAAATCGAGGCGGCAAGCTTTTGCTGATATGCATTGTCGCATAACATGGCGCATTCATCTTTGTTTGAAATAAAACCGCACTCCACGAGTATGGAGGTATTTTTCATTCGATCGAGCAGATATATAGCCGAGCCTGCCTTCTTGCAATCTCGTGTGTTATCGTTTTGCAGATCTGTTACAACAGTATTTTTAACTATATCTGCAAATCTTTTGCTCATGTCATTTCCCGGAGAATACCATATCTGAAGCCCTTTGCAGACTTCTTGCGGAAACTTGTTCATATGTATGCTTAAAAACAGGGCGTCGGGATTATTGTTTGCACATTCAAGCCTTTTTACAAGGTCGGTCATCTTCTTTTTCCCCTTGGGAGCATCTTCGCCAAGAGAAATGTCGTCTGTGCGCGTCATAATAACGTCAAATCCAAACAGCTTCATGTAAGCAGAAAGCTTTTGTGATATTTCAAGATTAAGTTCTTTTTCGAGTCTGCCGTTTATTCCGGTTGCGCCTCCGTCAACACCGCCGTGACCGGCATCTATTATTATTTGCTTTATGTCTTTGGCTTCCGCGGAAGCGGTTGTTGCAAAATCGCCTTTACCAATAATGTAACCCATGTATCCGAGAAAGCCGGCTATGATTGCAAAAATTGCGGTGAAAATTATAAATTCGCTTAAAAATCTTTTTTGTGTCTTACCCGACATATCTGTCCTCCAAAGTGTTTATATAAGATATTTATGTCACGAAGGGTATAATATATGCAATAAAGGTTCTTTAAAATAAGACTCTTGCATTTTGCAAAAAATGTAGTATAATAAAGAAAACGGAAAATGAGGTCAATATATGCCTGATAAAAATGAATTTCTTGAATGCGGCAGAATAATAAATACACACGGTGTACGCGGAAACCTAAAAATCGAATCGTGGTGTGACTCTCTGGACGTATTCTGCGCGCTTAAAAAAATATATATTGAAAAGAAAAAAGAACTTGTCGGATATGACGTGGTAAGCGCAACAGAGCATAAGAAATGTGCGCTTTTAAAGCTTGAGGGTGTTGACGATATGGACAGCGCCATGCTTTTGAAAAACAAGACGGTATACGCACACCGAGAGGACATACCGATAGATGAAGACTCCGTTTTTATCGCTGATATGATAGGTCTTGACGTATACAGAAGCACAAACGGCGAAAAGCTCGGAGTGCTTTGTGATATTTTTGAGAGCGTTGCATCTGATATATACGTTATCAAAACAGAAGACGGACGCGAGGTGCTCGTTCCGGGTGTTGATGAGTTTATAGATGAAATAGACCTGCAAAAGGGAATCACAATATCTCCTATACCGGGAATGTTTGAAGACTGACGGAGGACATCATATTGCGCTTTGATATAATGACACTATTTACTTCCCTTATAGACGGTGTACTTTCCGAAAGCATAATCGGACGCGCTCGGGCTGCAGGGATAGTTGAAATAAACACTCATGATATAAGAGATTATTCCGAAAATAAGCACAGACGTGTTGATGATACACCGTATGGAGGCGGAATGGGCATGCTTATGAGCCCCGTTCCGATATACAACTGCTATCAGGCTGTACTTGATACGATGAGGGAAAAGCCTGATATAAGCCGCAGAGTCATATATATGTCTCCGCAAGGAAGCGTGCTTACGCAGGATAAGGCAAAAGAGCTTCTTGAATATGATAATATTGTCATACTGTGCGGACATTACGAGGGCGTTGACCAGCGTATTATAGACGAGATAGTTGACGAGGAGATATCGATAGGGGACTATGTGCTGACGGGAGGGGAGATCCCTGCATGTGTGCTCGTTGACTGTGTTTGCAGAATGATAGACGGCGTGCTGTCTGATGCCGAGTGCTATGAGCTTGAGAGCATAGCATCAGGAATGCTTGAATATCCGCAGTATACCAGACCGTACGATTTCAGAGGCAGGCTTGTGCCCGACGTGCTTTTAAGCGGTCACCATGCCAATATTGAAGCCTGGAGGCAGGAGGCGGCTCTTGAAAAAACGAGAAAAGTGCGTCCTGATTTACTATACAAGGCTAAAGGAAAGGAGAAATAAGCTTTTGGATAATAACTCAAACAAGAAGAAAAAAAGCTTGTCTGAATATATCAGAAGCAGTGCGATAATATCTTTTCTGATGTTTATTGCAAATTGGGTTTACGATAAGCTTGAAAGCGGCTTCTGGGGACGTATAGCAACGTCGTATGACAGCGAAAATATTGCTTCTCATAATAGCGGGATATGCACGCTTTTTAAAAAAATAAGGTGGTCTGAAAGAGTATCGCGGCCGCTAAAGTATTTTATAGCGAAAAGTATAGAGCAGAGCTTTATATTATCTAAGATCGCTTATTTTACCGATACGGTGCTATATTCTGCGTGCAAGGTTCACGGGGTTTTCTTTGTGTCCTTCGGGCTTTATATAGAAATTGTTTTCTTTGTTAAAACTTCGCTTTCCGGCAACGGCCTTAACGGCCTTGATTATACGGCTGTGCTTATCGGAGCCGTGCTTATAATAATGGCCCTCCCCCTTATATTTTCAAATCAGACACTTGCTGACGCGCTCAAGGAAAGCCGCATCATGTCTGTTGTGATCTTTGATATAATAGGTGCATCGCGGGAAAGCTTTTCCAAAAATGTTACCCGTAAGGATCATCTTTATGCCCCGTTTATAATCGGTATGGTACTAGGTCTTTTAACTACTTTAATAGAACCGTTGTACGTTATACTTGGAATAATAGGTCTTATCGGTGCATATGCGGTGCTTATTATACCTGAATTCGGAATCTTTGTTATCGCAGTAGCGGCGCCGTTTGCTCCTACTATGGTGCTTGCGGCGTTAAGCGTTTACGTTACCCTTACTTTCACACTGAAGTTTTTATGCGGTAAAAGATCGGTCAAGTTCAGCCTTCCTGATGCGATGATAGCCGTTTTTGCTATTCTTACTTTGCTTGGCGGAATAGTTTCGCCTGATCCGGCGGGCAGTATCAAGCCGGCGCTTATATATACGGTATTTATTTTAGGTTATTTTCTTTGTGCAAATCTTATAAGAACAAAAGCGTGGCTCAACAAGTGCCTTTACGGTATGACTTTATCGCTTTTTGGAGTATCTTCATACGGAGTTCTGCAATATGTTTTCGGACTTGGGGAGAGCACGTGGCATGATGAAAAAATGTTTTCTGATATCTCCGGTCGCGTGGTTTCTACGTTTGAAAACCCAAACGTACTTGCTGAATATCTTATAATGCTGATACCGCTATCCCTTGCACTTACGCTTATATCCGCAGGCAGAAGCATAAAGGCAGGTGCTCTGATAACATTCGCAGCTTCGCTGTTATGTCTGGTTTTTACCTGGTCAAGAGGAGCATGGCTCGGATTTTTGTTTTCTACAGTAGTTTTTTTTCTCATATACAGTAAAAAGATATTTGCGCTTTTCGTTTCATGTATAGTGCTGATACCGTTTTTGCCGTTTGTTCTTCCGGATTCCGTTATAAACAGATTTTCGAGCATCGGTAACCTTGCCGATACGTCGACCTCATACCGCTTCAATATATACAGCGGCGTTATAAGGATGCTTGACGATTATTGGCTCTCGGGAATAGGAACGGGGCTTCCTGCTTTTTCTCAGGTATATCCTAAGTACTCTCTTTCGGGAATAGAATCGGCCCCCCACTCTCACAATCTGTTTTTGCAGATAATTACCGAACACGGAGCTATCGCTCTTATAGTTTTTCTTTTTATAATCCTTTTGTACACTCAAAGCGTGTTTACATTTTCTAAATACGAAACCAGAAAGACCAAGCTTGCGGCAAGCGCGCTGATGTGCGGCGTTTTTGCTATCCTAATACAAGGTCTTACGGATTACGTATGGTATAATTACCGCGTATATCTTATATTCTGGCTTGTTATAGGAATGACGACGGCTATACGCAGATGCCACAGATCAACACGCACATAAAATATGGAAAGGAAGTTTATATATGCAACAGATAAACAAAAAACGCAGATTTAACGTAATAGACCTTCTTATATGTGTTATAATACTCGTTGTTATAGCATTTGCCGCATATATCTTTGTCTTCAGCGGTGCTTCTGCAAATGAAACTACATCAAACACTGTCAATATTCAGTATACACTAGAGGTTAAAGCCGAGCGCGACGAGCTTATTTCCCACGCAGAGAAAAATGTTGGAAAGGCAATGATTGACGGAGCGTCAAAATACAATCTTGGTCAGGTTGTTGATTTTTATTATTCGGGATCAAGGTATTCCGGTTGGGACGCTGAAAGCGGAGAATCTGTTGCTTCAGATTATCCGGAGCACTCGGATCTTTCGTTTGTAGTTAACGCAACGGCAGAAAAAAATCCTGCAAATGGAAGGTACAGTATAAACGGCTTTGATATATCGGTTGGTACGCTCGTATATGTTCGCCTTCCTGATTATACCGGAACATCATATTGTACTCAGATAACAGAGCTTAAATAAGCAGTCTGTGAAAGGAGAATAAATAATGTCAAATAAAACAAAGGTCCGTTTTAACGGGATAGATCTTCTGATAATAATCGTATTTATCGGATGTTTGATCGGTCTTGCGTTGCGTTATCAGGTCGTTGACGCAATAAAGAATGCAGGTGATGTGCAAAGCGCGGAGATATCTTTCTATCTTTCTGATATCAAGGAAACCAGCGAGGAATGCTTTGCGCAGGGTGATGTGTTTTATATAACTTCAACAGGCGATCGTCTTGGAGAGCTTAAGGGCGGATTTGTATTTGAACCTGCTGAGGATTTTAACATGACAAGTTCGGGAGAGTATGTAAAAAGCGCATCTGCCACAGGGCGAAGCGATATGCGTGGAGTTATAGAAGGAAAGGGTATTTTTTCAAACGAGGGCTTCCTTCTTAATAACAGTAAATATATAGCTCCCGGAAGTGAGATCGCAATACAAAGCGGCAAGATAAGCGTTACTGTAACCGTTACGAATATTGTTCATGTATCATAAAGCAGAGGGTTTTTGTCAAAATATTGTATAAATTGATTAAACTTTAAATGTTTTTTTGGTGAAAACGGATATAAAATTTCTATTGATTTATGTACGATTTTTTGGTATACTCTTTAATATAGGGTTGTTATTTGAAAAATCAACTACATAATTATTATATATTCGTTATAAACAAGCAATCAGAAAGGATAAAGCATTATATGAAAACACGTGAGGTTACAATTCAGAATACCTATGGTCTGCACGCAAGACCGGCAACCTTCTTTATACAGAAAGCAAACTCCTATAAGAGTTCTATTTCAGTAACCAAGGATGATAAGCGTGTTAATGCGAAAAGCCTGCTGGGAGTTCTTTCCCTTGGAGTTGTTAAGGGAATGACGGTAACGCTCTCTGCTGACGGTCCTGATGAGGATGAGGCGCTTGAAGGCCTTGCGGAGCTTATAGACTCCTGCTTCGGCGAATAAGTATGCTCTGCCGCGGTTATCCGCGGCAGTTTTTGACTCGGACGAGGCGGTCTTTTTGCTGATAGCTAAAAAACCGGTCTTTGTCCGTTTTTTGTTTAAAGACGTAAGTTTTCGTGAAGAATATTTTATTATAAGAGAAAGAGGGGATAGTAATGGCGGAAGAATTTGTTATACTAAAAAAAAACGAGCTTCTTGATAAAGCGCTTACACTCCCTCTTTCTCCGGGCGTGTATATAATGCGCGACAAAAATGCAAAGGTTATATACGTAGGCAAATCGCGTGCCCTTAAAAACCGCGTTTCGCAGTATTTCAGAGATTCTCAAAAGGATATAAAATGCGAGCGTATGGTGGCGGCTGTTGTAAATTTTGATTATATTATCACAGACGGCGAAATGGAGGCGCTCACCCTTGAAAACAGCCTGATAAAGCAGTATAATCCCAAATACAATATCAGACTTAAGGATTCAAAATCCTATCCGTATATAAAAATAGATATGAACTCCCCGTACCCGAAGATTACAATGACGCGCCGGCGCACAAGCGATAATGCCAAATACTTTGGCCCGTATTCAAGTGCTTCTGCCGTATATTCTATTATACAAACTATACAGAAGTCTTTCGGAGTTGCTTCTTGTACAAAGGAGTTTCCAAGAGGTATAGGTAAGAGCAGACCCTGTCTTAACAGTCACCTTGGATTTTGTATGGCTCCGTGTACGGGGAAAGTATCGCCTGAGGAATATAAGGCGGTATTTAATGAAATAATAACTTTCTTAAAGGGCTCGTACAAAGAAGCGGAAGCCTCCCTCAGAGGGAAAATGGAGGAGGCTGCCGAAAATCTCAGATTTGAAGCGGCGGCACGGTATCGGGACCGCCTGAACGCGCTCGGAAGCTTGTGGCAGAAACAAAAGGTAGTTGGCGCTCCTGAACTTGAAGAGGATGTTATCTCGATTTTTGAGGGGGACACGTGTTCATCACTTTCGGTCTTCTTCGTTCGTGACGGCAGAGTTGTTGACAGTGAAAACCATATATTCAATGCCGATCAGATCATAAACGGTGAAACGGTAACTTCATTTTTGTGTGCGCTTTATATGAAGCGCGAGTATATACCTAAAGAAATACTGATATCTTATTTGCTTGGTACAGAAGAAGTTAAGACTATTGAGAATTTTTTGACAGACAGAGCAGGCGAGCGTATATATATCCATATACCTCAGAAAGGCGAAAAAAAAGCGCTTTGCGATATGGTGTATGAGAACGCAATTATGAGCGCAAGGCTTTACGAAAAGCAGTATGAGCACGATAATTCCGTGCTTGTTAAGCTTGCTTCAATGTTAGCGCTCGAGGTCGTGCCCGAAAGAATAGAGGCATGGGATATATCGAACTTCGGAAACGATAATATAACGGCAGGTATGATCGTCTGCGAGGGCGGAAAGCTTAAAAAAAGCGACTACCGTACGTTTAAAATATCTTCAGGTCTTCAGGACGATTACGGCGCTATGCGCGAGGCGATTTCAAGAAGACTTGCTCACCTGAGCGATCCCGAGGGCTCATTTGCATCAATGCCCGATCTAATACTTCTTGACGGCGGACGCTCACACGTGTCGGTCATCCGAGAACTTATAGATGGACTTGGACTTGATATACCCGTGTTTGGTATGGTCAAGGACGATCATCATAAAACACGCGCGCTTACAGACGGCGAAAATGAGATAGCCATAGCACGGGAACAGCACGTGTTCGTATTTATATATAAAATTCAAGAGGAAGTGCACCGCTATTCTCTTGCACGAATGGAAAGCGCAAAGAGAAAAACACTCAAAACTTCAATGCTTGAGGATATTCCGGGTATCGGAAAAACCAAAGCGAAGAGATTGCTTGCGCACTTCAGAAGCCTTTCTGCAATCAAAAAAGCAGGGGCGTATGAGCTTTCGCAGGTTACGGGCATATCACAAGCCGATGCTGAGCGCATCGTGCTTCACTTTTCTTCCGATCGAAAGGATAAATAAAAAAATGAGAATAATAACGGGACTTGCAAGAGGTGTTAAGCTTCAGACACTCGAGGGTGACGCCACCCGCCCCACAGCCGAACGTGTTAAAGAAGCGCTTTTCAGTATGATACAGTTTGAGCTTGAGGATGCGCATGTGCTTGATTTGTTTGCAGGAAGCGGTCAGCTTGGGCTCGAAGCGCTAAGCCGCGGAGCGGAGAAGGCGGTATTTACCGATATCTCAGGCGATGCAACTGCTATAATAAAGGTTAACGCACAAAAAACACGGCTTTTTGAAAAATGCCGTGTGCTTACAATGGATTACAAGGACTATATCCGTGCGGCCAAGGATAAGTATAAATTTGATTTTATTTTCATTGACCCGCCGTATGCTATGAAGCTTATACCCGACGTGCTAAGGAAGATTTCCGATGCTGACATATTAAGTGATGATGGTATCATAGTCTGCGAAAGCGAGGACGGTGAGGTTCTAACGGACGATAAGCTTAATGAGTATTACGAAATAATTAAAGAAGCAAAATACGGAAGAATTTATCTTACTCTTTTGAAAAGAAAAATTTAGGTGAAAGGAATTATAAAATGAGAACTGCACTTGTGCCGGGAAGCTTTGATCCGCCAACGGCGGGGCATCTTAACATAATAGAGCGCGCATCTGCTATGTTTGATAAAGTTTATGTTACGGTATTTATAAACGCTGATAAAACTCCTCGTTTTGACGTGACCGCACGCCTTGAAATGCTAAAGGCGGCGTGTAAACACC
This sequence comes from Oscillospiraceae bacterium, assembly GCA_015064205.1. GTDB lineage: Bacteria > Bacillota > Clostridia > Oscillospirales > CAG-272 > UBA4717. The sequence goes on from SVSR01000017.1 coordinate 28,610, forward strand.
TTGATAATGTAATATGCGACACAAATGACGGTATGCTTGCAGATTACTGTAAGAATAAAGGGATACAGACAGTGGTAAAAGGCGCGAGAAACGCTGCCGACTTTGAATACGAAGCAAAAATGGCACATATTAACCGCGGGATCAATCCTGAACTTGACACGGTCATACTTCCTGCAGAGTCAGCGCTTGAACAGATAAGTTCAACGTTACTTTATGAGATGATAAAATCGGGAGAGAATTTTGAAAAGTATCTTCCCGACGGTGTGGCTGATATTATAAAAAGGGTAATATAAAATAAAACGGCACAGCTTTAGACTGTGCCGTTTTTTATAAAATCAGTTGTGTAAAAGCTCGAACTTGTAGCCAACGCCCCATACGGTGCGAAGTATCCACTTATCTGATACACCCTCAAGTTTTTCGCGAAGGCGCTTTACGTGAACGTCAACGGTTCTTGAGTCGCCGAGGTAATCAAAGCCCCATACCTTATCAAGAAGCTGGTCGCGCGTGAAAACTCTGTCGCAGTTTGATGCTAAGAAGAAGAGAAGCTCGAGTTCTTTCGGAGGAATATCTACACTCTTGCCGTTGAGCTTAAGCTCGTATTTTTCAAGGCTTATTTCAATGTTATCAAATTTTATTACTTCAAATTCATTTTTGTTGTCGTGCGAGTTGCAACGTCTGAGTACCGCTTTAACTCTTGCGGAAAGTTCTTTCGTTTCAAACGGCTTAACGATAAAGTCGTCAGCGCCAAGCTCAAGTCCGAGAACCTTGTCAAATACTTCGCTTTTTGCGGTGAGCATGATTATCGGCTTGGAAGATATCTCTCTTATCTCGCGGCAGACCTGATTTCCGTCCTTTTTGGGAAGCATAAGGTCGAGCAATACGAGATCGGGATCAAAGCTTTTAAAAGAGATAAGCCCCTGTTCGCCGTCATTTGCCGTTTTTACTTCGTAGCCTTCGTTTTCAAAATACATTCTGAGCAGATCGCAGATATTAAGATCATCGTCAATAACAAGAATTTTTGTTGCCATTTGTTTTTCCTTTCTTTTTTTGTATCCATGGTAGTGCAAATTGTTAACATTGACAAAAATGTACCTATGTTCATATTATACCATGCTTTGAACTGCTTGTCAATAGACGTGTTTGAATTTAAGGTGAACATCGGGTGAACTCGCGGTGAAATATATGCGGATATGTTAAAATAAATAATAAAAGGATGAAAAAACGTCAAAAAATGTTGTTTTGTATATTGATTTTGTTTAAAAATTATTATATAATATAATGAATATTGAAACGATTGCCAAAGTGGAGGACTTGAATGGGAAAAATCATAACAGTACTTGTTTTGGCAGTTGCTACCGTTTTGATGCTTGGCGCGTGTAACGCGAAGCAAAATGAAGATATATTTGCACTTCCCAAATATATAATGCATGCGGGAGGCGTTATGTCTGACGGTCGTGCTGAAACGAACAGCATTGATGCTTTAAATGCTTCGTATGAAAACGGTAATTATTGGTTAGAGCTTGATTTTAACCGGACATCAGACGGCAAGTGGGTGTGCGTGCACGACTGGGATGCCTTTTACAGCGTTGGAGTAACGGGAATGAAAAATCCCGACTCGCAGACATTCGAAGAGCATCGTAAGTCAGCATACGGGTACGAGTCGCCAACGCTTGATGTTCTTATCCGGTGGATGAAAAAGCATCCTAAGGCGGTAATCGTAACAGACGTTAAGGAGAATAATCAGGAATTCGCCCGATATGTCAGCGAAAGCTATCCTGAGTTAGCAGAGCGCTTTGTGATACAGATATATAACCGCGATGAATACAAGGCTGTTGCAGAGAGCGGATTTGAAAGAATCATTTATACGCTTTACAAGGAGCTTCCCGAACAGCGATACGATACAGAACTTTTAAGTGACTTTGTACAGAACTCTGAAAAACTGATCGCACTGACGTATGCAGGCTATCGCGAGAACGCCGAAGATATATCGGCGGTGTGTGAGCTTGATATTCCCGTTTATATACATACAATAAACGATCCTGCCGATCAGTCGTATTGGCGTGAGTTTGGCGCTTTTGGATTTTACAGCGATTATGTAGCTGATACGGCAAAGTGATATATTTACACACAAAAATTTTGAATATTAACATGATATAATAAAGGAGTTAATTTTATATGAAACTCGGTATAGTGGGGCTTCCAAACGTAGGAAAGAGTACACTTTTCAACGCGCTGACGGGCGCGGGCGCTCAGTCTGCAAACTATCCGTTCTGCACGATAGACCCGAACGTTGGCGTTGTTGCAGTTCCTGATAGCAGACTTGATTATCTGAGCGATATATATAATCCTGAAAAATACACTCCGGCGATTATCGAATTCGTTGATATTGCAGGTCTTGTAAAGGGGGCTTCTCAGGGGGAGGGACTCGGAAACAAGTTCTTGTCACATATACGCGAGGTAGACGCGATAATTCACGTTGTCAGATGCTTTGAAAACGACGATATTATTCATGTTGACGGAAGCATTGATCCCGTTCGCGACCTTGATATCATAAATATGGAGCTTATCCTTTCGGATATAGAGATCGTTGAACGCAGAATCGACCGTACAACAAAGGCTATGAAGGGTGATAAGACTTTAGCGGGCGAGCTTGAGTTCTTAAAGCGCGTTCTTGATACTCTTGCAAACGGAAAGAGTGCCAGAACTGTTGAAAGAAGTGAAGAAGAAGCGCTTGTTATGAATGAACTCAGACTTCTTTCGGACAAGCCCGTTATATATGCAGCGAACGTATCCGAAGACGATATTGTAAACGGATGCGAAGGTAATGCTCATTTTGCAGCGCTTTGCAATGCGGTTGCAGACGAGCACGCAGAGATAATGCCCGTGTGCTCTAAAATAGAAGAAGAAATCAGCGAGCTTGAATCCGATGAGAAGAAAATGTTTCTTGAAGAGCTGGGCATAAAGGAAAGCGGACTTGACAGACTTATCAAATCAAGTTACTCGCTTCTTGGCCTTATAAGTTACCTTACGGCAGGGCCTAAGGAGGTTCGCGCATGGACTATAACCAAGGGTACTAAGGCTCCTCAGGCGGCAGGTAAGATCCACAGCGATTTTGAACGCGGATTTATACGCGCTGAGGTTATTCACTTTGATGAGCTTGTTAATTGCGATGGTTCTATGGTAACAGCAAAGGATAAGGGACTTATCCGAAGCGAGGGTAAGGAATACGTTATCTGCGACGGCGATATAGTGCTTTTCAGATTCAACGTATAAGCCTATCGCAAAAATATTTAGTTAATAAAGCTTTGGCGTGATTGAAACACATCACATCTGGCTATAAAATATAAAGTGAAGTATGGTGCTTGGAGGTTTTTATGAAACACGTAGACATATATACCGACGGGGCTTGCAAAAACAATCCCGGGCCGGGGGGATATGGCGCTATACTTGTGTATAACGGCAGAGAAAAAGAGATATCCGGCTCTGAGAAACACACTACAAACAACCGCATGGAGCTTCTTGCGGCTATAAGCGGACTGAATCTTTTGAAAGAACCGTGCGAGGTGACGCTTTACTCGGATTCAAAATATCTTATTGACTCTGTTGAAAAGGGCTGGGTATATTCCTGGCGCGAAAAGGGCTGGAGAAAGGCGGATAAATCGCCGGCACTTAATCCCGATCTGTGGACAGCGCTGTTAAATCTTCTTGATTATCATACTGTAAGCTTTGTATGGGTCAAGGGGCACGACGGGCATGAATACAATGAAAGGTGCGATCGTCTGGCCGTTTCAGGAGCAGAAGCTGCTGCCCAAAACATATAGATTTTGTGTATTTGTTAATTTGAAAGGCATGGTCTTATAAATGGAAAAGAGATTTGTTTACGCCGATAATTCGGCAACAACACCCGTTTATCCCGAGGTGCTTGAAGCTATGATGCCTGCATTTGGCGATGTGTACGGAAATCCGTCAAGCCTTTACTCGAAGGGCGGCGAGGCTAAACGTATACTTGATGCTTCAAGAGAAAAAATAGCGGAGGTTCTTGGCTGCAAGCCAACAGAATTTTTCTTTACCTCATGCGGTACCGAATCGGACAACTGGGCTATAAAGGGTGCGGCACGCGCAAATGCTTCGCGTGGCAAGCATCTTGTTACAACCAAGATTGAGCATCACGCCGTGCTTCATACGATGAAGTCACTTGAAAAGGAAGGCTTTGAAGTGACCTACGTTGCTCCGGACAGCGAGGGTATTATTTCTCCCGAAAGCATTGTGGCGGCGCTCAGAGAGGATACAACTCTTGTGGCGGTTATGTACGCTAACAATGAGATAGGAACCATCGAGCCGATACGCGAGATAACAGAAGCAGTAAAGGCGTATAATAATAAAATAGTAGTGTTTACAGACGCCGTTCAGGCGCTTGGCAACGTGAAGATAAACCTTCATGAGCTTGGCGTAGACATGCTAAGTATCTCAGGCCATAAGATACACGCGCCTAAGGGAATAGGCGGACTTTATATAAAGACTGGCACGAGAGTTCATACATTTGTAGACGGCGGCGGACAGGAAAGAAACCGACGCGGAGGTACGGAAAACGTTGCATATATTGCAGGACTTGCAAAAGCTATTGAGCTTGCGGATAAAAATCTTGCCGACGCGCCGCGCATAGCAAAGATGAGAGACAGACTTATAAAGGAAATAGTTGAAAAGATCCCTTACGTCAGAGTTAACGGATCGCTTGAAAAGAGACTGCCCGGTAACGTGAACGTAGCTTTTGAGTATATTGAGGGCGAAAGTATGCTTCTGCTTCTTGATATGTGGGGAATATGCTCGTCAACCGGCTCGGCTTGCTCATCTAATTCGCTTGAGCCTTCGCACGTGCTTCTTTCGATAGGCGTTCCGGTTGAAGTTGCTCACGGTTCGCTCAGACTTTCTCTCGGACGTGACAATACTGAAGAGGACGTTGATTATATACTTGAAGTACTGCCTCGGGTGGTACAAAGACTTAGAGATATGAGCCCGATATATCCGGGCAACAAATAATAAGGAGGAAAAATATGTACAGCGAAAAGGTTATGGACCATTTCTCGGCTCCCAGAAATGTGGGCGAGATTGAAAATGCCGATGGCGTTGGCGAAGTTGGCAACGCAGTATGTGGCGATATAATGAAGATATTCTTAAAGATAGAAAACGGCGTTATAGTCGATGTGAAATTCAAGACCTTCGGATGCGGAGCGGCGATTGCGACGAGCAGCATGGCTACCGAGATGATCAAAGGCAAAAAAATTGAAGAAGCACTTGAACTTACTAATAAGGCAGTAGTGGAAGCGCTTGACGGACTTCCGCCTGCAAAGATCCATTGTTCGGTTCTTGCGGAAGAAGCGGTGAAAAGCGCCATAGCTGATTATTATGATAAAAATGGAATCGAGCATAACATAAATATTGGATGTGACTGCAATTGTGAAGGCTGCCATAAGCACGATCACTGATAATTGTAATTAATAATGTGATGCCGCAGAACGAAAAGAGGCTCTGCGGCATCTTTTTTTGCAATGTTTGTGCAACTTGTATAAGTGTAGAAAAAACTAAGCGGAATTTGTACATAATGACGAACGGTAGTTTTGGAAAAATACGGAAAACTACTGTAATATATGTGCAAAAAAAGTAATTTAAAATAACAATAGAAACGGACCAAAAAAGTAAATTATTTAATTAACCGTATTAATAGGAAGTATTGCATATTTATTAGTAAATTAAAATTACATGTATGAGCTTGATACGTGTTGATAAAAAACGTCAAAAGTACCAAATGGGAATTTGCTCCAAGTTAAACTTCGGATAAATGGAAAACAGATTGAAATGTGAAACTATTGGGGAATTTATATCACTTTGGCAGTATTGACAATTATTTTTCCTTATGATATTATATTTATAAGTAAATCAAGTCGCATATATCTTTGATGATAGGGCCTTTTAAACGACTAAAAAGCTTATCCTGAATGTGCATTGAATCAGAGTACGAGCACATAGGATCGGCTTTTGTTTTGTGATAAGGCAAAATCGGGCGCCGGTCGTGTACGAGTGACACACATTCTTTTGAATGTCCGGCGGTAAATTTGCGACAGGGTTTAAAATTATGAACAGATTCTCTTCAAAGTAATCTTGTCAGGAGGAAATTTTATGAAAAGAACGAGATTAACACGGCTTATTGCCGCGATGCTCTCACTTCTGATGCTTGTTGGCTGCTTCAGCTTTACGACTGCGGCGGAGGACACTGAAGCTGAAGAAAAGGTAATGTCTTATGACATTGAAGAAGTTAAAGCGCTTCTTAATGCATTGACGTATACCGAATATACTTCAAGGAATGCAAGGCATCCTAAAGCAACAAGTACGGTTGTGGTAAACGCGGTTGACTTTGATACTGAGCATACCGATGCCGCTGTTAGGGTTGTTACCGACTACGAAGGTGATAAGGGCGAAGCCCTTTTCCTGCCCACAGACGGTACGGTTTCGTGGAACGTAAGCTTCCCTGAGACTGGTAAGTATGCGGTAAAGCTCTATTATGCTTCCACGGGAAACCAGAAGTCAACTTCAATTGAGCGTGCATGCCGTATAGATGGCGAGTTCCCCTTTAAGGGACTCAGATATCTTACGATAACGAAAAACTGGAATCCGGTTATATTTGACGCCACGACAGCTCAGTCTGAAACAGAAAACGGACTCAGAATTGCTGAGGACGGATCATTCAGGTTCCAGACTGATATTAATGGTAACGATATAAAACCCAATCTTGTGGAAACTTCAAGATGGGCAGAATATTCGCTCTCTGACTCTACGGGATACGACGTATATCCGTATGAGATCGTTTTTACGGAGGGTGAGCACAGATTTTCTCTTGAAGCTTCGAGAGATGAGATGGTTCTTAAGAAAATTGAGTTCTATCCGCTTGTAGAGACTAAAACCTATGAGCAGGTACTTGCTGAGTATGAAGCTAAGGGTTATAAATCCGCAACGGCGGAGCCCATAAAGATCGAAGCGGAATTTCCTGTTGCTTCGTCTGACAGAACCATATACCCTCAGAACGACAGATCATCTGCTATAACATCTCCGCAGGATCCGTCCAAGACGAAGATGAATGCGATCGGCGGAACGAAATGGCAGTCGGTAGGTCAGTGGATTGAATACAAGTTCACTTGCGAAGAAAGCGGTCTTTATTACATAGCTACCAGATTTAAGCAGTCTGATCTTGCGGGTATCTACGTAACACGTCGTTTGTACATAAACGATGAGATCCCCTTTGATGAGGCTAATTACTGTCAGTTCAATTATTCGGGTGACTGGCAGGCAGCGCCTCTCAATAACGGTGAAACCAATTTTCAGTTCTACTTTGAAGAAGGAAAAGAATATACGATCAAGCTTGAGGTTGCTCTTGGTCATGTAGGTGATATACTCGAACTTGCAAGCAACTCGATGAGCTCGATGAATGCGGATTATCTTAAGATATTGCAGATCACGGGTTCAGACCCCGACGAATACCGTGACTACAACTTCAACGTACTTATCCCCAATATAATTAAGGATCTGTATGAACAGAGCCAGATACTTACAAGCATATCAAAAACGCTTGTTGAGATAAGCGGTGAAAAGAGCAGTAACTCGGCAACGCTTGATAATATTTCGCGTACACTTTATAAGATGGCAACGGATGAAGACGAGGTTGCAAGAAACCTTGCAACTATGAAGAGCTATATCGGTACACTCGGTACTTGGATAAACAGCTCTCAGAATCAGCCTCTTCTCTTAGACTATATTTCAATCTGCCCGGTAAACGCAGAGGATGCGCTTCCCAGAGCGAATGCAAGCTTTTTTGAATCTCTCAAGTATGAAGTTCTTTCATTCATAAGCAGTTTCCGTACAGACTACAGTAACCTTGGTGCAACTCGTGAGATCAATGAGGATGAAGTCCTTGAAGTTTGGATCTCCGGCGGACGTGACCAGGCGCAGATAGTAAGAAATCTTGTGGATAACAAGTTCACAAATGAAACCAATATAGGTGTAAACTTAAAGCTTATAGCGGCAGGAACGCTTCTTCCTGCAACACTTTCGGGCGCCGGACCTGACATTTCGCTTACTAATGCGCAGGGCGACCCGATACAGTACGCTATCCGTAACGCGGTAACTAAGCTTAACGATTTCGACACGTTTGATGAGGTAACGTCAAGATTTGACGAAGCGGCAATGATACCGCTGACGCTGTATGGAGACACATACGGACTTCCCGAGACAATGACGTTCTCGATGATGTTCTACCGTAAAGACGTATTTGCTGATCTCGGCCTTGATATACCGCGCACATGGGATGAGCTTATGGCGTTGATACCGATCCTTCAATATAATAATATGGAAGCGGGTATTCCGGCTTCGACGGCAGGTCTTAACCTCTTGCTCTACCAGATGGGCGGAGAGGTATATGCCGATGAAGGTATGAGAATTGGATATGATTCAAATATTGCGCTTGAAGCTTTTGATAAGCTCTGCTCATATTTCACAAACTACGGTTTCCCCGTAACATACGATTTTGCAAACCGTTTCAGAACAGGTGAGCTTCCGCTCGGATTCTCCGATTATGTAGCTTCTTATAACCAGCTTACTATATTCGCAACAGAAATACGCGGGCTCTGGGAATTCGTTCCGCTTCTCGGATACGAGAATGCAGACGGTACGATCAATAACGATTCACTTGTAACCGTTGCGCCTATGATGATGATGGCAGGCGTTAAGGATCCCGAAAAGGCATGGGATTTTATGGATTGGTTCGTAACAGCCGATATCCAGGCGGCATATGCAAATGAAGTCGTTGCAACGATCGGTCAGGGTGCGATGTACGCAACCGCAAACAAGGAAGCGCTTGAATCACTTCCTTGGGCAACGAGTGACTACAACAACATTATGGAACAGATCAAGAGCCTTTCTTCTGTTCCCGAGTATCCGGGAGGATACATCCTTGCCCGTTATACAAACTTTGCATTCCTTGATGCATACAATAACGATGCAGATCCCGTTGAGTCGCTTCTCGGCTACGTTGACGATATCAATAAGGAAATTACAAGAAAGCGTGAGGAGTTTGATCTTGAAACACTTGAGCTTGGCGAAACACTTGCCGAAAAGAGAGCAAGGGAAGCAGCTCAGGCTGAAAAAGAATAAGACGACTGACAGATACATTATATAAAGGAGAAAAACACATGTCACAGAATACGGCAACGGCAGAAGTAAAAAAGCCGGTATCGCGTAAAGACATGACAAAATGGCAGTGGACGCTGAAGGAAATAAAGCGCAACAAGACAGCATATTTCATGGTTGCACCCTTTATGATCCTCTTTTTCATATTCACCGTTTTGCCAGTCGGTATGTCGATTGTACTCAGTTTTACGAGATTCAATCTTCTCGAATGGCCGGAATTCATCTTCATGGATAACTATATAAGACTGTTCCTTGACGATGATATATTCCTCTTGGCTTGCCAGAACACGCTGGTGTTTGCGGCGATCACAGGACCGGTATCATATTTGATGTCCCTTCTTATCGCATGGTTTATAAATGAACTTTCACCTAAGATAAGAGCAATCGTAACACTTATCTTCTATGCACCGAGTATTTCAGGTTCGGTTTATCTTATCTGGAGCGTCCTCTTCTCGAGTGACTCGTACGGATATATCAACGCTTGGCTGATGGAGCTTGGCTTTATAACGAGCCCGATACTTTGGTTTCAGGATGCAACATACGTTATGGGACTTTGTATAGTAGTTGCTCTCTGGACTTCACTTGGTACATCGTTCCTTTCGTTCATCGCAGGTCTTCAGGGTATCGACAAGAGCCTTTATGAAGCGGCGGCGGTTGACGGAATCAAGAACAGATGGCAGGAGTTATGGTACGTAACGCTTCCTACGATGAGACCGCAGCTTATGTTCGGTGCGGTTATGTCGATAACACAGTCGTTCGGTTTCGGCGCGATCGTAACAGCGCTTGCAGGTTTCCCGTCGGTAGACTATGCGGCGCACACTATCATGCATCACCTTGAAGACTA
>SVSR01000018.1 GCA_015064205.1 Oscillospiraceae bacterium
CCCTGTTGAGGCGCTGAAATATCATACATATTAAACATTACTATATCCTGATCCTTAAAGTGGGAAAACCATTTATCAGTAATAGCGTTTTGTGCGATCTTTATTTTGTTTACTTCAGAAGGGTCAACCAATGGTGAGCGAAATGAAATTATATCCTGAGTTCTAAAATTAGCGCTGTATAGTTCATGTTCGTGCAGGCACCCGGTGGGCTCTGATCCTGCCGCATACTGTAAGTAGCCAAACATATCGCCCACCCCGGTATGATAAAATCCCGAACAGTATATTTTCCCGAGTTTGGCTTCATCGATATATTTTTTTAATTTGCGGTATATGAACTGTTTAACGGCGGGATCTTTGAGCATTGTATCGTTGATTAGTGCGGCCTCAAGATATTTGCTGTCCGGTTCATACCCGTCTGTATCGGTAACGCCCATAAATTTATATGTATAAAATTTTTCGCCCTTAATAATTTTTTTAAAGATCGAAGTTGTGTATTTGGCTAAATTTATTACTTTGCCGTGATTTTGCTCATCAAGGATACTGTACTCTTGTTTTCGGCTATTATAATAGTCAACGTACTTGGGATTCCAAAGGTCTAAGCATTGCAAATACTGAAAATTCATACGGGTATATTTATTTATGTTTTTCAAATTATGGCTGTATTTGCTTATTCCGAGTTTGTAATTATATTTTAATAAAGTATTTGTGTATTCCTCCCATGCGGCATCGCCGTATTTATCCTTGAATATCTTGTGCCCCTTGAACATTGAAGTATTCCAAATACAATCAATATCATCAACATGATGTTTTTTACCGTAAACGTCGGTAATAACCTCGTGTCCCCATTCTTTCAGTATTTGCCTGAAGGGAACATATACAGAATATCCCTTTATAAACGGAAGTCTCACTTGTGCTCCTGCTATTTCATAGTCTAGGTTTAACTGTGAGCTGACGATTTTTGAAAATTCATATTCATGGCACCCGCATCCGTCAAAAGGAGATATTTTGATATTTTGATATCCTTCTTCTATTTCTCTTGATCTGTATTTTTTTAATTTTCCGCTTTCTTTGTCTGTAAACTCTTTTTCTTTTTGCACAACATATTTTATAAGTTGGTTTTCTAAAGTTTTCTCGTATTCGCCAATTATCACGATATTGGGCATGTAATTTTTAATTAAAGTACACGAGCTAAACGGTAAGCATCGCTGAGATTCGTATTTGGATATTACACATTCACTTATCCCTATATCCATTTGAGTTATTGTGTACAGTTCATCAAATATTTCATCGCACACAAAGGCTGTAATTCCATCCTTGCCTTGCGATGCAGATTTGCCAAAACGGGAATAGTGATCGCCGTTATATATAAAACCGTCATTTAAAATTTTGCGAAGAGCATTTTCCTGATCTGGGTTCTTTTTAGCTACAACAAGAATCATTTCGCTTATATGTTCAGAGGCTTTTCCTCTCAGTCTTTCTATTTGATCAAACAATGGAGAATCGCCTTGCTTTATTAAGTATTCCTTTTCTATTTCTTCGTCATGATCTATGTTTACGTTAAAATTTTGTTCGATTAATTCCTTAAGCGGAAGCTTTATAAGCGTATATTGTATAGTTTTCATATTAATGCTCCTTTATAACCATATGTTAAACGGCGTAAAAATTTTGAATCTATAATATTATTCGTTGTTTGTGATTTGAATTTTTTTAAAATAAAAAAAGACCGCCTATGTTTTTCATAGGCGATCTACTTAATACATTTTTTGCACGGTTTTACTTTTAAATTATCAATGTCTTTGTATGATACCGATATTATGTTTGTTTTATTTTTTACATATTGACAGTCGGCTTTATGATAGTGAGTACCTGACGATGTAATATAAAACTTCTCTTCGTTTTGATCGAGAGCTTCTGATTCTTTGGCAATTTCAGTAGTTGCTGTTTCTTCGGTAACAGTTTCTGATTTTTCAATCGTTTCTGATTTTTCGGTAACAGGTTCCGGAATATTCGATGTTGCTTCAAAATTTTTTGCACGAAACTCTGCCACGGTATATGTAGTTGTTTTTTTAGCTTCGTTGTTTCCGTTTGTATCACGCGTAGAATTAAAACAGTTGAAACAAATAACAGTCAGAAATGCAATAAAAACTATACCTGCTGATATCAAAATCTTTTTTTGCGATTTAGGCATGTTCTTTTTTATTTCGTCCCAATACATTTCAGCCTTGTCTATAGGTAACTGAGATATACTGCTCAGATCTCTTGCAGATTTCACAGTAGAAGGCAGATTCTCTATTGGCGCCGCTAATATACATGCAAGCAGATCCGCTTCGATCTCATTTTGGGGAGAGTCGTCCTCGTGACCCAAAAGGTAATGCGCAATTTCATGAAATATATAAAAATTACAATACCTGGTATTACTGTTAAAATATAAAGTTGTTTTTTTATTTGAATCAATGCTTAAGAAAGCCGGTGAATTATATAGCGGAGTCATTTTACCGTTATAATCTATCTCGCATTGTTTTTCTGTCTTAAATGGAATATGTAATTGATTTAACAATAAGAATGCGTTTGAAGGAAGATCCCCTTTCAAACGTATATGCGGTTGTGCAATTTTTTTTAGTTCGTTATAATATTTCATCGAAATCTTGTTTAAGTTCTTTGTGAGTCAGACCGTACATGTAGATAAGAACCTTTTCTTTGTCCTTAACTGTCAGCTCATCCCAAATAGAGATAAAGATAGATTTGCTGTTTGCTTCGTCTTGGAATAATTCGTCGTCAAAAAAATCCGCAACCGTTATTCCAAATGCATTGCAAATTTTATCAATAGTATACAGAGATGGCATGTTTGTTTCTTTTCGTATTGTTTTTAATGTTGATTGTTGGAAACCCGATTCTTTTGAGAGGCGATAATAACTCCAGTTTCGTTGTTTACATAACTGTTTTATCCTCTCATTGATTGATTTAATATCCATCATACGTTCTTTCCGTCTATTAATACATTTATCTGTAACAAAATATAACTCTTACAGATAAATTTATTATACACTATATCCAAAAAATTTATTAGTATACAATAAATCAACTATTTAGTGTTATATTTTTAATTAGACTTTGAAAATAGAAATATCCATGTCTTTATCGACATGGATATTTCTATTGGATATTTATTATTCCTCGCTCCAGGATTTCAACATACTTATTAATATTTCAAGTTTTTCATCAGGAATTTCAGCTGAATCAATAAGTGATTTCAACTCGGATTTTTTTTCGGAAGCATTGTAATATAATTTGGTTTCCGTGTTTAAATCGTCAAATCCTAACAGATAGTCAACAGATACATTAAACAAGGTAGCCAACTGAATCAGCATATTATTATCCGGGGTCCGCCTGCCTTGTTCGTAAAGTCCTATTGATGCGGGGGTAATCCCCAGTTTTTTTCCCAATTCTTCTTGTGTAAGACCGAATTGTTTTCTTAGTAAACGTAATCTTTGATGAAATTTCATATAAAATCCACCTTATAATAACTATTTTTATCATTATAATACAAAACGTATGAATTGTCAATGATGTTATCACGCAAACATACATTTTGTATAATTTGCACAAAGTCGAAAAAAGTAAAAAAATGTTCTTGACAAACTATACGAAGCGTATTATAATTTACATATCAAAACAAAATGTATAGATATTGCAGGGGAGATCAATATGACATTGGAGAATTTAATTAGAGAGTTTTTGGGGGTAAGTATTGAGCGCATTTCGGATCATGTAGGGCTTTCCTATTATAAAATGAGTCAGATGCTAAACGGAGAGATAGAGATGCCCGAGGATATTAGAGAAAAAATCAAAATTTTTTTGCTCAGTAACTATACATAATGTATATAAGGATCCGGAAATATTATAACGAGAGGGTATTATGGGTAAATGGGTAGATTATTATTGTAGTAATAACAATAAACGTTTGAAAGTTTTGATAAATCATGTTTTGAGTGTGCATTTTGCTTGGGTACCGTTGATGGAGTATGATGATTTTTATTCACTGGGAGCTCAAATTGTTTGGGAGTGTGAGGAGGATTTTGATGAAAATAAGAAAGCTAAATTTGAAACATACTTGTATTCTTGCCTTACAAAAAGAATTAAGGATAGAATAACATACTTGAATCGTCAAAAAAGGAATTGTGAAGGTAATATATCATTGGATCAGTTATTATCCGACGAAGATATTTATGTTACAGATGGATCTTTTTCAGAACATGAAATTGATGTAAACATATTAAACTATCTTAAATCATTAACAAAAATGCAGCGAACACTTGCCTTGATGATAATGAACGGATATTCCCAAAGTGATATTAAAGAAATTTTGAATTTGTCGGATAAAAAATACAGTATGATGTTTCGAATGATGAAAACACATGAAAAAACCGAGCTTTTGCTACCACTCTAGTTGGAGGAGTTTATGTTAGTTGATGAAAATAAACTTACAATAGAAATGTTAATAAAAAAGATTAATAATAAAAATATTAGATTTGACCATCCTCTTCAAAGGGGAAACGAGCAGTGGTCTAAATTAATGATAGGAAATCTAATATCAGATATTTTGCAGGGAAATCCAATACCGGATTTAATTTTTGCCGAACAAAAGATAGGCGATCACTCTATTATTTGGAATATTGATGGAAAACAGAGATGTATGGGAGTTAGGTTATTTGTATCTGATAAATATACGATTTCAAATAATATTACCCGTTATATGCTCGAATATCCAGTAATAACTTTAGATCATAGAGAGACAATTCACACAGATCAAATAGGTAACCCGATTTGCAACATAAAAAAATTTGATATAAGAGGGAAAAAGTTTAAAGATTTACCCGGGGAATTACAGCAACGCTTTTTGAATTTTTGTTTTGGGGCTGTTAATTATTATGATTGTTCCCATGAAGACATATCGTATCATATAGGGAGATATAACGAAGGCAGACCTATGACCAAATCGCAAAAGGGCATGGCTCATCTTGGCGTACCGCTTTCATTAACTGTTAAAAAAATTTCAGCAATGTCTTTTTTTGTAGATGCAGTAGGTAATTATACTCCGGGTCAATTTAAAAACGGAACGATATACAGAATTATAGTTGAATCAATAATAATTACAAGATTTCCGGATAATTGGTCAAAAGAATATGAAAAAAACTGTAAATTCCTAAAAAGCAATGTCAAAACCGAAGATATAGAATTCTTCAAGAACTTGGTTAAAAGACTTGAAAAATGTATTGATGATAGGGTGGGGGAGATTTTTAATGCTAAATATAGCTTTTTGTGGTTCGGTTTATTTTCAAAATTTATTGTTTTGGGATTAAAGGACAAACATTTTAATGATTTTATGATTCAACTGGCTGACGGTATGAAAGTAAAGAAAAATAATGAGATGACCGGAATTTGCAAAACAGATATAGATGGATTAAATTTTGAAACTTTATTAAAAAACAGTTCAACAAAAGATAAAAAAATAGTTTTTGACAGATTAGATCATTTGGAAAAACTAATGCGCAGATATTTTATGTTGAATAATTACTATAAAAGATGAGTACAAAAGGGAGATCGATTGTATGATAAAAAAATACGGATGTAAAAGTGCCGGGAATAAAAATACTACATATAGCATAGGGGAGTGGATATATGGAATACAGCTAACAGGGAAAAATTTAAGCGTGGCAGGTTTCAAGTATTTGGGGCAGTGCGGAAAATATATAATCTGTTGCAGTGAATATGAATTCTGTAAAAACAATTTTAACAAGCAATTAAGAATCATGTATGAGGAAAGCGTTAAGGAAAGAGGAGTGAGTCTTAATTTTTTAATTAAAGAATTTACGTTTAAAAGCCGAAAGGATGCATATGACAAACTAGCTCGGTTAAACAAGCCGAATGAAAAAAGAATAAAAAATTACAAAAGAATCATTAAACATATGCATAGTAAAGAAGAAACCGTAATTATAATAGAAAATATTCTTTGCAAATTAACATATTGTAAAGAATGCGGTAAAGTTTATAAAATAAAACTTCCTGAAATATCAGTTCAGTAATTGCGTGTGAAAATATACTTAATATATACATTGACTTTTATATTTTATTGTGATACCATGTTAACAACGATCTTAAGGAGAAAGACAATGGAAGTTCTGTTTATAGGCAATAGCTTCTCTGACGATGCATCTGCATATCTTCACTCTGTTGCAAAGGCGGACGGAGTTAAAATAAATGCGGTAAATCTATACATAGGCGGTTGTACACTTGAGGAGCATTACAGGTGTATGCTTGGTGAAAAAGCAAATTATCAACTTGAAGTAAACGGTGTTATGACGGGATTTAAGGTTACTTTAAAAGAGGCTCTTTTGAACAGAAGCTGGGACTATGTTTCCTTTCAGCAGGCAAGCCATGTATCAAACAGATTTGATACGTATATTCCCTATCTTAGCGAGCTTTCTGCATACGTCAAAAAGCTTGCACCAAAGGCAAAGCAGATAATTCATCAGACCTGGGCCTATGAAGAGGGAAGCGACAGGCTTAAAAGCCTCATGGGATACTCATGTCAGGCAGATATGTTCAAAGATGTAAAAGAGGCGTATAACAAAGCAAAATCTCTTATATCTGCAGATAAGATCATTAAGTCGGGCGAGCTTTTTCAGTTGCTTATAAAAGAGGGAATAAGTCCTGTTCACCGCGACACGTTTCACGCTTCGTACGGTATCGGAAGGTACGCGCTTGCTCTTTTATGGTATAAGCAATTGACCGGGAATGATGTGATTGATAATGCTTTTTCGGATTTTGATGAAGAGATCTGCAAGTGTGATATACAAAATATAAAAGAATGTGTTATGAAAATATAGAAGCCAAGGGCGAAATTTTGCGTTTCGCCTTTTCTTTTTACTTTAACAATTATAATTGTCAGTGTATCGTAATAAATTTTATATGCAGTGTAAAAACTTGGACGATAAGTAGAAAATTACTGAATAAAGTTTGGTTTCTCTGTTGAAAAATTAATAAATGTGTGCTATACTACAAATGTATATTTTATTAGAGGTAAAAACACTATGATGATAACAAATGATATCAAATACGTTGGTGTAAACGACCATAAAATTGATCTTTTTGAGGGCCAGTACGTTGTTCCGAACGGAATGTCGTATAACTCCTACGTCATAATTGATGATAAAATAGCTGTTCTTGACTCTGTTGACGCGGCGTTTACTCACGAGTGGCTTGATAATATACAAAGTACGCTCGGTCACAGACGCCCTGATTATCTTATAGTTCAGCACATGGAGCCCGATCATTCGGCTAATATTGCTAATTTCGTAAAGGCTTATCCCGATGCTAAAATAGTTTCATCTGCCAAGTCTTTTATTATGATGAAGAATTTCTTCGGCACAGATTTTACAGATAATCAGGTAGTTGTTGCAGAGGGCGACACGCTTTCGCTCGGCAAGCACAATCTTTCGTTTGTTGCGGCGCCTATGGTGCATTGGCCTGAGGTCATCGTAACCTATGACAGCACAGACAAGGTTCTGTTCTCGGCAGACGGATTCGGTAAGTTCGGCGCTCTTGACGTTGAAGAAGACTGGGCGTGCGAGGCAAGACGTTACTATATAGGTATCGTTGGGAAATACGGTGTGCAGGTGCAGGCACTTCTAAAAAAAGCGGCAGGACTTGATATAGAGAAGATTTGTCCGCTTCACGGTCCTGTACTAACTGAAAATCTTGGATACTACATTAACCTTTATAACACGTGGTCAAGCTATCAGCCTGAAGAAGAGGGAATAGTAATAGCGTATACTTCAGTTTACGGTAATACCAAAAAGGCTGTAATGAAGCTTGCAGAAAAGCTTAAGACTAACGGATGCCCCAAGGTCGTTGTTAATGATCTTGCAAGATGCGATATGGCAGAGGCTGTTGAGGATGCATTCAGATACAGTAAGCTTGTTTTGGCAACAACAACGTATAATGCGGAAATATTCCCGTTTATGCGCGAGTTTATAAATCACCTAACAGAACGTAATTTCTCAAACCGTAAGGTTGCCCTTATTGAAAACGGCAGCTGGGCGCCCCTTGCGGCAAAAGTTATGCGCGGTATGCTTGAGAAGTGTAAAAATTTAAATTATGCAGATACTACTGTAAGGATTTTGTCGGCTCTGAATGATGAAAGTAATGCCCAGCTTGATGCGCTTGCAGACGAACTTTGCATGGAATATCTTGCGCAACAGGATACTACCGCAAACAAAAATGATCTTACTGCACTTTTTAAAATAGGATACGGACTTTACGTTGTAACGTCAAACGACGGCAAAAAAGACAACGGACTTATTGTTAACACGGTAACGCAGGTAACTGATACACCTAACCGTATAGCTGTAACGATAAACAAGGCGAACTATTCTCACCACGTAATAAAGCAGACCGGTAAAATGAATATAAACTGCCTTACGGTCGACGCACCGTTTAAGGTGTTTGAAGCATTTGGATTTGTCAGCGGAAGAAACGTTGATAAATTCAAGGATTGCGAGCCGCTTCGCTCTGATAACGGTCTTGTATTCTTGCCGAGATATATCAATTCGTTTATGTCGCTGAAAGTAGAGCAGTATGTCGATCTTGATACTCACGGAATGTTTATCTGCTCTGTAACAGAAGCGAGAGTTATTTCGGATGTTGAAACCATGACGTATTCGTATTATCACTCAAATGTTAAGCCGAAGCCTGATACAGAGGGTAAAAAAGGCTACGTTTGCAAGATATGCGGATACGTATATGAAGGCGACGAGCTTCCTGAGGACTTTATCTGTCCTCTCTGCAAGCACGGTGCCGCTGACTTTGAACCAATAAAATAATTATATAAGGAGGAAATAGTAATGAAAAAATATGTATGCGATGCATGCGGTTGGACATATGACGAGGAACTCGGCGCTCCCGATCTCGGCATAGCGCCCGGAACAAAGTTTGAGGATCTTCCTGCAGACTTTGAATGCCCTCTCTGCGGAGTTGGCAAAGATATGTTCTCAGAACAATAAATATTTTAATATTTAATGGAGGAAACCACAATGGCTGAAAACAAGTACAAGGGTACTCAGACAGAAAAAAATCTCATGGCTGCTTTTTCGGGAGAATCCGAAGCACGCAACAAGTACACTTATTTTGCTTCTGTTGCTAAAAAGGCAGGCTATGAACAGATCGCAGCACTTTTCTTAAAGACTGCAGAAAACGAAAAGGAACACGCAAAGCTTTGGTTTAAGGAGCTTGCAGGTATCGGCGATACTGCAGAAAACTTAGTTTCTGCCGCAAACGGCGAAAACTATGAGTGGACAGACATGTATGCAGGCTTTGCTGAAACAGCAGAGAAGGAAGGCTTTAAGGAGCTTGCGGCTAAGTTCAGACTTGTTGCCGCAATTGAAAAGCATCACGAGGAGCGTTACCGTGCGCTTCTTAAAAACGTAGAAACCGCACAGGTCTTTGAAAAGAGCGAGGTTAAGGTGTGGGAATGCCGTAACTGCGGACATATCGTAGTTGGAACAAAGGCGCCCGAGATCTGCCCGACATGCGCTCATCCTCAGGCTTATTTCGAAATTCATGCTGAAAACTATTGATAAAAGTCAGTTCCCACGGTTAACGTGGGAACTCTCTTTATGACGGAGATTTTATGGAACTTGTATTACTAACGGCGCTCGGCGTTGGCGGAGCTACGGTATTTGGCTCGCTTATAGGCTTTGCATTTAAGAAAGTATCGCATAAGTTTTCTGATATAGTGCTCTCATTTGCTGCAGGAGTAATGCTTGCCGCCGCAGTTTTGGGATTGATACTTCCGTCTGTAGAGTACGGCGGTAAGTTTGGGCTTTTAATAACTGTTGCAGGTGTTTTCGCGGGCGCACTCTGCCTTAACGTTGTAGACAAAATAGTGCCGCATCTTCACAAGCTTATGGGTAGCGATGTTGAGGATCATAACAATGCAAATCTCAGCCGGGTGCTTTTGTTTGTAACGGCAATTGCTATACATAATCTGCCCGAAGGAATTGCGGCAGGTGTAGGCTTCGGTGCAGGAAACACCTCACAAGCTCTTCTTATTGCAGGCGGTATAGCCCTGCAAAATATACCGGAGGGTATGGTTATAATAGGTCCTATGCTTGCGGCAGGAGTTAAACCTTCAAAGACGTTTGTGTGCGCTATGCTGACCGGACTTGTTGAGGTTGTAGGAACGCTTATCGGATATTTTGCAGTAAGTATAGCGTCAGCAATACTTCCGTTTGCGCTTGCCTTTGCAGGCGGTACGATGCTGTACGTTATAAGCGACGAAATGATACCCGAAACTCATGCGCACGGTCATCAGCGCGGTGCAACGTATGCGCTTCTCGCAGGTTTTTGTGTAATGCTCGTAAGCGATGTTTTACTCGGATGAATAAAAATGAAAAGGATTTGTCGATTGACAAGTCCTTTTTGTGCGAGTGCTCATAACAGATTTCACCATCGTGTGATAAATAAAAAAATGACAGTGACTACACCCGAACTTGGGTGCAGGCACTGCCTGCTGCGAAAGGACTACTAAATGTAACATAAGGCAGGTAAAAAGATAAAAAGTACAACAATCAATCTGCTCGACAAACTTGAATTTATCTCTTGGTTAGTTTTTTGCACCAAGTCCATTTTCCACATTTAGTACACTTCAACAATCTTCTGGTTGGCGTTTGCATCAACAAGGCAATCTCTTTATAGTTAGGAACAAACATATGTTGACAGTTCTTACATTCATAATACCCTGTCTCTACCTTAAATTTAAGAGCAATAATGCAAGGGATTATAAATAGTATAACAGACACTATTATCAAAAAGTCTTGAAATCCACATTCAGGGATAAGGAGTGATATTAAGGTCATCATACAAATAAGTGCTACCAGGCTGGTTGCCACAATCACATAAGCGGAATGCAGCAGTCGTTTATGATATCTTTCCTCATTTTTTGCCATCTGAAAAATCAGTTCATTTAATTGTTCTTCCTTTTGTTCCAGATCAATCATCTCCCCACATAATAATTCATTTACATTTATTCCAAGAATATAACAAAGGTCGAGCATAATATTGGAATCGGGCATTGCTTTGCCTGTTTCCCATTTTGATATAGCTCTGTCGGTTATATTCAATTTTTCTGCCAACTGTGCTTGTGTAAGATTTTTCTTTTTTCTGCACTCGGCAATAAACTTTCCTGTTTTGATTTGGTCCATAGGCTACCTCCTTTCACTTTAATTGTAGCACATTTTAAGAAAAATAACATGAACTAATGGTTGAAAGGGGAGAAATCAACCATTGGTAGAGCAAAAATTGAACGTCAAATTCTTATTTATCGAGCATATTATACCACGAAACCATGAATTGTTCAAGTAAGCAGAAAACTCTTTTGCCTATCAAGGCAAAAGAGTTTTCTTTGTTGGTGCGAGTGTTCATAACGAAACTTCACCATCGTGTGATAAATAAAAAATGACAGTGACTACACCCGAACTTGGGTGCAGGCACTGCCTGCTGGTCGGAGTGACTGGATTCGAACCAGCGGCCTCTTGGTCCCGAACCAAGCGCTCTACCAAACTGAGCCACACCCCGAAATTATCGAGTTTATACAGATAGAGGCGACGAGTGCTGTCCGCCGCTCACTCGACAATTATACCATTTAATTTTTGCTTTGTCAATAGATTTCAAGACAAAATATTAAGTAATTATCACACTCTCCGATCTGGAAGATAAGAGAGTGTGTATTTGCAATTTAAAGCATCTCTCTTCTGAGCTCATCGCCGCTTTTGTGGCTGAGATATGACGGCGAAATATCAAATACAGTCTTGCATCCGCTTGCGCCCTCAAGGCTTAAACGGTAAGCCGCGCGCGCATATGCTACGATGACACTTGCAGTAAACTCGGGGTTGGAATCAAGCTTTAAGCTGTACTCGATTATGTGATTATTTTCAAGATTTGCTCCCGTCTTGCCGCTTCTTATAACAAAGCCGCCGTGAGGAATACCGCTGTGGTCGCGCTTGAGTTCTTCCATACTTATAAAGTGAACGGTCGTGTTGTAGTCGGCAAAATAGTTAGGCATAGTCTTTATTTCGTTTTCGATACGGGCCTTATCTGCACCGTCCTCAGCAACAACAAAACATTCGCGTGTGTGCTTTTCTCTCGTTGTGAGAGCAGGGTTGGAGCCACTTCTTACAGCTTCGAGCGCCGCATCAACGGGTATAGTGTACTGTCTTGCATCAACAACGCCGTCAATTCTTCTTATAGCATCCGAGTGCCCCTGGCTTACGCCTTTACCCCAGAAGGTGTAGCTTTCGCCGTCAACAAGTACAGCAGAAGCATAAAGACGGTTGAGAGAGAACATGCCGGGGTCCCATCCTACTGATATTATTCCCACTTTGCCCGAGGCTTTTGCTGCCACGTCTACGTTTGCAAAATGCTCAGGTATCTTTGCATGCGTGTCAAAGCTGTCAACAACGTTAAAATATTTTGCAAGTTCCGGGGTCTGTACGGGAAGGTCCGTTGCGCTTCCGCCGCAGAGGATCATAACGTCTATTTTATCAGCCATATCTTTCGCTTCATCAACGTGATAAACGCCGACACCGTCAGTTAATATTTTTACAGTTGCAGGATCGCGGCGGGTAAATACGCCGACAAGCTCAAGATCCTTATTTTGCTTTATTGCGCACTCAACTCCACGGCCGAGATTGCCGTAACCGAATATACCAATACGAATACTCATAAAAATCACCCTTTCAATCGGTGTAACATAAATATCTTATAATGTGTATTTTACCATAAACTTTATTATATTTCAATGACTTTGAAGTAAAAAAGTAAATAATACTGTGATTTTCACATCAAACAGATATATTAACAGTATCATATGCTATTGCTTTTTTTAAATGTATATGTTAAAATAATAAAAATTGAGTTTTTTGGAGAAAACATATGAAAAAAGCATTGTTTGTACTTTTTGTTCTTATTTTTTCTATCACGTGTGTTTCTTGTAGTGGCAAAGAATCAAAGCAAACGGATGTGACCGAAAGCGAAACTGAGTCGACTCTGTATACTGTTGAAATTATTACAAATGAGCCTGAAACAGAAGAAATAACAACTGTTGAAGAAAAAGTTGCGGAGATAGTCGGTTCAAAAGCTGCAGGAGATGTCAACGTTATACAAGAGATCGGCGGCGTTGATGAGGCCTTAAACGAAGTCGTTATTCTCGCAGATATGTCCGAAGAGGATAAGAATGCATATGCAGAAGAGATGGCGCAGGAAGGTGTTACGGTTACGTATAATGACGATGGAAGCACCACAATAACGTATGACGACGGAACTACTGTAATACAAACAGCTGACGGAAATTTCACCATGATAACCGAGGACGGTTCAGTCGGACAAATTGGCGGAAGTTGGCCCGACAATGAATACACAATACTTATACCAAAACCTCAGGCAGGAACATTGCTTTCAGCAGAGATTTCAGGCACGGTATTTAGCGCTATATACAGCGGATGCACTATTGACGATGCCGTTACATACTCTGATCTGGTAAAAGAAAACGGCTTTGACCAAAACGTGATGATCGATAATTCTATGTATGACTCTGGAGTATATTCGTTCAGCGGAAGCGGCAAAAATGGAGTGGTTGTTACTGTTGGCTATCTTTCAGAAGCGTTTATTGTAACTGTAACTAAATAATAAAACATAAATAAAGAAAACGCCTTTTTTGATATGCACCTCCAAAAGTGTCTAACTTTTGGGGTCACTTCATTTCAAGGCGTTTTCTTTTTTATTACATAGCGTCGATAAAGCGCTTTATCATCGTTGCAACTTCTGCACGCGTTGCGCTGTTCTTGGGCTTAACTGTGTTATCGGAATAGCCGGTTATGATTCCAACGTTTGCACAGTAGAGCATTCCCTCGCGCATTGATGCAGATATATCTGCAGAGTCTGCAAATATTATATCATCAACAGGTGTGTCCATGCCCTTTGCTTTTGCATATCTGTAAAGCATATCGGCAAGTTCTTCACGTGTGATGTTGTCGTCAGGTCTGAAGCTTTCGCCGCCATCGCAGATTCCGTTTGCATATGCAAATGCAATACCAGGGATATACCAAGCACCCTCAGCGAGGTCAGTATAGGGAACCTCGGTTGTGTTTGCAGTGTCGCCTGCAAGTCTAGCAAGTACTGTAACGAGCATACTGCGCGTCATTGTGCTGTTGGGTTCGAATTTTCTCTTTGTAACACCGTCAAAGAGCCCTTTGCTTACAACATAGTCTATGTTGTCGCATCCCCAATGCTCAAGAGTGTCATTGAATCCGGAACCGCGTACTATATGAGTGATGATGTTCATCTCTTCCATTTTCTTGTCTAAGTAGTCGGCAAGTATCTTATGGGCATCCTTTGTGGGGTGCACGTTATCGGCCATAAGTGTGCTGTCCATTCTGAAATCAAGCTCATCAACACGGTAAATGTCGATTGCATGAATACCATATTCTTTTGCGAGTTCTACAATTCTATCGCAATAATCAAATCTTGTATCACCAAACACATTGGGCTTATCAAGTGGATTAGCAGACTTTGGTCTGGTAAATGTAAAGAATACGATCTGGGAGTCGGGATAAGCTTCAATGAGTCTTTCCATCAAGAAGCGCGTTGCACCCGAGAAGGTGGTAAGCTCACGATCATCTATGTCACCGAGCTCGGTTGAACTGAAGTCATTAGTTCCGCCCATTACTGTTACGAGATCTGCATCAGGTACCTTTTTAATCATATCTTCGTAACGGTCAATGAATGAAGGTTCATTACATTCGGTTTCGGAAAGCTTAGAACCGCCCCAACCGTAATCGTGAGTTTTGAGTCTGTAGCTCTTGCCCCACCACTCATGATAATTGTACCCCTGTTCGATAACTGTTGATGTTCCGTCTTTTGTGGGGTTTACCGTATATGCGGTTATAGAGTCGCCTAAGCTTACTACGGTCGATGTGTCGGCAACGGCTCTGTCTTTTGATACGAATACAACGGGAGCAACAGGTGCGTCATATACGAATATATGGCATCTTGCCTCTATTTTTTTGCCTGCCTTGGCAACGATGAATGTGTCGCCGGCAGCAACTGCTGTTACTTTACCGTTTGCATCAACAGTTGCAACTGCGGGGTTTTCGGATGTATATGTAACACCGATCTTATCAAGCTTTGTTCCCCTAGGAGTGGGAAGAAGCGTGAGTTCAACAGTTTCACCAACAACCCTGCGTACTGCCTGAATATCGAATTCAAGAGCTGAAAGATCGTCAGAGGCAGAAATGCCGATTCCCATTGTCAAAGCGATTGCTGATACAAGAAGTGTTATTAAAATTTTTTTCATAATGGTCCTCCGGTATGCCCTGTTCTAAAGGCGGTCAAGTTTATAGTCTTTTATTTTGTGTATGGAAGTGTAGCATATGAGATCCAGCCTGCCCAGTGTCTTGCAAGAACAGCCGAGTCTGAAACTGTGATCTCACCGTCAGCATCGACGTCAGAGTTGACTTCATTTATAGTATCATATCCGTCCCAATCTGCAAGATATCTTGCAAGCTTGATAACGTCTACTGAATTTACCTTTCCGTCGGTATCAACGTCTCCGGATATCATGGTGTCGATAATTTCAAAAGTAATACCACTATCGTTTGCATATGTATGAGCAACGCTGTTTTCATAGCCGCGGATTGTAAGGCTTGCTGAGCATGAAGCAAATGCATCGGCTCCGATCGAAGTTACAGAGTCGGGGATTACAATGCTTACAAGGCTTGAGCAGGCGCCAAATGCATCTGCTCCTATGGCAGTTACTGTTGAAGGTACGATAACACCGGTAATAGCACTGCATCCGTAGAATGCATTGTCGCCGATAGAAGTAACAGAGGAGGGAAGAGACATTCCTTTAATAGCAGTAAATCCGTCGAAAGCGTAAGCGCCGATAGTTGTTGCGCCTGATATGCTTATCTTATTAACTGAAGCTTTGTAAGAAGACCAAGGAGCGGGGTTTTCTGCACTGTAGTTGTACATATCGCCATTTCCGCTTATAATGAGTTCATTTCTGTGATCAACTGTAAATTCAAGGCTGTCTCCGCACTTGCCCGAAGCGAGTATTACGGGATCTTTTATATCAACAGCACCAACTTCTTCCATCATTTCAGCCATAACATTAGCCATTATCTTCTGACCGTCCTTTGTGGGGTGAACTCCGTCAAGAAGCATGTCTGTTGATCTGAAGTCAATCTCATCAACGGAGTAAAGGTCAATACCGTGGATGCCGTAGATTTCAGCGAGATCTACTGTTGCCTGCGCATAGTCATATTTTGTATCGCCGTATGAGTTTGTGTAGTCAAGGGGCTTGCCACTTGAATATGTTCTGGTCGGAGAGAAGAAAACTATCTGTGAATTGGGGTACGCTTCTATAAATTCTTCCATAAGGAACTTGATCGCGCCTGCAAAGGTGTTGAGATCACGGCTGTTGTAATCGCCGAGAGGTGTGCTACCAAAGTCGTTTGTACCGCCCATAACTGTTATAAGGTTTGCGTTTGGAACTGCAGCTATCATATCTTCATAGCGGTCTATGAAGGAGGGCTCACTGCACTCAGTTTCGGAAACTTTAGAACCGCCCCAACCATAATCATTTGTTTTGAGGTGGTAGCTCTTTGCCCACCATTCGTGGTAGTTGTATCCCTGTTGGATCTGAGTGTTTCCTACAGTACCGTTTACGGTGTAAGCCGTAATAGAGTCGCCGATGCTTGTTACAATAGGCTTTTCGCTTGTGTTATAGTCAATAGCGACGAAGTCAACGGGAGCAAGTGCTTCTTCATATACGAATACGTGGCACTTAGCTTCAAGGTCACCGGCAGTTGCAACGATATACGTATCGCCTGCACCAACTGCAGTAACCTTACCGTTTGCGTCAACCTCTGCAATCAGGCCGTTTTCTGAAGTGTATGTGACGCTTATCTGTGCATCTGCAGGTGTGGGAAGTATTGTTAATTCAAAGCTCTCGCCCACGATCTTTCTTACAGCCTGAATGCTGAATTCAAAGCTCTGTGCATCTGCAGCATATATGCTGACACAAAGTGTGAGCATAATTATTGATGTAAGAGCGCACAAAAGTAATCTTTTCATCTTTTCCTCCGAATATGACACCTCTGCGGTGATTTTTGATAATAACAACTTAAAAGGTAAAACTTGTCACTATTCTATACAAGTATATCATATAAGAAGTGTTATGTCAACAAAATCGGTTGCGAAATAATTAACAAGCTTTCAGATTGCTTTTTGTATATATTTACTACTGCTTTTTAGCGGTTTTTGCCAATATGCCAATATAATTATTTATTTTCAAATTTAACTGCTTTTTATGCTTAGGTTACTGAGAACGTATAGCCGGAGGCAATATAGATTCATTTATTATGCAGGGAAGCTTTATATCGCAAAGAAGTGAAGCCGGAAGGATCGTATTTTTGCCAAAATGCGCATTTATTTTATCGATGGCGGTCTCTTTTTTTTCTCTTTTTTCCTCGCGTATAACGTCTGTAAAAATGTCAAAAGCGGCAGGTTTATTGTCTTCGCTTAATCTTGATACGTGTATGCTTAGCGCCCGTACAGGCTGTGTAAAGCAATATGAGCGAGAGAACAGTTCAAATGCTTTGATGTATATTGTATTCCACGAACGCGTGGGAAAGGGGAGATTTACGCTGTATTCGTGAGATTGAAGCTTATTATTTTTTACAAAAACTGCAATATTTGTGCCTGTAAGATGTTGTTTTCTGAGCTTTGCTGATATATCTCTGCAAAGATATAAAATTACACGTGCAACCTCATCCGAGTTTTCCAGATCCGCTCGACAGGTTATGCCGTGACTTATGCTTTTCGGAGCAGGAGAATAGTTGCATGGGGTAACGGGAGAATCGTCAAGCCCGTTGGCATATGAGTATAATGTAGCACCGTTTTTACCAAGCCACTTTTCAAGATAAGCGCAAGGAGTACGTGCAATATCGCCGATAGTAAATATTCCGTGATTTTCCAGAACTTTAATGCTTGCTCTTCCCACTCCGAGAAGATTGCTGGCTGAAAGTGACCAAAGCTTTTCCCTGAAATCTTCTTTAGAAGCAATGGTAACGGCATCAGGCTTTTTTATATCACTGCAAAGCTTGGCAAAAATTTTATTGAAGGAAACGCCCACTGATACAGTAAGTCCCGTTTCACTTTTTACCTTTTTCCGTATGGTGTTTGCAATAGTGGCGCCGCTTCCGAAAAGAGACGTGCTTCGGGTTACGTCAAGCCAGCATTCATCTAATCCAAAAGGTTCAACTTCGTCTGTATATTCCGAATATATTTCGCGGACTATTTTTGAATAGTAGTTATATTTATCAAAATGCGGGGGCGCTATTATAATATCAGGACATTTTTGCTTTGCCTGCCATATAGTATCACCGGTTTTTACACCCATGCGTTTCGCATTTTCATTCTTGGCAAGCACTATACCGTGTCTGTCTTCTTCAAGACCGCAGACGGCTATGAATTTTTCTTCTCCCGCAAGCCTTGGATCAGTTATAGCTTCAACCGATGCAAAAAAATTGTTCAGATCGCTGTGCAGTATTATCTTTTCCATGTGAAACACCTGCTTTTTTGTGAAAATTTCAAAATACTATTGACAAAATGTGAAATGTCGGTTACAATAAAAGTGAATTTTAATTGCACATTTATTATACGCAACAAAAGTTCACTTGTCAATAGCAAAACGAAAAATAAATTCGTAAAATTTTGCCAAAGCAGAATAATAAATTCATAATGGAGGATAATGAAATGAAATTTGGTGAAAAGCTGCGGCAAGCACGCAAAAGAAAGAAACTTACGCAAGAACAACTTTCAAAGCTGGTTAACGTATCAAAGAGAACGATAGTTAACTATGAAAGCGGCGCAATATATCCTAAGGATAGAAAAATGTATTATACGCTTGCTGATGTGCTTGAGCTCGAGCCCGGTTATCTTCTCAGCGAGGACGAGGAATTTATAACCGATGTTTCCGAAGCTTACGGTGCACGTGGGCGCATGCAGGCAAGAAGGCTTATAAATCAGATATCGTCGATGTTTGCAGGAGGGGAGCTGGATGATGACGATAAGCTTGCTTTCGTTCATCAGATACAGGAGTTATATCTTGACAGTAAGGAATATTCTGCCCGTTTTACCCCGAACAAGCATAAAAAATAATATCCCTTTCTGAAAGGTATTGTTTATATAAATGAAAAATACTATATACGATAAAGTGGAGAAGCTTGTAAAAAAATATAAGACGAGAGATCCCTTTGCTCTTGCAGACGCTCTTAATATAAGCGTAGCGTTCAATCCTGAATTTACCCGGCTGAAAGGATTTTATACCGTACTTAACCGCAAAAGATATATCGTATTAAACGACAATCTTGATGATAATGAAAAAAAGATAGTACTTTCACACGAGATAGGCCACGACCGTCTTCACCGCGAGCTTGCGGGTGATTCTGTTCTTCGGGAGTTTGTCTTATACGATATGAAAAGCAGGCCGGAATACGAAGCAAACGTATTTGCCGCGGAGCTGTTGCTTGATGATGAAAAAACATCTGATCTTGCGCATGAGGGATATGATATAGAGCAAATTGCAAAAATACTTAAAACGGACATAAATCTGGTAGCTCTGAAAGTGTCTGTGATGAATAACCGGGGATACAGCTTCAACACTACGGTTACACCAAAAAGGAATTTTTTAAACCAGAGGTAGAATTTTGATTAAACATGAAAGTAAAACATTTTATTCATCGCTTATAAAGCTTGCACTTCCGATTGCGCTGCAAAATCTGCTTGTAAGCTCATTTACCCTTGTTGATACTCTTATGGTCGGTCAGCTTGGCGATACAGAACTTGCCGCGGTAGGTATGGCAGGGCAGTGGAGCTGGCTTTTGCAGATCGTGCTTTTCGGCATAGTGTCGGGAATGTCGATATTCGTTGCCCAGTATTGGGGTGAGAAAAACTTAGATTCGATACACAAGGTATACGGTATCGCCCTTGCTTCGGGACTTGTAATATCCTTTGCATTTTTTGCAATAACTTTTTTTGCTCCCGAAGCCGTTATGCGCATATTCAATAAGGAGTCTGCTGTGATAGCATCAGGAGCATCATATCTTAAAATTGCCGCTTTTTCATATCCTGCGGTAATGCTTGGAAACTTGATGTTTGCGCTTCTCAGATCGACTGAATGTGTAAAAATACCGATGGTAATATCCCTTATTGCAACGGTATTCAACGCAGTTTTTAATTATGGGTTTATCTTCGGTAGATTTGGACTTCCCGAAATGGGGATAAAAGGTGCCGCGCTTGCAACATGCATTTCGGCTTGGGTAAATCCGCTTGCCGCGCTTATTATTGCGCATTTCAAAAAGCTTATCCTTACAGCACCAATAAAAAAGATATTTTCTTTTGGTATAGACATGGTAATCATGTTTTATAAAAAAGCAACTCCTGTTATTGTTAATGAGAGTATGTGGGGGCTGGGTTCATTTGTAATAACACTTCTGTTCTCAAACCTCGGAAGCGAATATTATGCGGCTGTAACGATACTTAAAACCTTCGAGAACATTGCCTTTGTTGTCTTTGTCGGTATATGTAATGCATCATGCGTAATGATAGGCAAGCAGATCGGAGCAGGTCAGATTGAAGAGGGCATAAGAACGTCGAGAAAAATGGCATACCTTGTGCCGCTTTCGGCTATACCTGTTGGTGCTGTAATACTATTGTTCAGAGAACAGCTTGTTCATATTTTCAATTTAAGCGGCAATCTTACAGAAGAAACATTGCGCGTTGCCATAGGCATAACGGCTGTATATGCTTTTGAAATGCCGTTTAGAAATATTCCTTATATTCAGATAGTCGGAATATTCAGACCGGGCGGAGAAACAACACGCGGGCTTATATACGATCTTGTGTGCCTCTGGTGCTTGTCTATCCCTGCAACGGCCATATCTGCTTACTTCTTAAAGCTTGACTTTGTTATTGTTTATGCAATAATGTATATCGTTGAGGATATACCAAAATCGGTTTTGTGTTTAAGATATTTCTTTACGAACAAATGGATAAAACCTGTGACAAAGGCCGGCAGAGAAGCACTTTTAAAATATCATAACAAATAAAAAACGGACTCGCAAGAGTCCGTTTTCGTTTTGATTATATTTCGGCTGATACGATATATCTGTATACGCTTTGTCCGCCCGGTACAAGACTTACGTTGTCTTCTCCGAAAGCTTCTTCAAAACGTGCAGACATTTCCACAGCTTCTTCTTCTGAAACATCGCAACCGAAATATACTGTGATTATATCGCGGTCTGTTTCCTTTATCTTGCTTATAAGCATGTCGATGAGTACAGCTTCGTCTTTGCCGCCAGCCATAAGCTCGCCTTCGCAAAGAGCAATAAAATCGTCTTTCTTTATGTCAAGACCGTTCATATTGCTATCCCTGACCGCAGTTGTCATCTGCATAGTGGTTACGTTGGAAAGGGATTCTGTCATTGTATCTTTTATTTCATCAATCGAAAGATCCGTGTCGTAAGCCTGCATAGCGCATATTCCCTGGGGAACTGTCTTTGAGGGTATAACGATCACGTTTTTATCTGATATCTCACATGCCTGTTCAGCCGCAAGAATAATGTTTTTGTTGTTGGGGAGAACAAAGATATTCTTTGCGCTTACCTTTTCAATAGCGGCAAGAATATCGTCGGTTGAGGGGTTCATCGTCTGACCGCCTGAAACACATTCGTCAACACCAAGCTCGCCAAACACCTCTGTGATTCCTTCACCGGGCGATACGGCAACAACACCGTATTCTGCAACAGGAGATGCGCCAGATAAATCTTCAGCTATTTTATTTGAGTGCTGAAGCTTCATGTTTTCAACCTTGACGCTTATAAACTGTCCGTATTCGATTGCCAGATGAAGAGCGCTTCCCGGGTCGTTTGTATGAACATGAACCTTTATTATTTCCTCATCGTCAACAACAACAAGGCTGTCGCCAAGCTTTTCCAGCTCGGCCTTTAAGTTAGCGGGATCGTTTGTGTTTGTTCTTGAAACTATAAATTCCGTGCAGTAGGCAAATGTTATATCCTCGCTGTCAAAGCTTGAAAAATCAGCAGACTCTGACGCTTGTGCCGTGAAATCTACGCTTGATTTGATCTCGTTTCCGCAAACGGCGTCTTTCATAGCTTCAAGTATGAGTACCCAACCGAAACCGCCTGCGTCTACAACACCTGCTTTTTTTAATACAGGATTCATTTCCGTTGTCTGCGAAAGAGCTTCTTTGGCAGCCTCTATTGCTTTGTCAAAAACGAACATTATCGAGCCTGATTGTGCAGCCTTAACTGCGGCG
The DNA here is from genome assembly GCA_015064205.1 of Oscillospiraceae bacterium. Lineage (GTDB taxonomy): Bacteria > Bacillota > Clostridia > Oscillospirales > CAG-272 > UBA4717. The sequence continues at coordinate 22,457 of SVSR01000018.1, forward strand.
TCTGCAGCCAGTCTTGATACGGTAAGTATAGTTCCCTCGGCAGGATTGGATACCGCCTTATATGCTGCGGCAACACCTGACTGAAGCGCATTTGAAAGCGCTTCGGCATTGCATGTATCAAGCCCCGTTAGCTCCGTGGCTATTCCTCTGAAAAGCAAGCTTGTTATAACGCCTGAATTTCCTCTTGCGCCGCGAAGCATAGCCTTTGCAGCTATATTTGCAATTTCGCCTGCGCTTTCACGCTTGCCGTTTGCAAGCTCACGTGCCGCTGCGCTTACCGTGAGCGCCATATTGCTTCCCGTATCACCGTCGGGAACAGGGAACACGTTAAGATCGTTAAGTTTAGTGCAGTTGTTTTCAATAGTTGCGGCGGCGTTTAATATCATAAGACGCATAGCGCGCGCATCGATTGTTTTGATATCGGTAATATTCATTATAGATCTCCGTATAATTTGGGGAATATAGTGATTTATTATGGTTATAAACACAGTCAAGGACGCGGATCAAACCGCGTCCGAGAAAATTCTATTTAATAATTCTTAGTCTTCGCGCTTCTTGCCCCAGAAGAAGAGGGCAACGGTACCGGGGCCGGTATGGCTTCCGATTGTAGTGCCGATTGAATTGATGATAACAGGGCACTTTAGGTGCTTGAATTTTGCTTCAATTATATCAGCCACCGCGCGTGCGTCTTCATAACAGCCTGAATGAGTTATTATGCACTTATCATTATATTCAAGACCGTCTCTTGCAAAAAGTTCCATTTTTTCAGCAATCGCCTTAATGACCTTTGCTTTTGTACGTATTTTTTCACGCGGCACAAGCTTACCGTTCTTATCCACGTTAAGAAGAGGACATATTTTAAGAATAGTGCCAAACCATCCCGAAGCCTTGGTTATTCTGCCGCCCTTGACGAAAAATGTAAGGTCGGTAGAGAAGAACCAGTGATGAAGCTCGAGCTTGTGAGCACGCGTCCAGTCGTAAAGCTCATCTATCGTAAGACCTGCGTCGCGGAGATCTGCAAGCTTATCAACAAACATGCCCTGACCGCCCGAAGCGGCAAGCGAGTCGACAATATAAAGTTTTCTGTCGGGATATTTTTCAAGAAGCTCGTTTCTTGCAATAGTGGCTGAGTTAAATGTTCCGGAAATTCCCGATGATATAGCCACGTGGATTATATCATAGCCCTTTTCAAGATACTGTGCAAAGAAACGTGTAAATTCGTCAACATTAACCTGAGATGTTTTTGTTTCAGCTCCGTTTGCCATTGCTTTATAGAAAACATCAAATGGTACGGATTTGCCGAGATCGTCAAAATATTCCTTGCCGTCTATTGAAAAATGGAAACAAACATGCTTGATATCGCGGCTTTTGAGTTGTTCTTCGGTAAGATCTACCGTTGAACAACAGCTGATTATATATTTGCCCATGTATGAGCTCCTTTCGTTTGCTTTTTATCTTTTTAGTACAAGATTTTTTTCTGTGACTTGCATTTTGTTTTACTTTGTGTTACAATATTGATAAACAAGCGTTGTCTCTGTACGTAATCCATTATATATAATATCCCTCGTATTTGCAATTACAAACAACAGAAAGTGTTTAAATAACAGTACAAATGTTATAAAATAATGACTATGGATAAAAGAATTATAAAAACCAAGAACAATATTAAGCAGACTCTGATAAGAATGTTAAAAAGCAAGAGCTTTGATGACATTACTGTAAAGGAGCTTTGTGAAGAGGCGCAGACAAGCCGTATCACGTTTTATACGCATTATTCTGACAAGACGGAGCTTGCATCTGATATATTTGAAGATATGCAGATCCGCGCAAAAGAAGAATACTATCGTCTCCAGAATGAAAATAATTCTGCCGCTGATATTGTTTGTGATTATTTGAATATACTTGATTCTATACTTAACATATATTATACAAATTATGATTTTTTCGGCCATACGAGATCAAGCGAAAGTCCAACGTTAAATTATATGTACTTTAAAATCATAGATGAAACAATAGGCCAAAAAATTGAAAAAGACAAGGATCGGCTCAATCCAAGATATCCGCTATCGATGACGTGTGATTTTATATGCTCGGGCATAAAAGGGTTTATAAATGCAGGAAGAAGAGACGGATTAAGCGGTGAAGAAATAAGGCCTATGGCGCGTGAGCTCTTAAAAAGGCTTCTTGAAAACGAAGTCGTAAGAAAATAAAAGAAGGTGCAAACAGCACCTTTTTTTGATTTTTATTTTTTGATTTTTATGTGAATTTTATACCGGTTCTATTGACTTATATTGCCAAAATAAATATAATTAGTAAGAATATATTATATTTTCCTGAAAGGAAACATTTATGAAACTGGCGAAATATCTTAAACCGTATTGGTATTTTGCCATTCTCGCTCCGCTTTTTATGATAGGCGAGGTGGCAATGGATCTTATGCAGCCGAAACTTATGACAAAAATTGTTGACAACGGTATTATCGGCGGACTTGGCGTTGAATATATTATCAAGATCGGTTCGCTCATGCTAATGTTAGCAATACTTGGCGGTGTTTTCGGAATAGGGACTGCTATATTTGCATCAAATGCGGCTCAGAGATTCGGTAACGATCTTAGAAACGACGTTTTTAAAAAGGTTATGGGACTTTCCTTGGAACAGACCGATAAGTTCACAACAGGATCTCTTGTGACAAGGCTTACAAATGATATAAATATCATTCAGGATCTCGTCGCGATGGCGCTTCGTATGTTTGTGCGCTCGCCCATGATGTTTATTGGCGGAATAGTTATGTGCCTATCGCTTGACGTTAATTTCGGACGTGTGCTTTTAATATCGCTGCCGCTTCAGGTGATACTCATATTTATAATGCTTCGTGTTGCGGCGCCGCTTTTTTCAAAGGTTCAGACTAAGCTTGACAAAGTAAATTCTGTTGTTCAGGAGAACGTAACCGGTGCCAGAGTCGTTAAGGCTTATGTCAGAGAAGAATATGAAATAGAGCGCTTTGATGTTGCTAATACTGAGCTTAAAAATATAAATCTCAAGGTCCAGAGAATAATGGCAATGATATCGCCTGTGATGATGCTTATCATGAACGGTTCGGTAATTGCTATCATTTACATAGGCGGTATGCAGGTTGAACCGGGTAACATGTTACCCGGTGCTGTAATGGGTGCGATAACTTATATTACTCAGATACTTATGTCGCTCATGATGGTAAGTATGATGTTTCAGACTATATCGAGAGCTGCAGCATCGGCAAAGAGAGTTATCGAAGTTCTCAACTCTGACGCTGTTATATGCGACGGGGAATATAGATCTGAGGAAAATGGCAGAGCCGGAAGCGTTGAAATGAAAAACGTAAGCTTCAGATACCCCGGCACAAAGGGCCGCCCTGTTCTTGATAATATCAATTTAAAGATAAATCCCGGAGAATTTGTTGCAGTAATAGGCGCAACGGGAAGCGGTAAAACTTCGCTTGTTAACCTTATCACGAGATTTTACGATGCTGATGAGGGAGAAGTTCTTGTTGACGGAGTTAACGTTCAGGATTACGACCTGCATGATCTGAGATCGAAGATCGCATTCGTTCTTCAGAAAAGTGAGCTCTTTTCAGAAACGGTTGCAGAAAATATCCGTTGGGGAAGAGAAGATGCCACCGATGAAGAAGTTATTGAAGCGTCAAAAACGGCGCAGGCCCATGAGTTTATAAGTTCATTTAATAAAGGCTATGATACAATGATAGCAGAAAAGGGCGCTTCGCTTTCGGGCGGACAAAAGCAGAGGCTTGCAATCGCACGTGCGCTTATAAGAAAGCCCGAGATACTGATATTTGACGACAGTACGTCGGCACTTGACCTTGCAACAGAAGCAAAACTGAGAAGTGCACTTGCCGAGAATATGAAGGATACGACTATCATAATGATAGCTCAGCGAATTGCAAGTATAAGAAATGCAGACAGGATCGCAGTTATCGAAAACGGCGTGATTACTGCATTTGCACCTCATGATGAGCTTATGAAAACAAGTGAGGCATATCGCGATATCTATTCGTCACAGCAGAAGATGGGAGGCGAAAACAATGGCTGATAATAAAAATCAGAATACTCCCATAATTCATATGAGACCCGGCGGACCGGGCGGGCCCGGCCGCGGAGGCCCGATGGCAGGCAGAGTCGGTTCGGAAAAACCGAAAAACGCCAAGGCAACGATAGGCAGGATAATCAGATATATCGGCAAAAGCAAATACATGGTGTTAGCATTACTTGTTATGGTTATATTAACGGCGGCAGTTAACCTTGCAGGACCGACACTTCAGGCTAATGCTATCGACGCTATAACGATAGATATTGAGCAAAACAAGCTTCACGTTGATTTTGAAGCACTCGTGAACACGCTGATTATAATGGGTATACTTTACGTTATAGCTTCGGGGGCAACAATGCTTCAGGGAGTGCTTGCTTCGAAACTTTCACAAAGTACTGTGCACAATATGCGAAACGAGTTGTTTCGTAAAATATCCTATCTTCCGATAAAATATACCGATACACATAAGCACGGCGACATAATGAGCCGTATGACCAACGACGTTGAAAACATCTCCAATACGGTTTCACAGTCGATAGCTTCGCTTTTTTCAAGCGTCATAACCGTTATCGGTGCGTTCGTGCTTATGATTTCTTACAGTCCGATACTTACCCTTGTTGCAATGGTCTCTATTCCCCTTACGATATTTGCTTCAAATTTGCTCGTTAAGCATATGAGAAAGTATTTTTCAACACAGTCAAGACTTCTCGGTGCACTAAACGGTCATATAGAGGAGATGGTAACGGGATATAAGACCGTTATGGCATTCGGCAAAGAACAGAGTGCAATAGACGGATTTGAGATTTTGGCTCAGGACTACAGAAAGATATCAATTAAAGCGAATATTTGGGGTTCAATAATGGGTCCGGTCATGAATATCATAGGCAACTTTTCGTATCTGCTTCTGGCGGCAGTCGGCGGCTATATGATAGCAGTTCAGGATCCAAACGGCGCAAACGTGCTGACGATCGGTGCTATACAGGCGGTACTCGGCTATTCAAAGCAGTTTACAAGGCCTATAAATGAAATTGCCAATCAGTATTCGTCAATACTGACGGCGATTGCAGGCGCTGAACGCGTTTTTGAGATACTTGATAACGAAAACGAAATTGACAAAGGAACAAAGAAGATTGACGTTAAAGGTGATATATCGTTTAAAAATATTCACTTTTCATATGTTCCGGGGGAGAGCGTGCTTCGTGATTTTGATCTTGAAGTAAAGAGCGGTCAGAAAATTGCCATAGTAGGTGCAACGGGAAGTGGAAAGACAACGGTTGTTAATTTGCTGACGCGTTTTTACGAAATAGACTCAGGCGAGATACTTCTTGACGGAGTTAATATAAACGACATACCCAAAAAAGATCTTCGTGAGACGATCGCCATAGTGCTTCAGGATACCGTGCTTTTTGCAGATACTATCGACTCTAATATAAGATACGGAAAGCTTGAAGCAAGCGAAGACGAAGTAAAGGCGGCAGCACATTGCGCCCGTGCGGACGTGTTTATTGAGCGTTTGCCCGAAGCGTATCATACTGTGCTTGCAGGAGCAGGAAGCAACCTCAGCGTCGGTCAGAGACAGCTTTTATCAATAGCGCGTGCAGTTCTTGCCGATCCTAAGATACTTATACTTGACGAAGCTACTTCAAGCGTTGATACGCAAACAGAAATGAATATTCAGTCGGCAATGGTGGCTCTTATGAAAGGTAGGACCAGCCTTATTATCGCGCACCGATTGTCTACCATAAGAGACGCGGATAAAATAATAGTTCTTGACGGCGGAAAGATAGCTGAGGCGGGAAGCCATGAGGAGCTTATAGAACGCGGCGGTGCATATTACAGGCTTTATCAGAGTCAGTTTGCAGGAATAGCAACCTGACAAAAGAGAGGACGATATGGAAAATCTTTACGAGAAGCTTATGAAGCTTGATGACTCTGAAATAGAACGCATAGAGAGGGAAGAAGCAAGACTTTTGAAAACTATATGCGCCAAAAAGCTTCATGAATTTGATAACGTTGCAATCTCCGAAAGCGGAGAGCTTTATGCTCTTGAAGATATACCAAGCGGAGCTGACGTAATAAAAAACGGCAACGTTTTTATGAAGGCGAAAAAAGATCTCAAACGCGGTGAAAAGATAATGTAAAAAAAGCTCATCGGTAGAATTTACCGATGAGCTTTTTGTTTTATTTAACAAGTGCGGGGTGCTTTGCAGGGGAGATTATAGAGTCGCGCGGTACTACGAAGTGAAGAGCCTCTTTAAGATTTTCTATCGTTGCATCCGAGAGATCCATCATCTCTCCGTCAACCAATACGAAGAATCCCTCGGGAGCTTCAATTCTTACACTTTTTGCGCGTCTGTACGTTACAATATCGTCAAAATCGTGTGTGTCAAGATGAGTTCCGTTCTGATAATGGGGAAGTACCTTTAAAAACCTCGGTAATCTTACGGGAGCGACAAGGCATACCTCCATAAGCCCGTCGGTATTATCGCTTTTTGGAGAGCAGTTGAATCCGCCGCCAACGTACGAACCGTTGCCAAGCGTACATAGTAAGAATATACCGTTTGGATTAAGAAGCTCTCCGTCAGCATAAACCTTGCATTTGTTTTTCATTGCTGTGAAGAGTGCAGTTGCTATTCCTGTATAGTAAGAGTTGTTTTTGCCAATTACGGGAACTCTGCGAACCTTTTCCATTGTCTTGACAACTGCTGTGTCAAAACCGAAGTTGCATATGTTAATTGAATATCTGTCGCCTGCCTTCATTACGTCAACGTCACGAATACTGCCTTCAAATATTCCCGTAATGTCAAGAAAGGGCTTTGCTCCGCCGTAATATTTTACGTAGTCGTTTCCGCTTCCGCAGGGATATACCGTAACGTATGCATTATCATGACCTATCGCCCCGCTCACGACTTCGGCGAGGGTACCGTCTCCGCCGCATGCCACAAAACAAACGTCCTTGTCTGTAGTTTCAAGATAGGACTCAACAAACTTTGTTGCGTTTTGGGGAGCTACGGTTATATAAAAGTCATAATCGTAATTTATACCTGTTTTTTCGCTTGATCTTCTTGCCGCCAAAGCAACTGCTTCGCGGATAGTTTGCTCGGAATTTTTGGCGCCTGCTTTAGGATTTATTATAAAAATATACTTCATAGCTTGCCGTCCTTGTCAGATTTATGATTCAGTTCGAATAATTCATATAGCGGAGAATAACGGTTGCCGCCTCTGCTCGTGTTACGTTTCTCAGTGGCTTCAGCGTATTGTCGTTATATCCCGTGATGATTCCCGCTTCAAGCGTGAGTAGTACGTTGTCATAAGCCCACGGTGCAATATCGCTCACATCTGAGAACTGCGGCATGTTATATGAAGATAGTATATCCTCTTCAATGATCTCGTCTGCAATAAAATCTTCAGAAGCTACTGTTTCAAGCGTATCTATGAGCGCTTGCTCTTTCTCTGCCTTGATAATATTACCTATTACCTGCATGATCTCCTGACGTGTGATTTTTCCTTCGGGGTCAAAGTAAAGGTTGCCGTCAGACATGGATTTTCCGTTCATTATTCCGTTTTCGCTGACAGCGCGAACAAACGGTTCTGCCCAAGCGGCTATCTTATTGCTGTCGTCAAATTTAAGCTCTTTAGTGTAATCACTTACGTTATATCCGAGACTTTTGGATATCATAACTGCAAATTCTGCACGGGAAAGATTTCTGTCTGGCGCAAAACGCAGTTTTCCGCCGTATTCTTCGCCCCCTATAATACCGCAATGATAGAGAGTATTGATATTCGTGCGGGCCCAGTGTGTATGAGTATCGTAGAAAACAGTCTCGGTATCAGAAAAGCTTATCTGGGCTTTAGTTATATTAAGCTCCCCTGTTTTGCCGGCGTTTGTTTCTGCACTTAAGCTTAGAATTTCGTCAAGTGCAGAATATTTGCCGCCAAGTTTGGCTCTGTAATGGTAAACATCGTTATTATCGGGTTCATTAACCTGCTTTATGTACTTAACAGTATGCTCATTACCTTCAAAATCAATAACTTTTGCATAAAGTGAAAGCTCAGAGTCGTCAGCATATATATCAAGGCTTAGGGCATTATCAAGCGGCAGATCCGATTCATAAACTATGTCATCAATGCTGACAGTCATAGGTTGTTCTTCGAGCTGTTCTGTAACGAGGGTATCGCTTTCAAAATCCGTGTCGTTTGTACTTTTCTCTATAATTTCTTCTGATACTACACTTGATGAAGCTGAAAAATCGTAATATACAGTTTCGTTTTCGATAACCGTTATATACGGATCACCGACAGCAATAAGTGTTTGCGAAACAGGAATCAAGTCGAGAGAAACCGTGAGCCATACACTGCCGTTTGCTTTATCATACGGTACAAATTCACCGTCTGCAGAGATATAGCCGAGTGAAGAATCGGCAAACTTAGGTGCATCATCCTTATAAATACCCTCGGTCCTTATCTCGTTATCTGTTAAAGTATACGTAAGGTGTTCGGGGCGTGCAGGAACAGGCTTGTTCATATAATATGCTTCAAATTCAACGGGCACGCTTTCTCCTGAGCTATAAACAACGCCGCCGAGTAAGACCTCTGCTGAATCGGGTGCCGGCGCAACGAAAAGAATAACCCGCCCCATAAGTTCTTCGCCGTCGTATTCAGCCTTAAAGAGAAGCGGTATTTCTCCGGTTATTCCGTCAGCTGTATATATCTTACCGTCCTCGCTTATACTTCCGAGATTCGGAAGATCTTCATCATTGTAATAAGAAAGACGCGAATAGTCAAATGAAAGCTCAACATCAAGCTCGTTTAAAGTATCGTCATAGACCTCGCTCATAGACGAGTCATAAAATTTGCCTTCAAAAGAGTACGTTTCATTTGGAAGGATTACAGGATCGGTCACATCGGGTATTATGTATTTCGGCATACCGTCGGATTCGCTTGGCGCGACAAGTAAAAGTGCGTTTGCAACAGAGCGCTCGCCCGAATCTGACGGAGTATTTACAACTCTTGCAGTTTCTTCACCCGGGAACTTTACAACCGCTGTTGTTGAGCCGCCGCCGTCGAGATTTAATGCCGTTACACAGCCGAAAGAAATGAGCGTTTTAGCAAGACTTACAAGCCTAAAGCCATACGACTCGTCGCTTCTTCCGTCAACAGCAAAAAATATAACGGTTCCGTCTTCTCTTACTCCGACGGCAGTACGCGGGTGTGCAATTTTTTCGTGAGACTCGTCTATTGCATCGTTATTAACTTTTCCGTCTGTTACAATAAGATCGCTTCCGCCGATAGCTGTTTCAACATCTTCCCAGCCGTCTGCAACCTGAAATTCTATTTCTATTAGATCTCCAATGCTGACAGAATCATAATTAGCTCTGTAAGCGCTCGTTTCGCAAACGGATATAACAAAACAGCCTTCGGGTATTTCGGTATTCGTGGCCTCGTTATTTATTTCAATAACCGTACCGTATATCGTTTCGTTTGCTTTTGCAACCATTTTTTTGGAATCGGGCTCGATAACTATTTCAAGTGATGCTTTTGATGAGCGTGTGGAGGCATCAAATATGTCATCAAGCAGATATGCTCCCCATTCGGTTGGATATTTGTTGAAATAGCTTACAGGGAGATATTCTTCTACTGTTTCATATGTAAGATCATCTTCATTACGCTCGAAATCACTGTCATATCTGTCGTGCTTGAAATCGTCGGAAGGCTCAAAGTCTTCATCTTCATCGAAATAATCATCTTCATCTTGAATGTAAGATTCATTATTTTCTTCAACAACGGGTTTTTCATACGTATGTAATACAGTAAACGATATCTGAGGATCGCCGAAAAGAGTATTGCCGTCATACGTAAAGCCGACAGCATTATTTTTATCATCGTCAGATATTATTCTTCCGCCGCTTATGAGTGCGCCCATAGGTATTCCCGTATAGACGCTGTAAAAATCCCCGTTAATTCCGGCTACAACGTTTTGTCTGTTTTTTATCGCGGCATTTGCAAGAGAGCTTGTACGGTTGCTTCCTACAAGCGTATCGCCAAAGCTTACAATGGGGAGTGAGCCTTCATCGGGTCTGTATTCAAAAACGTAAGCACGCTCGTTAAGACCGTCGGTTACCGATTCGTATAACGTTAAATCAACACCGGCGCCTATCTGTCGGCTATGAGCGTAATAAACGTCGCCAAGCACTCCGCGGTAAAGAGCCGAAACAGGTAATATAGCTGTATTTAAAAGTGTCAGTATAACAGTGACAACACATAAAGCTTTTTTCAAGAAATTCATTCCTTTCATACAGGAGTATAGAATATATAATATCACAGATATATTACCATTTTATTAAGTTAACGAAATTTTAAGAAAATAAAAAAGTCGCCTTGGGCAACTAATGTCCGCTACGCTCGCATTTATTAAGGCAGACTTTTTATGCAAGTAATTTCCTGCTGTAATTTCGATAAAATAAAAAACGGAAGGAAAAATTCCTTCCGCCAAAAATTACGCTTCTTTTTTGATAACTTCTTCACCCTTATAGAATCCGCAGGCCTTGCAAACTCTGTGAGCAAGATTGTATTCACCGCAATTGGGGCACTTTGTCATACCCGGGATCGGTAACTTCCATACGTTTGAACGTCTTTTATCACGTCTCGCCTTGGAGACTTTCTTCTTCGGTACTGCCATTTATAGACACCTCCTTAACAGTAATGCGCATACTGGACAATATTATACAACAAAAAAATCGATTTTGCAATAGTTTCTGAAAATTTTTATGAAATTTTTTTAAAATACTGCCAATTTTGTGAAAACAAAATAAAAAATTGTACTTAAAGTCACGCTTGACTATCGTCGTTGTCAAAAATTTTAAGAAGCGGAGCGAGTCTTGGGTCGATTTCTTTGGTTACACATGAGCAAGAATCACAATTCAAGTCTTTTCCGCATTTGGGGCAGAGTCCCTTGCAGTTTTCGTCACAGAGAATTTTAGACGGAAAATTTAGAATAATGTCCTCAATTAAAGCCTCATCAACATCAAGCATTCCGTCGGTGATCTCAACATAGTCGTCATTGTCTTCGTTCTGAAGGTCGCCCTCTTCGCATACGGTCTTTTCAAAATTTATATTAAGATTATCTTTGATTTCCTTTAAGCATCTTGCGCAGACGGAAGTATAGTCGAGTGAAGAGAGAAGCGAAAGCTTCATGTAACCTCCGTTGTTTTTAAGAGTACCAGATACGTTTACATTGTCTGCAAAGCTTACATCGTCAAAAGAAGGCAGATCAGAGCTTTCAAGAGAATAGTCTATATCTATTTTATCAACTTCGCCTGCCAGAAGTTTCCTTAAATCCAGCTTCATTTATATCTATACATGCACGTGTGTGCAAATCCTTTCATTTACTGCATATACTGCAGAATTATTATATAACAAATAGCTGTGATTGTCAAGATTGAAGGAAATTGTACATCATTTTGTGCAAAACATAAATTTTTCTGTTAAAATAATAACGAATATGTGTAAAATAGGCTATTTACAAGGCAATAAGAATGTGTTAAAATATTATCAAAGTTATATAATGGCTTAATATAACTTTTTGTAAATGCAGAAATCAAATTTTCATTCAAATATGAAAGGTCAGGTAAAATTATGTCAGAGAACAAGTATCCTGTTGTCGACAGTGTTGAAAAGCTCGAGGCAAGACTTGCACAGGTAAGAGCGGCACAGGCAAAATTTGCCGGATATACGCAAGAGCAGGTCGACTCTATTTTTAAGGCGGCGGCAATAGCGGCAAACAAGGAAAGAATAAGCCTTGCAAAGCTCGCGGTTGCAGAAACCGGTATGGGTATCGTTGAAGATAAGGTTATAAAAAACCATTATGCAAGCGAATATATTTATAATACTTATAAGGATACCAAAACTTGCGGTGTTATCGAAGAGGATAAAGCGGCAGGAATACGTAAGATAGCTGAGTCTATCGGTACTATAGCAGCGGTAATCCCCACCACTAACCCAACGTCTACTGCAATCTTCAAAACTCTTCTTGCACTCAAAACAAGAAACGGTATTGTTATAAGCCCTCACCCGAGAGCTAAAAACAGTACGATAGCCGCAGCAAAGATCGTTCTCGAAGCTGCAGTAAAAGCCGGTGCGCCTGAAGATATAATCGCATGGATCGACGTGCCCTCGCTTGATATGACCAATCTTGTTATGAAAGAAGCTGATATTATTCTTGCGACAGGCGGTCCCGGCATGGTAAAAGCCGCATATTCAAGCGGTAAGCCTGCGCTCGGCGTTGGTGCGGGTAATACTCCTGCAATAATTGACGACAGTGCCGATATAATTCTTGCCGTTAACTCGATAATCCATTCCAAGACCTTTGATAACGGTATGATATGCGCTTCCGAGCAGTCTGTTATCGTTCTTGACAGTATATATAAAAAGGTAAGAGACGAATTTGCAAAGCGCGGTTGTTACTTCCTTAATGAAGAGGAAACGGAAAAGGTAAGAAAGACGATAATCATTAACGGCGCGCTTAATGCAAAGATCGTTGGTCAGAGGGCTCATAAAATAGCAGAGCTTGCAGGAGTTGTTGTACCCGAAACAACAAAGATCCTTATCGGTGAAGTGGAAAGCGTAGACATCAGCGAAGAATTTGCACACGAAAAGCTTTCACCCGTACTTGCAATGTACAAGGCAAAGAACATAGACGATGCTTTTGAAAAGGCAGAAAGACTTATTGCAGACGGCGGATTCGGACATACTTCTTCCATCTACCTCGACGTTGTGACACAGCAGGCTAAGCTTGCAGAATTCCAGTCAAGAATGAAGACCTGCCGTATTCTCGTAAACACTCCCTCTTCGCAGGGCGGTATCGGTGATATATATAACTTCAGTCTTACTCCCTCGCTTACACTCGGCTGCGGAAGCTGGGGCGGAAACAGCGTTTCAGAAAACGTTGGAGTCAAGCATCTTATAAATATCAAGACTGTTGCCGAAAGGAGAGAGAATATGCTTTGGTTCAGAGCACCTGAAAAGGTATATATCAAAAAAGGCTGCCTTCCTGTTGCACTTGATGAGCTTGGCAGCATAATGAATAAGAAAAAAGCGTTTATCGTAACAGACCGTTTCCTCTATGAAAACGGATACACAGCGCCCGTTGAAAAGAAGCTCAATGAGATGGGTATACAGTACACAACATTTTCAAACGTTGAGCCTGACCCGACGCTTGCATGTGCAAAAGAAGGCGCAAAGCTTATGAGCGTATTTGCTCCCGATGTAATTATCGCAGTCGGCGGCGGCTCGGCTATGGACGCGGCAAAGATCATGTGGGTACTCTATGAGCACCCCGAAGCGGACTTCATGGATATGGCGATGCGCTTCATGGATATAAGAAAAAGAGTATACGGCTTCCCTAAGATGGGCGAAAAGGCTTACTTCGTTGCAGTTCCTACAACAGCAGGTACAGGTTCAGAGGTAACTCCCTTTGCCGTTATCACAGACGAGACTACAGGTACAAAATATCCTCTTGCAGACTACGAGCTTCTTCCTGATATGGCTATCGTTGATGCAGATATGATGATGAATGCGCCCCGTGGCCTCACCGCAGCATCGGGTATCGACGCCGTAACACATGCACTTGAAGCATACGCTTCCATGCTTGCTACAGACTATACAGACGGTCTTGCACTTCGTGCGCTCAAGGTAATCTTTGAATACCTTCCCAGAGCATATGATAACGGTGCAAACGACCCCGAAGCAAGAGAAAAAATGGCAAATGCGGCAACAATGGCCGGTATGGCTTTTGCAAACGCATTCCTTGGAATATGCCACTCAATGGCACATAAGCTCGGTGCGTTCCACCACCTCCCCCACGGTGTTGCAAATGCTCTGATGATAAACGAAGTTATCCGTTTCAACTCGAGCGAAACGCCCGTAAAGATGGGTACGTTCCCGCAGTATGACCACCCCCATACAATGGCAAGATACGCAGAAATTGCAGATTATCTTGGCATAAAGGGCAAGACTGATGCAGATAAGGTAGAGGGTCTCATAAAGAAGATAGATGAGCTTAAAGAAAAGATCGGTATCAAGTCTACGATCCGCGATTACGTTGAAGATGAAGCAGACTTCCTTGCACGACTTGACGATATGACAGAGCAGGCGTTTGACGACCAGTGCACAGGTGCTAACCCCCGTTATCCGCTTATGAGCGAGCTCAAAGAAATGTATCTCAGAGCATATTACGGTAAATAAGAGAGGAGAAAACTATGAAGGTGATATCCGAAAGAGTTAATAAGACCATATACCGTGACGGCGATACGGTTATAAAAGTTTTTGATAAGAGCTATTCAAGAGCAAACGTATTAAATGAAGCGCTCAACCACGCAAGAGCAGAGGAAACGGGACTTAATATTCCCGAACTTTTAGAAGTAATGCTCGTTGACGGCAAGTGGGCTATCAAATTAGAGTATATCGAGGGTAAAACGCTTTCGGCACTTATGGCTGAAAACCCCGAAAAAGAAGACGAGTATCTCGAACTTTTTGTTAATCTTCAGCTTGAAATGCACTCTAAGAAAGCGCCTCTTCTTACAAAACTCAAAGACAAGATGATGCGTAAGATAAGCGAAAGCGATCTTGATGCAACAACAAGATATGAGCTTCACACACGCCTTGACGGTATGCCTAAGCATAACAAGGTGTGCCACGGTGACTTCAACACCTCAAATATTATTATAGAAGAGGGAACAGGCAAAGCCTACATCATAGACTGGTCACACGCTACACAGGGTAATGCTTCTGCTGATACTGCAAGAACATACCTCCTTTTCAAGCTTGCAGGCAAAGACGAGCTTGCAGAGAAGTATATGAAGCTTTTCTGCAACAAGAGTGATACAGCAAGACAGTATATAGACAAGTGGCTACCGATAGTTGCGGCGTCACAGTCCGTAAAGGGTAAGCCCGAGGAAAGAGAATTCTTACTCAGATGGGTTGACGTAGTAGATTACGAATAAAAATAAAAATCCGACTGCATCGCAGTCGGATTTTTTGTTAATATAATTTTGTAAACTCAAAATCGGATTCTATTCCGAGCTTTTCAAGCGCCTCTTCTTTGCGCTCAGCTATTTCTATATCAAGCTTGTCAAAATAGTTATTGCCCTCACAATCGATATCGACAATAAACGGTCCGAGGTCGTGAAGCTTAAAGAACCAAGCCGCCTCGATACGACCGAGTTCATCATAAAGGTACACGTTTTCAACCTCTATCGAGTCAATCCATAAATTCGGACTTACCGAACGTGGCGACACGTGTACACATTTCTTTTCTTTCATCATCGCCATAGTCGAGGCACCCATCGTAGTCTTGCCGACAATCATTTTAAGATTCCATTTGTCAACGCTCTTCGCACCCCATTTTTCAAAGCGGATGCTTGAGGTGGGCATGAACGAAACGAGCTTCCATTTGCCGTTTTCCTTTATAACGATAGGACCATTATGTATCAGAATGTTGCGCTTGTCTGTGGGAAAGGGAAGCGTGTTATTTTCGTCGAAAATATACTTTTGTAATCTCGAACGGCAGGTAAACGCCTCGCCGCTGATATATACGGTATCACCGAGCTTTAATTTCTTAACGTCCTCATCTGAAAGAGGGCCTGTGAGATGATATTCAGCCATTTTCCCGCCTCCTTATCTGTCGCCAAACCAGTTGGGACTTTTCATTACGCTGACTTTGCCGTCAGCTTCAATTCGTGACGATGCACGGCGTGCTACCATACAGTTAGTGCTTGTTGCAACTGCTATTCCTGCGATATGAGTATATGCATACTCAACGTTTACCGCAAGAACTGATGTGTCACCGCCTGAACCGAGTATACCGATTCCGAGACTGTTCAGTGCATTGTAAAGGTCTTCTTCAATTTTTGCAAACATAGGATCGGGGTGTTTTGATCCGACAGTCCTGAGGCACGCCGCTTCTTTAGCAAGATTTGCCGCAACGTTTGCTGTGCCGCCGATACCTATACCGAGAACGGACGGTGGACACACCGCACCTGCACGCGCAGAAGCAACAAAGCTGTCGATGACGAATTTTTCTATACCCTTGATACCGTCTGCAAAAG
>SVSR01000019.1 GCA_015064205.1 Oscillospiraceae bacterium
TTCAGTTGCTTCTGTGTCTTCAGTAGCTTCTGTGTCTTCAGTAGCTTCTGTATCTTCAGTTGCTTCTGTGTCTTCAACAGCTTCTGTATCTTCAACAGCCTCTGTATCTACAACAGCTTCTGTATCTTCAACAGCTTCTGTATCTTCAACAGCTTCTGTGTCTTCAGTAGCTTCTGTATCTTCAGTTGCTTCTGTGTCTTCAGTAGCTTCTGTGTCTTCAGTAGCTTCTGTATCTTCAGTTGCTTCTGTGTCTTCAACAGCTTCTGTATCTTCAACAGCCTCTGTATCTACAACAGCTTCTGTATCTACAACAGCTTCAGTAGCAGCCTCTGTGGGAGCTTCTGTTACAACTGTGGGGGGAGCAGAAGGACCGTCAGATGTGTAATCCCAAGCCTTGGCTTCTTCTTCTGTCTCAAAGAAACCGAAACCTGCAACGTAGCATACTGCTTCTTCATCTTCGTTGTATTCGAAGAGCTGAACACGGAACTGACGGATGGTGTTTTCATCCCACATTGTGCCGTCTTCGAAGATGATATCGCTGAGGTCAACGATTACTTCCTGCCATGCGCCGTTACCGTTAACGATGTCAAATGTCTTAACACCGGACTTAAGGTTGGATACGCCGAGAGGCATAACGTCCTTGGAAGCGTGGAACTTGATGTAGTCCATGGAGCTTCCTGCTTCATTGTATGCATACTTGATCTTGAACCACTTATACTTGGAAGCGTCAAGTGAAGGATTGTAGTAGTCAGCATCCCACTGATAGTAGTTGAAGTCCATTATAGGAGAAATTGTGGGGCTGTCGTCGATAAGTGAAACTGCAACGCAGTGAACACCGTTGTATGTAGTTTCTTCAAACTTAGCGCCGTGCCATCTTTCGATTCCGCCTGAAGGAGTAACCTGAACAGTGTTAGCGAAAGCGTTGTGGAACTTTGTTCCGGGGTCGCCTGTGTACATAATGTCTGCAACTGCAAACAGATTCTTACCGCCGGGAGCGGGAGCGTCTAAAGCGCTTGTTACAACTGCTGCGGATGTGATCATCATAGCAACAACGAGAACAATTGCTAAAATCTTGTTTTTCATTTCAAAAAACTCCTTTGAAAAATTTTGTTGCGTTACAATGCTGTAACGGTACAATTCATTATAACATACAAGGGATACCTTTTGTCAATAGTTTTTCCATATTTGGATCTTTTTTTGTCTACTATGACAAAAAACAACTTTATTTATGTGCATTACAACGATTTGAAAGAGCAGTATTTTAAATCTACTTTACATTATATGCAATATAACAAAAAAGAGAAGGTTTTTCCTTCTCTTTTTTGTTGCGGTCATGTTTCAGTCTCTTGAAATAACTTCGTTTCTTTCTCTGAACAAAAGTGAAATGCACCAGATTCCGCAAAGACCTACGACTGTGTAAATAATTCTGCTTATAGTGGCCGCCTGACCGCCGCCGAGCCATGCGACGAGGTCAAAGCTGAAAAGTCCGATGCTGCCCCAGTTGAGAGCGCCGATGATTGTAACGATAAGAGCGATTCTGTCGAGCATATACATGAGTATTCCTTTCACAGAGCATAAGCGCATTTAAAAAACAGAGCCTTATACCCTTTTCATTATTTTCCATGATACCACATGGGCTAATTCTATTATTTCACCGCAAGGGCATTTTATTCACAAAAAACAAAAAACGGAAAGCGTGAGCTTTCCGTTTTTTAGATTACTTGTTTTCGCCGAACTTCTTTTTAACTGTCTTCCAAGCGTGCATTGCAAGGGCTGCCGCGATAACACCGTAAGAAATAAACATTCTTATGTATTCGCTGATAGCCGAGTCGCCGACGAGCTTTGTTGCCGCAAGAGGAGCAACAACGAAGAGTGTGTGGAAGAGTATAACACCGAGTATCGCGTGCTTGTTGTTAGCCTTTTGAACGCTTGCACCGCCGACAAGAAGCGCCGCAACCGAGTAAAGACCAACGTTTGTCTGCTGCTGTATCGTGTTGAACGTACCGAGATTCTGCAAGAATATCAACTGACCCCACGCGGCAAGCACGGTTGAGATACAAACTGCGATGATTCTTGTACGGTTTACGTTGATACCTGCCGAAGTTGCAACGGCACGGTTCTGGCCAACCGTTCTCATGTCCTGACCGAGCTTTGTTGACAAGAGCCAGTTGTTGATAGCGCAGAATACAAATATCATCACGTACGTGCAGGCAGGAAGTCTTACGCTTGTCGCAACCTTATCAACTGCCGGAATCTGCGCAAGTGCAATTATAAGCACAACTGCGATAACAGCCGCAAGCGGCTTTGCATAGCTTTTTTTTGAGATAAGAGCACTGATAAGCTTTACTGCAAAGAAAACTATTGCGGTGATACCTGCAAACCAGATAGCGTCTGAAAGGAGAACTCTCGTCTGACCGAAGAGGTTATCAAGCTTGTAGCATATAGGAGCGAGCATATTCATATATGCAGGAACACCGGTGCCTGCAGCTATTGCATTTTCAAGCGTTGTAACAATAAAGTTTGTCATAAACGCCGCACCAAACACAAGAGCAGCACCGACTATGCTTATTATGCTCTTTGTTTTGTTTATAGACTGCTTCTTGATGCTCTTGTATATCATAACGGCTATCTGCCAGATGGCAAATATAACGGCAACCGTCATAAGCGTTTCAACAAGACTTATGTTGTCAAGTGAATACTTGAGCGAACCGTCAAGGTCAAAAGCGTTTCTGAGACCGAATCCTCTGGGAAGAAGATTGGGGTCGTCAAACGGAATAAGTCCGCCGATTATGTAGAGTACGAAAAGCTTGTACAGACCGTCTGCGAAATAACCGAGCACAAGACCGGTTATCATTTCAGAGCCTTTCGTCTTGTTGTAAAGAACACCTACGAGTATACCGAAGATGATCGCAAGGGGAGTGGAGATAAGTGCTGTAAGTAAAAGCGCATTTATACCCGTAAATCCCCAGTGAACTACCCAGAATATAGCTATCTGGGAGGCCATCGCACCAACAACGATACCAAAGTTAAGTCCAAGACCCGCAAGTACGGGGATTATAAGCGAGAGCACAAGGCATGCGTTTCTGCCGAGACGTGTGAAAAGCTCGCCCGAAACGTAGGAGATGTCAACACCCGAGTATCCAATACAGGTGATACAGAGGATAGCGAATAATACTAAAACCTTGTTTTCAAACAGCCAGCTGCCGAAATTTGAAAGCATTTTCTTATTCTTCACCTGAAACACCTCCCTTTACTTTTGTGAGTGCGTAGAGGATTACACCGTTCTGAATGATCTGACGCATTGTATCCGAAATGTCGGTACCCTGAAGCATAACGTTGGAAAGCGGAGGCGTCAGTATGATAAGTCCCTGGAATAAGAACGTACCTATTATAACGTGGCTTATCTTCGCTTTTCTCGTTGTTGCACCGCCGATAAGAACAGCGGCAACGCACTGGAAGCCCATTGAAAGGGGTGCGGAGTAAGCCTGAATGAAGCCGTAACCCTGAGCGTAGATAATAATACCGATAGCTCCGATTGCAGTTGAAAGCGCGATACCGCGGATTCTCATTTTATCAACGTTGATTCCGCTTGCGCGTGCAAACTGAGGATTGCTTCCAACTGCCGTTATAGCCTTACCTGTTTTTGTCTTCATATATATAAATACGAGGAAACACATGAAAAGAACAAAAACAATAAGACCTGTGGGTATGTATATACCGGCAGTAATACCCTCTTCTTTAAAGAGAGTAAATCCGCCTGCATTGTTAAGTACACCGCCGAATGACGTGTTGAGGTTTATCTGGTTACGGACGCCCTTGCCGCCGATAGCCCATTTAATTATACCGCTTGTAAACGGAGCTGTGAACCATACGATGCTCATAAGGTAGATAGCCGAGTAACCAACATAGGTCGTAACCGTCATCTCATCGCCCTTAACTCGGTTTAAAAGCATGCCGTAAGCAACGCCCACAAACCACGCAAGAACAGCACCGACAACTATAGCGAAGAGAATAGCGACCCACGGGCCAAAGCCGGGAAGAATAGCGTCTACTTTAACTGCAATATCAAATTCAATAGCTAAAAGTCCGCTTAAGATACCGCATACGATACCGAGGCTGACGCCGAAGTTAGGTCCGACGCCGCACTGTATTGAGGGTATCATCGCAAGTGCGAGTATGCCCCACATACCCCAATACTTGATAACGCTTCCGAGATAGGAGAGTACGTCAAGCTTGTACACGCCCATAAGTGCAACTATTAAAAGGAAGAAAGCAAAGATGATAAGTCTGGGGAGGTTTACGTTTTTAAGCTTTTTCATAAATTTATCCATTACTCGTTACCTCCTGCTTTACTTCCGGACATAGCAAGACCGTATTTTGCATCTGAGTCATCGGGTTTAAGCATTGCCGTAAGCTTACCGTCAGATACGATTGCGATTCTGTCACTCAAACTGCGAAGCTCGTTGAGCTCAGAGCTTACAACTATAATTGTAAGACCGGTTTCGCGGTTAAGCTTTACGAGAAGCTCGAGTACGAGTTTCTTCGCACCGATATCTATACCGCGTGTCGGTTCTGATACGATAAGAAGCTTGGGGTTAAGCGCAAGTGCACGTGCAAGGCATACCTTCTGCTGGTTACCGCCCGAAAGTCTTCCTACATACTGAGCAGGACCTGTACAGCGTATATCAAGCTTTTTGATCATATCGTTGGCAAAGGCTTCTGCAGCCTTTGCATCATATATCTTTATCGGGCCGAATTTGTTAAGGAAATCTTCCTTAATCTGCATAGCGGTGAATACAATGTTCTGCTCAATAGATTCTTCGAGCAAGAGACCGACACCGCGTCTGTCCTCAGACACGAATGCAATACCCTTGTTAAGAGCATCGCCGAGAACTGTAGGATCAATCTTTTCACCGTCAAAGGTGATGTCGCCGATAGCTTCGTAAAGACCGAGAATACCGTTGGGGATACCAACTTTACCCTGACCTGCAAGACCGCCGATACCGAGTATCTCACCGCGGCGCACGTCAAGGTCAATACCGTTAACGTTTTCGCCGGGCATTGCAACGTGATAATTCTTGAGTGAAAGAATTATGTCATTATCGTCAAGCACTCTGTTGTCAACCGTGTCTTCAACAAGCTTTTCCACCTTACGTCCGATCATAAGCTCGGCAATTCTTGCGGCAGTTGTTTCCTTTGTAATAAGTCTTTCAACGAGAGTGCCGTCTCTGAGTACGGTCATACTGTCGGTAACACTCATAACCTCGTCTATTCTGTGAGTTATGAATATTATTGAGATGCCCTTTGAAGCGATTGTACGCATAGCCTCGAGAAGTCTCTCGGCTTCGCTTTCTGTAAGAACGGCTGTAGGCTCGTCGAATATGAGTATCTGCATACCGTCCTTGTCTATTTCACGTGCAATTTCAATAAACTGCATGTAGCCGACGGGCATCCCCTTGACGATCGTATCTTCCTTTATATCAAGACCGATAGTATCAAGCGCACGGCGTGCGTCGCCTGCCATTGTAGCCTGATCGAGCGCTTCGAGCTTTTTGCCGAGTATCGCGCTTGCAATTGTCGGAGTTGTTATTTCACGTCCGACCTTAATGTTTTCTGTAACAGTAAAGCCCGGAATAAGCATGAATTCCTGGTGCACCATTCCGATACCAAGCTCCATAGCCTTCTGAGGGGAGTCGATATTAACCTCTTCTCCGTTAACCTCGATACTGCCCTTGAATCCGCCGGTGTTATGTATAACCGGCATACCGAAGAGAATGTTCATAAGAGTTGATTTTCCGGCGCCGTTTTCACCCATAAGGGCGTGTATCTCGCCGGGAGCGATATGAAGATCAACGCCCTTCAAGACCTTGTTGCCGTAATACTCTTTTTCGATTCCCTTCATGCTTAACACATAAGGTTTATCCATTTGAGTTTGTCCTTTCATTTGTTTGAGGGCCCGAATGCGCCCCGGCTTACGCCGCAAAAATCTCCGCACAGGATCTATGCGGACGTTTTCGCGGCCAAGCGTAATAAAATTGAGAAAGTGCCCGCCGATTTGCACTGAAATGGACGGGCACTTTCGACCTAACCGATATTATTTAATTAATAATTTGTGGTTATCAGAAGTTGTAGAACGGGCAGAGGAGCATATAGAAGTTTTCGATAGGTGTTTCGCCTTCTACGTAGTTAGAGATCTGAACCTCTTCGCCGCCTATAGCTCTGAGGCATGAGAAGAATACTTCTTCGTCAAGCTTGCCTTCTGTCTGACCTTCGCAGTACTTGATAGCATATTCAACGCCTGCTTCGATCATAAGCATATTAACGGGTGTGCCCCATGTGGACATTCTGCCTGAGTTTCCGTATTCAGCAACCTTATCCTTGATAGCGCCGAGGATGTATTCAACATCGCCCTCGTGGCCTTCTGTGGAGATTGCGAATGCAGAGGGATAACCGTGGTACGGGCTGGGGCAGCACTGCTGCGGGAATATAGCACCGAGCTCTGCACACTGGAGGATGAGGGGTTCCTGCATCGAGCAGTTTGTAGAGAAGAATGCAGTATCCTTACCGTACTGATCAACGTAAACCTTGATGTTTTCTGTGATCCAAGCCTGAGCACCTGTTACACCTGCGTCGCCTGTCGGGTCGGGAGCAGTTGCTTCAACGTACTGGATGCCGAGTTCTTCACATCTCTTTTCGAAGAGAGCCTTACGTGCGCTGATAGTAGCGTAGCCAAGGTGACGTTCGAAGGAAACGTGAACGAATGTCTTAGCGCCCATAGAATGAGCCTGGTCGATAACTGTTGTACCCATTGCGATTTCGTCAACGAGCATGCAGATGTCTGCAGCAGATGCGATAACAGCAGGGTCTTCAGCGCAAACGCCTGTTACGAAGAGGATGTCGTCGCGTGTTTCCTTAACCTTGTTGATAGCTGCGGTCGCACCGGGAACTGCCTGTACGAATACGATAGCCTTAACAGCAGGGTCGGAAGCCATGTTTGTAACAGTAGCGATCGTCTGTTCTGTTTCGGAAGAGAAGTTGTCGGGATATGTAGCAGTAACGATCATATCGCCGTATTTTTCCTTAGCTTTCTGAGCAGCCTGATACTCTTCTTCGCCCTGAGAAACAGTACCTGTAATGATACCGATCTTGTATGCGGGAGCATCTTCACCCTCAACGGGATCTGTGTCTGCTTCAGAATCGCTTACAACGGGATCAACTACTCCGCAAGCAGCGAAGGAGAGGAGCATGATAAGCGAAAGAAGGATAGCAAGAATCTTTTTCATTGTGATTATCTCCTTAATCGTTTATTTGCCTGCAAAAAGCAGGCATATATCGGTTATTTGGTATAATTAATTTTATCAAATAACGCTTAAAATTGCAATAGATAGCCATACATTTCAACTTTTTGCACAAATATTCAACGTCGTTTTAAAGCAATATTGCCAAACAAATAACAAATCGTAAAATATTTTTTTGCATAATTTTGCTAAATTACACGTATTTCGATAAAAATAAAGGAGCCATAAAGGCTCCCTTACATAAATCTCAGTACTTTCTCCATACCATTTTGTTAACAACGCCGGTGTAGCTCTGGATTATTTTTACAACCTTTGTAGACACGTTTTCTTCAACGTATACGGGCACGGGAATACCGTGATCGCCGCTTTCGTTCATGCTTACGGCTGTGTCAACTGCCTGGAGCAGACTGCGCTCGTCAATGCCCGCAAGTATAAAGCAGGCCTTGTCAAGAGCTTCGGGGCGTTCTGTTGACGTGCGTATGCATACAGCGGGGAAATGACGGCCTATTGACGTGTAGAAGCTTGATTCCTCAGGAAGCGTTCCCGAGTCTGAAACTACTGCAAAGGCGTTCATCTGAAGATTGTTATAGTCGTTAAAGCCAAGCGGCTCGTGGCATATCACTCTGCTGTCAAGCTTAAAGCCTGATGCTTCAAGTCTTTTCTTGCTTCTCGGGTGGCAGGAATAAAGTATCGGCATATCGTATTTTTCGGCCATCTTGTTTATCGCATTAAATAGCGAGAGAAAATTTTTTTCGGTATCTATGTTTTCTTCTCTGTGAGCCGAGAGAAGTATGTACTTTTTCTTTTCAAGACCAAGCCTTGAAAGCACGGTACTTGCATCGATTTCGCCAAGATTGTTGTGAAGCACCTCTGCCATAGGCGAGCCCGTAACGTAGGTGCGTTCTTTGGGAAGTCCGCACTCGTGCAGATAACGGCGCGCGTGCTCGGAATATGCAAGGTTGACGTCTGATATAATATCAACTATACGGCGGTTGGTTTCTTCGGGAAGGCACTCATCCTTGCATCTGTTGCCTGCTTCCATATGGAATATCGGTATATGCAGTCTTTTGGCTGAGATTGCCGAAAGGCAGGAGTTTGTGTCGCCAAGGATAAGAAGCGCGTCGGGCTTTATCTGTGACATAAGCTTATATGAGCAGTTGATTATATTTCCCACTGTTGCGCCGAGGTCGTCGCCGACTGCGTCCATGTATACATCAGGGTCAGCAAGCTTGAGATCCTTGAAAAATACGCCGTTTAAGTTGTAGTCGTAGTTCTGTCCTGTGTGCGCAAGGATGCAGTCAAAGTATTTGCGGCATTTGTTTATAACGGCGGCAAGTCTTATAATTTCAGGGCGTGTACCAACGATTATAAGAAGCTTTAATCTACCGTCATTTTTGAATTGTACGTTACTGTAATCAAGTTTGATATCCATATTACATTACCTCTGTTACGTATCAGACGATTTCGCCGAAGGTGTCGGGCTTGTTCGGGTCAAAGCATTCGTTTGCCCACATTACGGTTACAAGATCGTCTGTGTCTGAAAGATTTATTATGTTGTGAGTATAGCCGGGCAGCATATGAACGGCGCATATATCGTCGCCTGATACCTCAAAGCGCAGAATCTCGTCAGAGCCGATCTTTCTTTGCTCGATAAGACCTTTTCCGGAAACCACTATGAAAAATTCCCACTTGGTGTTGTGCCAGTGCTGACCTTTCGTTATGCCGGGTTTTGAAATGTTCACGCTTATCTGTCCGCATTTTGAAGAGCGCATAAGCTCGGTAAAGCTTCCTCTGTCATCAACGTTCATTTTAAGTTTAAAAGCCACCTTGTCTGCAGGCAGATATGACAAATACGTTGAATAAAGCTTTTTAGCAAACGAGCCGTTTGGTATTTCGGGTATTATAAGAGTTTCGGGCTGCTTTGTAAAGCTTTCAAGCAACTCTACTATCTCTCCAAGAGTTACGCGGTGCGTGACGGGGGCTGCGCAAAAACGGCCCGTGTCGCAAAGCACGGTATCAACACCGTCAAACTCGCAGTGATGCTCATGTCCTTCAAGAGCCGCTACCATTTCATCAACGAGATCGTCAATATATAAAAGCTCAAGCTTTATAGCAGGGTCGTTTACGGTGATAGGAAGACCGTTAGCCATATTGTGACAGAAGGTAGCAACGGCAGAATTGTAATTCGGTCTGCACCATTTGCCAAACAGATTCGGGAAGCGGTATATAAGCACCTTTGCACCCGTTTCCTTTGCATAATCAAAGAAAAGATCCTCGCCGGCTTTTTTTGATTTTCCGTACTCGCCACCCGCATATCGCCCTATAAGTGTAGCCTGAATAGAAGAAGCGAGCATAACGGGACAGGTGTTTTTGTGCTTTTTCAGAGTATCTAACAGGGTGGAAGCAAACCCGAAATTGCCGCGCATAAAATCTTCCGTGTTTTGGGGACGGTTAACACCCGCAAGATTAAATACAAAGTCGGCGTCACGGCAGAAAGCATCAAAGCACTCTGCAGGCGTATCAATATCGTATTCAAAAACTTCAACGTCTGTAAGCGAGGTAGTCCTGTCCTTGCCGTCGCGTATACATTTAAGTCTTTCGCATAAATTTTTGCCCACAAATCCGTGAGCACCCGTTACAAGAATTTTCATATCAAAATCCTTCTTTTGAGTTATTCAAGTCCGACAAACTTTAAATGATTTTTGTAATCCGATAAATTATCCTTGTTTGCCAGCTTAAGTTTGTTTTTATAGCTTTTTACCTTCCCTGATTTGTTAAATAAGATATTAAATATTCTGTAAACCCAGAAAACAGGGAGAAGCATTGGAGCTTTTTCTAAAACAGAGTATTTTTCCTTCATATATTTTGACGGAAGAAAAACAGTTGAGAAAACTTTTTTTATAAGAGAATGATGCATGGCATCGGCAACGAAACGGTTTTTCGAATTACCGAATATTCCGCTTTCTATTATCCTTTTTGTCATTTCAGAGCTGATGCTGTCATATTCACGTCCGTCAAACCAACAAGCAAGCATATTTTTAACATTTAAGAAGAATCTGTTCAACCCGATTTTCTCAAATTGCTCATAAACGTAGCTCTCGTCAGGCTTGTCACACGAGTTAAGTATAATATAAATATCTATGAAGTGGCGTATACCTATGCCGCCGGTCTGATAATGTTTTGCAATATGTATCATAAGATATATCAGAAGCTCGTTTGTAGGCATCTGATATAAAAACGGCGTTTCTGTTGCTTTTAGGATATTTTCTCTGTTTTTATAGTAGTCAAAGTATTTTTCAACGGCTTTTGACATAAAGGATTTGTGAAGTTCAAGAAGTAGGTTTTTCTTTTTCCAGACATGCTCGTGAACAGACTCATGGTCGAAAACAAAACCAAGCTCTGATAAGATCCGAGAGATCTTATCAAGTTCTTCTTCCTTTATATAAATGTCTGCATCGCCAACGGTACGCATTTCAGGTTCGGGATAAAGCGCTTTTGCCGCTATACCTTTAAGAGGCGCATGAAATATACTGTTTTCGCTGAAGGCAGACAAAATTCTTTCGACTTCATAGTCGTTTGAAATGCGAAGCATAGTGCTTTTGTAAAGCTTGTCTTCAAACTTTGCTTTGATGTCATCCGGCAATTCTGCATCCGCTTCTTTTATACCGTAATACACGAGAGTTGTAATACGGTGAATACTTGCTATTTGGTATACAGTATTCCAGTCAACACCCTTATCTATATTGAAAGGTTCTTTGGTAAGCGCGCATTTTATAAGCGCAAAGAGAGTTTTAATTGTTAAGTTCATATCTTTTTTGTGTCAGCAAGCTCGTTTCTTATATATTCTAATGACATAAGCTTTTCTTTAACCTGCTTAACGTCGAGAAGCTCTGTGTTATGAGAGTTAAACTCGGTGAGCGTATTGCGCTTTGTGTCGCCCTCTTTGAAATATTTGTCGTAATTGAGTCCGCGTTTGTCGCACGGTACTCTGTAAAAGTCGCCCATGTCTATGGCGTTTGCACATTCTTCATTAGTGAGGAGCGTTTCGTACATTTTCTCGCCGTGGCGTATACCTATCACCTTTATCTTGGATTTGTCGCCGCCAAAGAGCTCACAAACAGCTTCAGCCTGAGTCTGTATCGTGCAGGCAGGGGCTTTCTGTACGAGTATATCTCCGCTCGTTCCGTTTTCAAAAGCGAAGAGAACAAGGTCAACTGCTTCGTCAAGTGACATTATAAAACGTGTCATAGTTGGGTCTGTAATGGTTATCGGCTGACCGTTTTTGATCTGATCTATCCAGAGCGGAATAACAGAGCCGCGTGAACACATTACGTTTCCGTAGCGGGTACAGCAGATCTTGGTTTTAACGGGAGAAACCGTGCGTGACTTGGCAACGATAACCTTTTCCATCATCGCCTTGGACGTGCCCATTGCATTAACAGGGTATGCAGCCTTGTCTGTTGAAAGACAGATAACAGACTTTACTTCTTCGTCAATTGCGGCAGTAAGAACGTTTTCCGTACCGATAACGTTGGTCTTTACGGCCTCAATCGGGAAAAATTCGCAAGACGGAACCTGCTTGAGCGCTGCCGCATGGAATATGTAATCAACGCCGTGAATAGCGTTTTTGATAGACTGAATATCGCGCACGTCACCGATATAAAATTTGATTTTTTCTGCATGCTCAGGCATCTTCGCCTGAAATTCGTGGCGCATATCGTCCTGTTTTTTCTCATCGCGTGAAAAAATGCGGATTTCTCCGATGTCGGTCTTGAGGAAACGGTTGAGCACGGCATTTCCGAAACTTCCCGTTCCGCCTGTGATCATTAAAACCTTGTCTTTAAAAAGTGACATGTCCTACCTCCAGAATATCAGCAATTCTCTTGCAGGCAAATCCGTCACCGTAAGGATTGCTTGCATGTGACATTGCGTTATATGCTTCCTCGTTTTCAAGAAGAAGCTTGAAGTTTTTATAAATGACGTCTTCGTCAGTACCGACAAGCTTGAGTGTACCTGCCTTTATTCCCTCAGGACGCTCGGTGGTGTCGCGCATAACGAGTACGGGCTTACCGAGAGAGGGGGCTTCTTCCTGTATTCCGCCGCTGTCTGTGAGTATCATATGGCTTCTTGCGAGGAAGTTGTGAAAATCCAAAACCTCAAGAGGCTCGATTATGCGTATGCGGTCGCATCCGCCAAGCTCTTCTTCAGCCGCCTTACGGACAACGGGATTCATGTGTATCGGATAAAGAGCTTTTATGTCGTCATGCTCGTCCATAACGCGCCTTATAGCCCTGAACATATTGTGCATCGGCTCACCTAAATTTTCTCTGCGGTGAGCTGTTATCATAATAAGCCTGCTGTCACTTGCCCATTCAAGCTCGGGATGAGTATAATCTTCGCGCACGGTCGTTTTAAGCGCGTCTATCGCCGTGTTGCCCGTGATGTATATAGAAGACTCATCCTTGCCTTCTTTTATAAGATTATCTTTTGAAAGCTCGGTGGGAGCAAAGTTGTATTTGGAAATAATTGAAACAGCCTGGCGGTTGAATTCTTCGGGGTACGGGCTGAAGATATTGTATGTTCTCAGCCCCGCTTCAACGTGGCCGACGGGCACATGCATGTAGAAGCAGGCAAGCGCAGTTACAAAGGTTGTTGACGTGTCGCCATGAACGAGAACAACGTCAGGACGAACTTCTTCAAGTACATCCTTTATGCTCGTTAATATGTTGGTCGTTATGTCAAACAGCGTCTGCTTGTCCTTCATTATAGAAAGGTCATAATCGGGTACAACGTCAAACGCTTCAAGCACTTGATCGAGCATCTGACGGTGCTGGCCTGTTACGCAAACGACTGTCTTTATTCCTTTTCGTGTTTTAAGTTCGTTTACGAGCGGGCACATTTTGATTGCTTCGGGACGTGTTCCGAAAACAAGCATTACAGTTTTCATGAAATTCTCCTGTTAATCCCTGAAAAAGAGATCTTTTGTATATACTTTGTCGATTACATCAGACAGAATATTATCATAGCGGTTTGTAATAATTACGTCTGATATACTCTTGAACTCATCTATGTCGTGTATAACGGTGTTTCCAAAGAATCTGTCCTCTTTGAGAGTCGGTTCATAAATAACAATGTTTATATTCTTTGAACTAAGACGCTTGATAACCCCCTGGACAGAGCTTTGCCTGAAATTATCAGAGCCCGATTTCATCGTAAGCCTGTATACCCCCACAGTTTTTGGCTTTTTCTCTGCGATCTGATCGGCAATAAAGCTTTTGCGAGTCCTGTTTGACTCGACAATTGCAGAAATTATATTTTGGGGAACGTGATCGTAGTTGGCAAGCAATTGTTTTGTGTCTTTGGGAAGGCAGTATCCCCCGTAACCGAATGACGGATTATTATAGTGATCGCCAATTCTGGGGTCAAGACAAACGCCGTCTATAATCGATCTTGTATCAAGCCCTCTGAGAGATGCATATGTGTCAAGCTCGTTAAAGTAAGAAACTCTGAGAGCAAGATAAGTGTTGGCAAACAGCTTTACGGCCTCAGCCTCGGTGGGGTGCATGAACCGTACTTCGATATCTTCCTTTATAGCCCCGTCTGCAAGAAGTTTTGCGAAGCTATGGGCAGCTTTTTTTATTTTTTCGCCGTCATTTGCACCAACGATTATGCGGCTCGGATATAGGTTATCGTAAAGCGCGCGGCCTTCGCGGAGGAACTCGGGGCTGAACATAATATTTTTGCAACCGAATTTTTCTATAACTGACTCGGTATAGCCGACAGGCACGGTTGACTTTATTATCATAGTCGCTTCGGGATTGATCGAGAGCACCTGTCTGATAACACTTTCCACTGCAGATGTGTCAAAATAATTCTTTTCCTCATCATAGTTTGTAGGAACTGCAATTACGATAAAATCTGATGTTCTGTATGCTTCGGCGGGGTCTGTAACAGCGGTGAGATTTAATTTTTTATCAGCGAGATATTCTTCTATTTCATGATCTGCAATGGGGGACTTGCCCTGATTTATCATATCAACCTTTTCAGGGATAATATCAACGGCAACTACCTCATTGTGTTGTGCAAGCAAAACTGCGATAGACAATCCCACGTAACCGGTTCCTGCAACAGTTATTTTCATTGTTCTTAAACCTTTCATAAAGAATTTGAGTTTAAATGTTTATCGCTTTACTTTTAATTTTGACATAACAAAATTTTTGATAAAAAGAAATTCTTCGTTTCTTGACAGTACGGATAAAAGAGTGTAAGAAATCATTCCGACAACGATTTGCAAAATCATAAGAGGAAGGTCGGGTATATCAATCAGCCCTGTTGCAAAAACAGCAGCTCCCATAATTATGGACATTATTATCGGGAAAATTATGTCGTGTATCTGCTCTGAAAATTTATAATTGAGAAGCTTTATATTGTGGTATGAATTAACAAAAGTAAAAAGTGTTGTGAGGACAGCCATATTTATTGCAATCGCTTCAACACTTATCCACATAACGGCAAGCAATGTGACAAGTTCTATTGACTTTTTTATAATTTCCAATTTAAGGTATATGTCGCTTCTGCCCAGGGCCTTTATAGCCTGTATATTTGCCGAATGAATAGGCTGGAAAAGGTATACTATGCAAAAACATTGGAGAAGCGGTACACATTCGATCCACTTTTCTGTAAGTATGACACGTACAAAAGTCGGTGCAATTGAAAACAGACCGAGCATCATCGGACACATTACAAAAGAACTGAATCTTATGGATTGGCGTGTTCTGGATTTAAGCTTGTCAATGTTATCCTGTTCATTTGACATTTTAGGGAACAGAACCGCTGTAATTGATGCATCTATATTTGAAACAATAAGTCCGGGAAACTGCTTTCCTTTGTCGTAAAATGCAAGGTCGGCAGAGGAGTAGAGCTTACCTATTATCAGCGCACGCAATTCCTGATATCCTGTAATAAGAAGCGACCCCCCGAGTATTTTCCAACCGTAGCTCAAAAGTGATTTAAGTCTTTCGAAAGAGATTCCAAACGGGAATTTAAGCTTCATTGATATTTTGAGTGTAATTGTGTTTACCGTGGTATTGGTAAGGTACTGCGCAACAAGTGCCCACACACCGAAACCGGAGTATGCCATGGCAATTCCGACAACAGCAGAAACGATCGTTCCTATTATGGTTGCCAGAAAAAATTTTCTGAACATCATTTGTTTGGATACGTATGCATGCTGAACTGAGTTTACAGCACTGAGGATAAGTCTTAAACTCAAAACTCTGAGTACGGGGGTAAGGATCTCATATCCTTCACCGTAAAATGCAGAAACGTAAGGTGCGCAGAAAAAGAGAACCAAATACATTAGGATCGCCATGCCGACAGTAGTGTATAATACAGAACAGTAGTCAATAAGATCAGCGTCTTTTTTCTGGACCAGGGCATTACCGAATCCGCTGCTGACAAAAACGTTAGCCAAGGTTATAAAAATTGTGACTATTGAAATAACCCCGTAATCTGTTGGGTCAAGGCGCCGTGCAAGAATGACGGCAACTATGGTTGTAATCAGCTGTGCAGAGATTCTTTCGGCAAACTTCCAAATTAAATTGTTAAGTAAGCCGGTATTATTTTTTGCCATAGTTCCTCCTTTTCCAAAATACTTACTTATTTATACTTGTATAAAAATTTTCGGATACTTTCCGGAATGAGATCAAGCATCTTGCGCTTGAAGCTTTTTTTGAATACCTTGGGCTTAGTTGCCCATTTATCAATTGCTTTACCGGGAGAGTTTATAAAGTCTTTGAAAAATTCATCCCGATTTTCTGAAAACCACGTCTGTCTGGAGAAAAGGGGGTTGTATTTCTCAATATCATCAATTGAACACTCAAGCAGATCCATACGGCTTTTAAGTGAATCGTTTAGTGACTTTCCCTTTTTTGTATTTAAAATTATGGATGAGTAGTTCTTTTTTGTCCCTTTAAGTTGAGGGAAAACGTTAAAAAGGCCTTTGAAGTCCGCAATCGTTATGTCGCCCTGCCTGTCTTTGTTACGGTACAGGCAATTCTCTGCACAAGATGCTCTGAGAGCATTCTGGCTTAGAAAAAGTTTGGTATAACTATCCTCGGAAAGATATATAGTCCCCTTTGAAGAAGTTACAATCTTTATGAGATAATCAAGTTCGTATGTTTTACGTTTGCTTCTGAATTCGTACGATTTTATTTTTGTATCAAATATATTTTCAAGTTGTCGGATACACGCCTTGAATACCGTTGGACTTCCAACGCCGTGGCAGATCAGATCAATGAGCAACAGTGAGTCGTAATCCCGCCCGAGGTAAGCTTTCAATCCCGCAACCTGACACGGAGTACCGCAGAATACAACTCTTTTGCTGTTATCAAGATGATTTTTTATTTCAATAAATGTGTCACCAATATTGCTTTGAACATATTTTGATTTCCGAAGCGGTGCAATGCTGTCTATTTTGTTAACACATATGTGATTTACAGCAAAACCGTCGAACGCAGCTCCTGAAAACACTACATCTTCATATCCGTCTGCCCATGCGGCGCAAATTTCCGAAAATGCTCCTCCGGAAGAGCTTTTTTTCCATACCGACAAATCTTTTGTAAGCGCGGCATATGCCGTTTTCGGTATATCGCAGGCGTGTTGTGACGGCTTAAGGCTTGGACAAATACGCTCACATTTACCGCAATTTATACAACTATCGTCTGCTTCAGGGTATAAAAAGCCCTCATCGTTTTGCAGCATTTTTATAGATTTAACCGGGCATATCGAATAGCAGGCTCCGCAACCGGTGCAACTTCCGGAGTCTTTTATAAATGGCAGCATTTATTTTAAAGCCTCCTCTAAGAAATCAAATGATTTTTTTCTCAAAACAAGCAGCTTTTCTTCAAATTCACCGTAATTAACAGGCATAGCTTCTGATAATGCTGTTTTTGGAACAATAATCCTGCTTTTTATATCAAAATATTTGTCAAGCTGATATATGCGTGAATTCTGACATATTGGATCGTCCGCAGAAAAGCGTTCAAACGTGTAAAAATTTTTGTGATAAAGCAAAGAAAAAATGGTACCGTGATAAGAGTCTGTAAAAACGGTATGAGCTTTATCTATAAAATACAAAAATTCGCGCGGGCCTATACCGTTTTGAATATTCATCCAACCGCTATCGTCCTTTTTTGCGCTCACGCCTATTATATCAAGATTTTTTTCTTCTGCATATTTTTCAACGATTTGTCTGTATTTGTGAGAAACATTTAAAAAGTAGCAGAATATAAACGTTTTTGTTTTAGCGCGCGTTTTGCGCTGAATTTTTTTATAATCTGATACGTCAAGCAAAAGCGTAGGATCAAGGACTACTGTGGAATCTATGCCGCAATTATCAACAAGCAGTTTTTGCCCGGCTTCTTCCCTGACGGAAATCGCCTTGAAATCGGATAATAATTCTTTGTATTCATCAGCTGTTTTTTCAGGCAGTTCATTCAACCCAATACTTGCAGCATAAGATATTTTTCTGATTTTCCTGCTATCGGTAAAGCCTGCCATATAAACGGGATTAAAAACGTTTGGAGCCCATATCTGATCGCTTCCGCAGATGATAGCATCTGAATTCTTTAATAATGCTCCTAATTTGATAGGAGCGTAAACAACTCTTGTTTGATTAAGAAATGTTTTTTGAAAACTTATAAAACTGTACGTGAAGTGCCTTCCGATTTTGCCGGGAAGTTGCCCTGCAGTCACACTAAGAAGATGCTTGATATTTTCTTTAACAAAAGAAACGGTTCCGAATTTTGGGTTTCTGTAATTTATTATACTGGCTTTTACACCGAACCGTTTAAGTGCACGTTGAAGAGCATATGCCTGTAAGGCGCTCCCGAAGTTCTGATAATAATGCCATGTAAGTATACCTGCAGTTTTTATCATTCCGATAACATCTCCACTAAAACTTTGGTCCATTCTTTTTCCCAGCGCTCGTGTGAAAAGGCACAACTTACGCTTTCATGCCCATTCTTTGCAATCATGTTGCGTTTGTCCGGGTCATTAATAAGTTCAACCAATGCCCCATAAAGCTCGTCTTCGTTATTTGGGTTAACCATGAGCCCGTTATAACCGCTTAGTATTATATTTGTCATACCGCCAACGTTTGTGCAAACGGCGGCACAACCTGCAGACATAGCCTCAAGTAAGGAAAGGGATGTTCCTTCTGAGCCTGTGGTTGGCACAACGGCAATGTCAAACTTCTGGTGAAATTTCAAACTTTCATTAGCCGCATATGAGGTGAAGCTTACCTTGGTATTGCCTTTGAATTTTTCTTTAAGCAGAGCCTCGTCAGGACCCGTTCCCGCAAACGTAACGCTTATTTTTGCGTTTTCATTGAAAAGACGTTCTGCAACTGCTGCGAGTATTCTCGTTCCTCGGTAGTGAAACAGTCTTCTTGCAAAAACGATCTTTACTTCATCGCTTTTCTCTCTTGGAGAAAAAGGCATAATTTCTGTGAAATTAGGGATAGGAATGAGCTTTGTGCCCTTGTTCCAGATCTGCGTTCTGTACCAGTTTATAAAATTGTAATCAACACATACGGTTTTGTCAACCTTGGAAAGCCTTTTGATGGTTTTGTAAGAAAACCACGCTCTTCCCAAAACTCCTTTGAGTGCATAAGTAGGATTAACTCTGGGCCCATCCCACATGATTCCATGCTGTATCGTAAGGCTGTTATCAATTTTTTTACCCGTGATATATGTGTCTGATGAAATTAAGGTCAGATACCGGTCGTCAGTACGGCTTTCTATCATCTTTTGAGTTACTTTCTTGCAGTTGCGTTTGAAATCAGAATGAACCTCAATTCCGATCACCTTGGTCATATCAGAAAGATTTAATTCGAACGGCTTGTCTGCAAATTGAAATATTCTACAAAAATAACCAAGCTTTTCGCAAAGCTGAGACAAACGTAATATGTAAGTCTGTATTCCTCCGAGTGTTGGCTTTTCGCCTGATGCATCGTAGAAATATGAATATAAAATATCAACCGTAGGCATAACAGCTCTCCTTGAAACTCATTTTTGCGGTATGTTTTCCAAGCATTTGTTTGCAATGTGGCTATACAGATATACGTTAGTGTTTTCAGATTCGGCAATCGCTTTCATCCGGTTATATTTCTCTGTATATTTAAGCTCGCGTATTTTATTCTTCACGGTTTCTGTATTGACCGGTGAAACAAAATCACTGTTTCCTCCATTGTTTACGTGATCCATTCCTTCCCATTCTTCGAATACACAGGGAACTTTTGACGCACACGCCTGTTCCCAGAGAACAGAGTGCTGGCCGGGGAAGAATACTAGGTCTGCTGCAAAGAAATAATCGTAAACTTTGTCGGAATCGATCCAGCCGATGTAGATAATGTTGTCATTATTTTCAAGCAGGGAGTCAAATTCGTCTTTTATATCATCAAGCACGTTTCCGAATATAAGGAGTTTTACTTTGTCTTCTCCTATACATGCTTTCATAAGTGTGTTTATCTTCTTTTTTTTGTCTATTTTTCCGCCTGTTACAATCAGAAAATCGTTTTCTGAAATATTGTATTGGCCTCGGATATTCTGCCTGATACTGTCGTGATTATCAAAATTTATTTTTTCATCGTCAGCGCCCATTATAAGAACATCGGTTTTTTCGTGCGGTATTTGGAAATAATCTTCGGCATATTTCTTTCTCCACGGAGTTACCCCATAAACACGGTCAACATAAGCAATTGCTCTTTTGTTTATATACCTGTAGACACTTCTTACAATACGGTCTTTGAACGAATCAAACTTCCTTCCTATATTGTAGTCAAGGTGATTATCCTGGATAACAATGCAGTTGGGGTTGATCTTTTTTTTGTATTTTACAACGTCGAAAATAGTTGTGCTGACAAGACCGTGATGAAATATGCAGTCGGGTTTTAACCTGACAAGAAGATCGTATACTTCAAGATGTGAAAACAAGCTTGTTAATATGGGTATCGGATATTTCTTTTTTTGTAGTCTGTAAAGCATCACACCGTCGTTAAGTTCGCGGTTTACACATTCAGTTTCCGCTATTTTACCGTCTTTGTGCATAAGATTTGTGGCAATAAGAACTACCTCATGACCAAGCTTTTTATGATATTTTGGAAGAAGATTATCCTGGTATCCCCAATATTCGTTATACGGTGCGCTCGGCGCTATGTGAACAATTTTCATACAGATGAATATACTCCTTAAATCTATCGTTCATATCAAAGGATTTTGCCCGATCGAGGCAGGCTTGTGCACTGTACGGCTTGTGGGTACATATTCTTCGTATCTCATTTTCAAGCGCGTCGATATCATCGCAATCTACGATGCTTCCGCATGTGTTATCTAAAATTTCGCCGCTTCCGCCCGTATTGAATGTGAGAACCGGTGTTCCGCATGCAAGAGCTTCAATATTGACGGTAGGGAAATTTTCTTCTCTGGTAGGATTTACAAACAAGTCTGCGGCCGTATATATTTCGGAAAGCTCACTTTGATTGCTTGTACGGTTAATTGAAAGAATGTTTTCGGGCAAAGCTGCATCAATTTTTTCAGTTGTTCCGACAAGAATAATCTTATAATCATCCTCAAGCCTTTTTGAAAGTTCAATAAAAACATCCAAACCTTTAGCTTTTCCCCAAGCAAAAGCAACGCCTAGTAATACGTGCTTGTTAACGAGATTGTACTTTTCTCTTAAATCGGTTTCTATGGGTTTAAATAATTCAAGATTGATACCGTTATTTATAACCTTAACCGGATAATCTTTAAGGAAAGATTGACTTACAAGATCTGCAAGCCACATTGATGGAGTAACAATAGTCATATTGTCAACTCCTGTGAACCACTTTTTCTTTAAACGGTACATCAGTTTCGAATTGTCAAAAGAAAGTGCATTTTTTTTCAAACGGTTAGGGCAGTGATTGCATTCAATTTGCCATTTATTGCATTTTATCATTGTAAAATGAGGGCAATATCCTGTAAAAGCCCAGCAGTCGTGGAGAGTCCATACAGTAAAGATATTATTCTTTTTTATAAAGTTGAAAAGAAGACGAAGATTAATGTAGTTTGAATGAATGTTGTGAAGATGAATAATATCAGGGTTGAATTTCTTGACTTTTTTCAGAAACAAATATGTATTTATTGTGGAGAAGCATCCCTGTAGCATTAAAATACGGGCAAGCCTGTTGTGCACATGGCAGTCAAACCAGGATGTTACATTTAAAACATCATCTGATTTTTCATTTTCTGTATCATAACGGTGTGCCGCTTTTGAAACTATTTTGTATTTTAGGCACAGCTCGTGTATACCAAAAACAATTTTCCCGGTACTGCCCCTGTTAAACAATACGTTTATTTGCAACACTTTCATTTAATGGATGTGCTCCTTTTTAGCAAGTATTTGTTGTTTGCATTTGATGATGGGGCTTTAAGAGTGATGTCACTGATCAGTAGTCCTGATAGAATGTAAAATGCAGGTGAAAAGTGCAGATAACTTCCGCTAAGCATAAGTGCGACAAGTCCGTTAGGAATAAATAGTAAAATGTGTTTTTGAATATGTTTGTTTTTTGATCTTAATGAATTAAACAACAGTATCAAAAAAAGAATAATGAGAATAGAGCCGCCGCTAAGACCGAAGTCAACAAGCCATTCAATAAACAAATTATGTGTATATCCACCGGATAGAATTACCGCATCTCCGAAAAATCCGTGCCCAAACAAGTTGAAATTTTCAGCGAGTGTGGAGTATATTGACAATCTTCCGGAAGAAAAATCGTCTGTTGGTGTTATTAAATAGGAAAAAGTTCGGCTTTCAACTCCTATCATATATAAAAAACGCTGACAATAATATAGAAATTCGTTATAAAACATGATTATTAATGCAGAAGCAGTTATAATCAATATAAATTTTAATATGGATTTAGTATTATAAGTGGTGCTAACAACAAAGGGGGAAATTATACCTATCAAATACCCTAACAGAGCACCGCGCGCACTTCCGAATATAATTATAAATATGCCAAATATAAGCGTGAAGTAATGAAGCCATAAGTATTTCTTAGGCTTGTTTAATGTTAAAAAAATGATCTGCAGAAGCATATTGTATGACAAGGTCATATATTGCCCGGCAAATGAATCTCTTGCAAAAAAGTACACAAAAACAGAAATTATAACAACGATATATGAAAACACGCGAAGCATATTTTTAAAGAGTTCATAATTATGAAGATATCTTACGATAATAAATCCCGAAAAAGAATATACGAAGATTACATATATAGGATTGGCGGAATAGTCTATAAGGCGGGTAAACATATATCTTGCATTATCCGGAAAAATTACCATCGTTGATATGTACGCCAGTATGAATAATGCCGTTATCAGAAAGACATCTTTTTTTGCTTTTTCGGTCGATATTATTTTAAAAATCGAGAATAATACCGAAACCCATAAAACTGCATATATAACAACTGTATCGAGTGTGGTTCTGAACCCTAAAAAGTTCAGTATCGCATTAAAGCAGTTTAAAAAAGCCTGAAACGATACTAAATATGCAAGAGTGAATGAGTAAAGAATCTGATTAGATTTTTGATTTATTGATAAAAGCATTGCTTGCTTGTTATTTTGCA
Organism: Oscillospiraceae bacterium; assembly: GCA_015064205.1. GTDB lineage: Bacteria > Bacillota > Clostridia > Oscillospirales > CAG-272 > UBA4717. The sequence continues at coordinate 22,969 of SVSR01000019.1, forward strand.
TTTGCTTGACCCCGGACGAATTAATATTTTTCTGACATCAAAGTCGGTTATGCGGATTTACTTTAAACAACTTTCGTATAATTCAATGTATTTTGTATACATCAGATTTTTGTCATATTGAATTGCGATATTTTTATAATTTACAGAAGAGTCTTTTGTTGTAGCTGACTTTATTGCATCGCATAGAGCAGATATATCCCCTCTTTTAACGGTCTTCATTTTTAATGCTTTTATAAAATCTCCGCTTCCACCTGTATCATATCCTATGACTTGTGTACGACACGAAATGGCTTCAAGATTTACCGTGGGAAAGGTATCCTGATATGTAGGATTCACAAAAATATCTGCCGCAGTATATATTTTGGCAAGTTCAGTAGTGTTGTTTGTTCTTGTAATGCCGAGGATTTTGGGCGGTAAGCTTTCCTTTTGCTTCTCTGTCAGACCGACGAGAACGATCTTAAAGCTGTCGTCAAGCATTTCGGATAGCTTTATAAAATCGTAAAGACCCTTTGTTCGCCCCCATGCGCTTGCCACACCGAGTACAATCTTTTTATCTGACAGGTCATGCTTTTTTCTGAAATCACTCTCTGTTGGCTTAAATATGTCCGTGTCAATGCCGTTGTTTATAACAGCAACCGGCTTGTCCTTTAAAAAAGAATCTTTCACAAGTCCGGCAAGCCAGTCGGACGGCGAGACAATAGTGAGATTATTAACTGAATTAAACAGAGTTTTCTTTAGTTTGTAGTTTTGTAAGCTGCGGTCGAAAATAAGGCTGGTGGGATACGACTTTTTCTGCACACAGCACTCGCAGCCGTCTTTCCATTTTGAACACCCGATCAAGTCAAAATGCGCGCAGTGACCGGTGAAAGCCCAACAATCGTGAAAAGTCCATATCACAGGCTTATTTGCACTTGAAAGATACTCAAATAAAACTTCGATATTTATGTAATATCCGTGCAGATTATGCAAGTGAATAATATCAGGATCGTAATCTTTTACCCATTTGATAAACTTTTCTGTTGCTTTTCTGCTTGCAAAACCGGAATTATCAAAGATCCTTGAGCAAAGAGCATGAAGCCTGACGTCTGTGCCGCTTGATATTCTATGAGCAATGCTCCTGTATTTATCGGGAACAGTTTCTCTGCCGTAAGCGATCTTACATTCATGCCCGAGGGAGCTCAGAGAGTCTGCAATATCTGTGCATATTCTTCCGGTGCTTCGTATTCCGCAAACCGAATTTATCTGTAATACCTTCATTCTGTTATCCTTTTTATAATGGTATTATAGGCTCTTTCGACTGTATAGTTTTGGTTTAAAAATTCAAACCCTTTTCGTTTCATTTCGCTTGTGTCTGCCATAAGAGCTTTTTCTATACAGCTCACAAAGGCATCAGCATCGTTGCTTTCGCACATGAATCCAAATCCGTTTTCCTCTATCGTCTTTCCAACATCTGTGCTTGGATCTGTTGCCGATATTACGGGCAGGCCTGCCTGCATATATGAGAGAAGCCTTGAGGGGAAATTTGGTATAGTGAAACGGTGATCAAGGAATATAAGCCCCCAGTCGCAGGCTGCGATCATCTTATCGTAGTCTTCTTTTGGGATTCGTTTCATAAGTTTCATGTTCATAGGCTTGGCATTTTCAAAGTAGGCTTCAAGCTTCTTGAATTCTGTACCGTCGCCAACCACCAGAAAATAAGCATCAGTATTTGTTTCGAGCTTTTTAAGGCAATCTATAATGAACGGTATGCCCTGCGGACGTCCGAGATTTCCGCCGTACACAAAAACCTTTTTATCCAGCGGAATTTCGTATTTGTTTCTGATAGCATCGCGTTCTTCGTCTGTGACAGTCATGTCCTGAATTTCGATACTATTAGGGCATATTTCAACTTTATCAGCTTGGATCCTGGGGTTGTGCTCTAGCAGATAATCGCAGTTTGCCTGCGACATACAGCCTATATAGTCAGACATTTCGTAGAGCTTTTTCTCTTTGTGACGAAAATACTTGTAAATTAGCCCCTTTATTCCCGTTTTGCTCATCATACCGATATCAACTGCATTTTGAGGGAAAATATCTTTTAAAAGCAAGTATGCCTTGGCATTATCGCGCCGTTTTATAAAGCTGACAGTATTAACGTGTGTGACCGGCGGAGTGGGATAAAGCACAAGATCGAATTTTACCTTCGGGAAATACTTTTTAATTGCTGATATGTACATATAAGGCAACAATAGGTTAGTGATGCCTTTTTCAATAATATTGGCTTGTTTATTATTACCCGTTTTCACCCTGAGGACCTTGCAACCGGCTTCTTCTGAAACGTATGTATCGGTATTCTGCTTTCTTTCAACAGAACAAACTGCATAGATGTTATGTCCGTTTTTCTTGAATTCACGAAGAAGATCGAGCGATATAGAATGTTGACTCAAATGGGACAGTGAGCTTATCGATATAAACAGAACGTTCATTTTTTTATTCCTTCAGCAATTAGAAATAATATCATGTCTTAAAATATCGTTGCCGTTAGCGTCGAGCACCTTGATCCTGCTTGATACCAGCCTGAGTTTTTCCTTTAATTCTTCGTATCCTGAACCTTCAACCGTGAAATATCCTACCCTGCTTGCGCTGCTTTTTATTTCAGCTATAACGCTTCCCTTTGGCTTGAACTGCTCGTATCTTGTAATGATCTTGTCGGCAAGCAGTTCTTCAAGCCCTGTGATACTGTCAAGCACTCCGGGATTACAGTACAAGAACTGATTGCTTAGGTACAAATTACGGTCTTTGTTTACTTCAACGTGAGCTGTTTTTCCAAGCGTTACGTCAACAACAGCTTTAATTACGTCAAATCCTGTAACACGTTCTATTGTAGAGAATTTTATGCTGCCGCCCGTTCTTGCGCAAAACTCAATGATCGAGATATCTTTACCTGTGTTGATAAGCTGTATCAGCATAGGTGAATTTTTAAGCCCGAAAGCTCCTGCTATTTTTTGCGCAGCCTGTTCAACCTTTAAAGCTATATCATTTGTGATGTCTGCAGGGCAGAAAGCTCTGTGTATTATAAATTTTCCGTCCTCTCCTATTTTGTTGAGATCGGAAATGCAAAGAACGTGAGCTTTTCCTTCTTCAACATAAACGTCTACTGTAAGCTCGTTTCCCTCAACAAACTCTTCAACTATAACTCCTTGGGTGCGGCTTATTTGTCTGGCGTTTTCAAAAGCATCTTTCAGTTCAGCGGTGTTTGTAACCTTCAGAACACCGTTGGAGCTGTATGAATCAACAGGCTTGACAATCAGCGGGAATCTGAGATGGGAAACCTTTTTAATATCAAAGCTGTCCATGATAACGTAGCTTGAGGTTGGAATGCCGTTTTCAACGAATATCTTTTTCATATAAGATTTTTTGGATACGTTTTCGGCTGTTGCAAAATCAATATAACACGGAAGCCCAAGCATTTCTGAAACCTGCGCAACAACCTGGAGTGCCTGGTCGGCGCAAACCGTGATAATAAAATCTACTTTTTCTTCTATTGCTATCCTGCGTATACCTTCAACGTCAAGCGCGGAAACCGGATAGAATTTATCGGCATACTTTCTTGCAGCGGCCTGTTCATTCATATCGGCAAGAACGGTAGTGATTCCTCGGCTTTTGAGGTCTTTTATAAGATGAATTTGCGGTAAAGCTCCGCATAATACAAGCGCTTTCATATTTCCCCCTACAATATAGACTGCTGTTTAAGCAGATATTTTTGGCGTGCTGTCAAAGCAGCTGCATTGACTCTGTGTTTAATTGACCCGGTGTTTTTCAGAGCCGGTTTTAGCGGAATCAAGCTTCATTCTGTCTTTGCGTTGATCAATAAAACCGCGTCTGTCTTTTGAATCTGAAAACTGTATGCCGGAACGCTTTATTGCTTTGATTACTGTTGATATTATTATTTTTATATCGCCTGCAAACGTAATTCTTGATACGTATTCTATATCATATGCAAGCTTTTCGTCCCAGTCTATTGCGTTTCTGCCGTTTACCTGAGCAAGACCTGTAAGACCTGGCCTTACGTCGTGACGCGCAAGTTCTTCTTCAGTGTAATAAGGAAGATAGCCTACAAGCAGAGGTCTCGGACCGACAATGCTCATATCTCCGCGCAGTATATTGAATGCTTCGGGCAATTCGTCAAGACTTGTTGAACGCAGTATTTTTCCAAATTTAGTAAGACGTATTTCATTTGGCAACAATTTGCCGTTTTCATCTCTTTCATCTGTCATACTGCGGAATTTATACAGATTAAATACTTTTCCGTCCTTTCCGGGACGCTCCTGCTTGAAAATTATCGGACTTCCGAGATTGACCTTAACAAGTATAGCAATAATTATGTAAAGCCACGAAAAAACTATTATTGCCGCAAGTGCGCAAACTATATCAAAGGCTCTTTTGAATAACCGTTCATACGGACCATACGGAATATGTTTATTTCTCACGATATAATCCTCCGTTGTTATTTTTCAAAACAGGATCTGACTATATCTATAACGTAATCCTGCTCTTCCTCTGTCATTTTGATATCGCTGGGCAAACACAGTCCGCGTGCAAAAATGCCTTCATTAACCGCATTTTCGCAAGCCTTGACAAAATCGTTTTCGGCAAATACGGGCTGCATATGCATCGGCTTCCATATAGGGCGGGCTTCAACGTTGCTTTTGCTTAGTTTTTCCATTATGTACATGGGGTCAATCCCTGAGTCCTCGTTTATAAGTATGCAGGAGAGCCAGAAGTTGGGCACGGTGCACTCGGGATAAGGATTCATTATAAGCGGCAGATCGGCAAACGACTTTTGATAGCGTTCATAGATCTTTGTTTTTCTCCCGCGGTGTTCTTCTAAGTGTAAAAGCTGACCGCGGCCGATACCGGCCACCACGTTTGACATGCGGTAGTTATATCCGATATCCTCATGCTGATACCAGGGAGCAGGCTGTCTTGCCTGCGTTGCAAAATAAAAAGCACGGTCACGGTCGCTTGTATTATCGCATATAAGCATACCGCCGCCTGACGTTGTTATGATCTTGTTACCGTTAAAGCTTATGGCACCGTATTTCCCGAACGTACCGCATCTTTTGCCCTTATATGTTGCCGAAAGGGCCTCTGCCGCGTCCTCTATAAGTACGGCGTTATGTTTTTTGCATACTTCAACTATCTCGTCAAGCTTTGCAGGTGTTCCGTAAAGATGCGCTAGCATAACGACTTTCGCTTCGGGGTATTTTTTAAAAGCGGCTTCGAGCGCCGTGGGGTCCATGTTCCAACTATCAGTCTCAGAGTCTATAAAAACAGGTATGCCGCCCTCGTATACGATCGGGTTTACGGTAGCGGCGAAGGTCATATCAGAGCATAAAACGATATCGCCCCTCTTGACACCGGCAAGCTTAACGGCGAGATGAAGAGCCGCAGTACCCGAGCAAAGCGCAAGGGTATGGAAAGAAAACGCGCTTACCGTCGCGTTTAAATACTCATTCATTTCATTCTCAAAACCGTCGCAGTTAAAGCCGAGAGGCGCGATCCAGTTTCTTTCAAAGGCTTCGTTGATATATCCGATTTCCTCTGTATGCATTGTTGGAGTGGACAGCACTATACGTTTTTCCATGTTATCAGTTACTCCTCGCAATTATAATAACTAATATAATATATAGTAAAAACATTATACTCCAAATTATATGATAACACATATTACCGTCAATGTCAAGGACGATATTATATAATATACCGAACAGAATTTGCCAAAGATTAAAAAAATAGTGCAAATAGTACAATATGGTCTTGAATTTTTGGTGAATCTATGTTATGATTATAGAAACAGAAAAAATAAGAAGGGAGTGTCATATTTTGCAGGAATCGGGCGAAATGTATCTTGAAACGATATACGTGCTCTCTAAACACAATTCTGCTGTGCGCGCCATTGATATCGGCGAGTATATGGGCTACTCCAAACCGAGCGTAAGCCGTGCGGTAGGTCTTTTGAAAGCAGGCGACTATATAAACGTCGATCACGACGGACATATAACCCTGACAGATGCAGGCCGCGACGTAGCTCAGAAAATGTATGAAAGGCATACGATCGTAACGCAGTTTCTTGTAAGTCTCGGAGTCGACACGGAAACGGCAACTGAAGACGCATGCAAGATAGAACACGATATAAGCGATAAATCGTTTGATGCAATAAAAAAGTATATCGAATCAAACAAAAAGTGAAAACGGACAGGCTGTAAATCCCAAAAGGACTCACAGCCTGTATTTTTTAGCCTATAAGAATTTTGTAGAAGTTCTTTTTGCCGCGGCGTACCTTGATGCCCGATGTCAGCTGTTCAAGGCTTATTATGTGACCTATGTCATCTATTTTGCCGTCATCAATAAACAGACCGCCCTGTGTTATAAGTCTGCGCGCTTCGCTCTTTGAAGGTACAACTGCTGCTGCAACGAGAAGATCCATAATGCCGATAGCGCCATCGTTCAGAATGTCAGCGCTGATTTCAACTGTAGGCATGTTGGAATCGTCGCTTCCGCCGCCAAAGAGTGCCTTTGATGCTGTTCTTGCCTTTTCAGCTTCTTCCTTGCCGTGAACAAGAGCTGTAAGCTCATATGCGAGGATATCCTTAGCTTCATTGAGCTGAGCGCCTTCCCATGCATCCATCTTGTCGATCTCTTCAAGCGGAATGAACGTGAGCATACGGATACACTTGAGTACGTCTGAGTCGCCAACGTTTCTCCAATACTGATAGAACTCAAACGGAGAGGTCTTGTTCGGGTCAAGCCAAACAGCGCCGTTTGCAGTTTTACCCATTTTCTTGCCCTCAGAGTTGAGAAGCAGAGTTATAGTCATAGCGTAGGCATCTTTGCCGAGCTTTTTGCGGATAAGCTCAGTACCGCCGAGCATGTTTGACCACTGGTCGTCACCGCCGAACTGCATATTGCAGTCGTATTCCTTGTAGAGGTGATAGAAGTCGTATGACTGCATTATCATATAGTTGAATTCAAGGAAGGAAAGTCCCTTTTCCATACGCTGCTTGTAGCACTCGGCTCTGAGCATGTTGTTAACAGAGAAGCACGCTCCGACCTCGCGTAAAAGGTCAACGTAGTTAAGCTTTAAAAGCCAGTCTGCATTGTTTACAGCGATAGCACCGCCCTCACCGAAGTCGATAAAGCGTTCCATTTGACGCTTGAAGCATTCACAGTTGTGCTCAATAGTTTCGGGAGAGAGCATCGATCGCATGTCAGTACGTCCCGACGGGTCTCCGATATAGCCTGTACCGCCGCCGAGTAGTACGACAGGCTTGTTTCCTGCCATCTGAAGACGCTTCATAAGGCAAAGCGCCATAAAATGACCAACGTGAAGAGAGTCGGCAGTCGGGTCAAAGCCAATATAGAATTTAGCCTTACCCGAGTTGATAAGCTCGCGTATTTCGCTTTCGTCTGTTACCTGAGCGATAAGGCCTCTGGCAACGAGTTCTTCATAAATCTGCATAATATTCTCCATTCTGCCACCATAGTTGCGGCACAAAAAAGTATTTAAGTTTGAGAGCTTGTGTAAAACAAAGCCGGCACGTACGCTTATCGCATAGCCTCTTTATCAAGCTTTAAATTTCTGAAATATAAAACGAAGTCGGCACTTACCATAATAAAGTTGAGCACGTAAAAGAAAAGAACGTACCAGTTTGAAGAAAAGTTGGCCATATAGTCTTCATTGATAAGTTTACCGGTAATTCCTGCTATGTAGCCGAACAAAACAAGACATAAGAATGCAAGGCTTTTTCCTTTGGTGGTTCTTGCTTTGTACGATTTGATAACGTTAAGCGGCCAGGAGGCTCCAAAACTGACTATCATAATGGTTTCAAGTATCTGTGCCATTTTTTGTTCCTTTCACCATAAAAACCAATTATAAATATTCTAACACAAATTAACTCAATTGTAAAGATTAAAATAAAATTTCTGATAAAAATAAAGCCGCCCGTACATTTGTGTGTACGGGCAGTTTTATATGTAAAAATAACAACGAAATACTTTTATTTGTCTGTAGGAAGACTCTGGAAGTCGATTTCGTCCTGCTTGAGGGCAATCTCGAGCCTTTCTGTAAACGCATACTGGAAGATGTCAACGAAATGAGCTCCGTCAAATACTTCTCTGAAGCGGTACTCATTTTTGTTAACATAGTCGATGGTTTTTTCTCTTATATCTACTTCTTTTCCCGTGCCGTATGCAAGCATATAGTCTATCATCATAGCATAAAGCTCATTGTGGAATTTAAGCTTCTGCCAGTTTTCAGAAAGCTCTGTTTTTATGCCTTCTTCAATGGTGGGGAGGAAAGCTTTAAGAACTTCTTTTGACTTTTCAAGATTATCTCTGTGAGACTGCGTAAGCTTTTCTTCGTTTCTTATTGCCTTAACTGCGCACAAATCGGAAAGAGTTGAGAGATATGTCTTTACCTTTTCCCAATTTTCGCCGAACTCGGCCTCGTAAACGTATTTGCAGAGGGTATCAAAGTCGGTGTCTCTGTTCCACAGTGTTTCTGCGAATGCGTTTAAACCTAAAGATGTGGGTGTGAACACTCTCTGAGGATGGAATTCTTTCATACCGTTAAGTCCCATATCTTTAAGGGCTTTTATGTCGCCCATGAGGGTTTTTATGCTGTTGTACTGTGTGAAATCATAGTAGTGATCCCACATGAGGTGATAGTCGCAAATATAGCTGTCGCCGGTATAATCCTTCTGCCAATCTTTAAGATATGCAATGGCATCAGCTCCCGTGTGGGGGAACTCAGAGTTGTTTCTTATATAGGGAGCCACTTTTCCGACTTCATTCGGATCAAAGGCAGTTGAGTATGATTTTTCAACCGGAGCAAAGTCGAGAAGGAATCTGTCCTGATTGATAAGCTTATTCTTGATAGGCTTCCAGAAGGTATCGTTATAAACAGCGAAATCGAGTTTTATATCGATGTTCTTTTCCGTAAGCCTTTTATCGATCTCATTGAGCATTATTGTGAAGTAATCTGAAGGTCGGGTGTCCTTACAGTTTTCGCACTCGCAGTTGTTGCTGCGGCAATCAGCGGGCCAGAAGGCAAGATAGTCTATATTCGGGTGCTCTTCGCAATACTGTACGGCTCTGTTTATCATAAACTCTCTTATGTCTTCTCTGGAATAGCAGGCATTTGTAAACATCGGTCTGCCGAGGTACAGTTTTCTTTCTCCCTTTACCATAGCGATTTTCTCTGTCTGCTCTGCTGTCGGCTCAACCGGGGACAAGCCAAAGGAGTTCATAGGTATGCCGAACGCTTCGGTGTTCCAGCCGTGACCTACTGCCTGATGTATTATTCCGCGCTTGTACATCTCTCTTTCAATCTCGGACATGATAGAGCCTACTTCTTCATCTGTAAGCTTTTCTGAAGGTCTGTACGGGTTTTTGTAGCCGTACCATCTGTGGAAAAATCCTGACGGCTGCTTGAACTGTATGAGATATTCGTTTATTGCTATCTTGGGAAGCCAGTCTATAAGGTCTAAAAGCTGTTCCTGGTAAACGCCGCCTTCAATACAAAGCTGTCTGTGTCTGTGGTCCGCCGCTTCGCATACGTATACCTTATCAAGCGAAATGCTCTCGGGGATTATCTCACCCTTTACACCCGGGCGGATAAACTTAAAGCCCTTTTCCTTGAGATAGCGGTAAACAGCTATAAGTACTGAACGGGGGTTTGTGCCGGAAATAGTACCCGTAAGGTTTTCTATGTCAATATAAATTGCATCGTCAAGCTTTGCATCAGGCACTTCGGGGAGATTATCCGAGAGGCCGACACCAATGTTTATAACTCCGTCACACGCACAGACAGAGTCTGCCCCTATAACGATGATTTCATCGCTTATTACGCGACTGAGATATTTTTGTAATTCCTTTGCTGCAAAAAAGAGTGTTTCGTTTTCCTTTTCGCTTAAATTGAGAACTGGTTTTATCTTGTAAACCATAGTGTTAAGCTCCTTTTGGCATTTTATTTTCACACAGTAGTCATACCGTGTCAACAGACATAAATTAAAATCCCTGTATTCTCCAAGCAAAGAATACAGGGACAAATAAAGACAGCTATGCTACTTTGCTCAGGGTAATTATATTACACTTCGCATTTTAGCAGAATTAACACTGTTTGTCAATAGTGTATTAAAATATATTTATACATTTTAGTTGCACTCTGCAACGAGCGGACCTGCAAGCTCCTTGAGATAGAAGAGCTTACCGGGGAGAGTAGGTATATACGTTGAAGTGATATGTCTGCTGGGTCCATAGTGAAGCGTAGTTAAGAAGCTCATACCCTGCCAGCCCATACCTCTGCCGAGAACACCGTCTGCACCGCCGATAATGTAGTCAGCCTGAAGGAAAAGACCGGGGCCAATCGTGTTTGCACGGCAGGGAACGAGAGTTGTACGGCTCTTGAAGCTTGTTAATGCATTCTGCTCTATTGTAAGCGGATGGAGCTTCGCGCCTATACGGTAATTCTGACACTTCCATTCTTCATCACTTGCAAATTCAGCGCCGAAATGCGGCTCCCAGAATGCGATATGGCACATTCTGCCGATACCGAATACAAGTACTAGCTTTGCGCCCTCTGCCTTGAGAGTAGCAATTTTTTCAGGGTATGTAGGAAGATTGTCTTTAGTTGCAAAGTTGCGCTGAGATGCAGGTACGGTAAGCTCACCGAGTTTGTCAAAGAAAGCTTCCTTCATGCTGTATTCAAACGATGCGGGGTTGTCTGAAGAAAGTGTGTTACCCTCTGCGTCAGACCACTCGTCCATATTGAAGGTGTATACGTGCTTGCAGTCGCACTTCCACTGCGACAGGAAGTATACCGCCCACTTATACATGCCCATAGGGCCAACGGGAAGAATCATCGCAAGCTTTTTGCCTTCTTCCTTGGCAAGACGGATCTGCATAGCGATCTCGTGACCCATATAAGTGTCAAAATCGGAGAGGCTGGGACACTCAACGATATTAAAATCCTTGTGCCAGAAATCCTCTCTTGCAGTGCCATTTTCGCAGCAGGCGTCTATTTTTTCCATATCCCATCCTTCGGGATAGAAGCCTTCGAGCATTGAGCCCTTAACGGTAGTTAAAAAATTCATTTGTATGTCCTCCAAAATATATTTTTGTTAATGAGTTACGGCAATAAACGAGCGGCTCTGACTTTAGGCCATGCTAAGCACTGTGTAAACGCTTCTGCATATTTAACACCGCTCTGGATACCGCGGTAACGTGAGCAGGTGGTTACAAACTCTGCAAAATCTATATTGTCGTGGTCGCGCATCCATTTCATCTGACTTACGTGACATTCAAGCATTTCGATCTTTTTATCCATAAAATCGCTGATGTCAACATATTCTGTGGGAGTAAAGTTGAGTCCGGCAAGATTGTCAACGTAGTAAATGGGGGTAACGTCTGCCTCGCCGTCAACCTCTGTTTTATAGTGAAGAACACTTGCGGCAAAGCTTGCATCAAAAACGAGTCTACTTACAGCAACGTGGTCGGGCATATAGTCTGTTGGAGAATGTGTGATAATAAAATCAGGCTTTACCTTTCTGATAATATCCACAACCTTGTCTCTCTGCTCCTTGGAGCCTTCGTATACCATAACGTCACCGATATCGCAGGTTAAAACCTCTATACCTCCGATAGCACCCGAATTCAGCGCCTCTTTTCTGCGCATATCGCGAAGCTCGTCAGGCTCAATTATCTTGTGCCCGAGATTTCCGTTTGCAACGTGGCAGACAGTAACCTTGTCGCCTCTTGCTACGCATTTGAGTAATGTGCCGGCGCATCCTACTTCCATATCATCAGGATGTGCACATATTGCAAGTACATTCATTTTGTCACTCTCCATTATAAAATTATTGACTTTAATTAAATTATACGATATAATATACAACGAAGAAATACATTTTTATATTATAAACATTCAAATTTGTATACAAGTACGGTGGTTAAATGAGCAGAAAAGAACTCGGATACGATTATATTGCGCACGACCTTACGAATATAATCGATATTCGCAAGATAATCATAATGAGCTACAATGAAATGACAGAGAAGTTTGAATACGCAGGAGAAAAGCATAATTTCTGGGAGCTTGTGTACGTTGACGAGGGAGAATTGACGGTTGAAACGGACAAAAGCAATCTGACTCTCTCTAAAGGAGAGTGTATCCTACATAAGCCAAACGAATACCATATGCATAAAACTGACGGTGTTTGTAAAGTCGGCTTTTTTGTATTATGCTTTACGTGCACCTCGCCCCACCTTCATATTCTGCGTGACAAAAAGCACGTGCTGTCAGACAAGCTCAGACGCTTTATACAAAGTATTATAAGCGAAGCTATAAAAGTATACGACCTGCCAAACAATGCCCCGTACGAAAGACATCTTAACCGCGCGCCGGGCGAGCTTATAGGCGGCCAGCAAATGATAAGGACATATCTCGAACAGCTTCTTATCCTGCTTGTAAGAGAGCAGTATAATATCAGAGATAACGTACTGCCTGAGGAAACTACAGCCGGCGAAAAGCTTGCAGGCAAAATGAAAGCGGCGCTTAAAATGATGGTCTACCGTGATTTCAGCGTTGAAGAATTCTGCAGGGATATGCACTATTCAAAGGCATATTTGTCCAAGGTGTTTCTCAGTGAATACGGTGTGACGATACATGAATATATGACGAAGCTAAAGATTCGCGAAGCCAAGCTTCTTATCCGTGAACAAAGCTGTAATTTCAATCAGATATCTGATATGCTTTGTTTTTCTAATCCTCTGTACTTTTCAAGAGTTTTTAAAAAGTCTACCGGAATGTCGCCCAGCCAATACAAAAATTCAGTAAAACCCGAATAAAAAGAGCACCGACATAAGCTTTCTGCTTGTGTCGGTGCCATTTTTTATAAAATTTACTTTGTTCCGAAAAGACGGTCGCCTGCATCTCCAAGTCCCGGGAGTATGTATCCGTTTTCATTAAGACATCTGTCTAGAGTCGAAACGAAAATATGTACGTCGGGATGCTTTTGTGCAACACGGCTGACACCCTCGGGCGCTCCTATAACTGCCATGAACTTTATGTTCTTGCAGCCGCGCATTTTTAGTCTGTCAATAGCATCGCATGCACTTCCGCCCGTTGCGAGCATAGGGTCGACAACAAGCACGAGCTTGTCTTCGATGCCGTCGGGCAGCTTACAGTAATATTCCTGAGGCTGAAGTGTTTCTTCATCACGGTAAAGACCGATGTGACCAACTCTTGCAGATGGAAAAAGCACGTGAATACCGTTTACCATTCCAAGGCCTGCTCTGAGGATCGGAACGATAACGATCGCGTTATCCTTTATAACTCTCTGTGTGCAAACCTCAAGCGGAGTTTTTACCTGCTTTTCGGTTGTGGGAACACCCTCTTTAAGACATTCAAACGTCATAAGAGTGGTGA
>SVSR01000020.1 GCA_015064205.1 Oscillospiraceae bacterium
TGCTGGAACTTAATGTTGGGAAGGTAGTCTACCTCTTCAAGTCCGTCAAGAAGCTTATCAGCATACTCAGTTATTCTCAGATACCATACGGACTTAGCCTTCTGAATTATATCGCTGTGGCATATATCGCACTTGCCGCCCTGAGAATCCTCGTTTGAAAGCACGACCTTACAGCTCGGGCAATAGTTTACAAGCGCATTATCACGGAAAACAAGACCGTGATCGAACATCTTTCTGAATATCCACTGAGTCCACTTATAGTAGCCCTCCTCGGTGGTGTCTATGGTTCTTGTCCAGTCAAACGAAAAACCAACGCGCTTAAGCTGAGAGGTAAACTTCTCTATATTGTCGTCAGTAACCTTACGCGGATGTATTCCTGTTTTTATAGCATAGTTTTCGGTAGGAAGACCGTATGCGTCAAATCCAAGAGGGAAAAGAACGTTATAGCCCTGCATACGTCTTTTTCTTGAGATTACCTCAAGTCCCGAATACGCCTTGATATGACCAACGTGCATGCCTGCTCCGCTCGGATACGGAAACTCAACGAGTCCGTAGAATTTCGGCTTAGAGCTTTGGTCCTCTGCAACAAAAGCGCTTTCACTTTCCCATCTGTCCTGCCATTTTTGTTCAATGGCCTTGAAATCGTACTTCATTGTTTTCTAACCTTTCTGTATGTCTGTAATATCTTACTCTGTCAAAAGTGTGGAAATATCTATTTCTTCTGCGTCTTCCCAGAATTTTTCAAGCTTATAGAATTCGCGGCTCTCATTACCGAAAACGTGCACCATAACCGAGCCGAAATCGAGCACTATCCATTTGCCCTCGGTATATCCGTCCATACCAACGGGCGGCTGTGCCGACATCGACATTTTAAACTCAAGCTCGCCCGCAAGGCTCTTTATATGTGTGCTTGACGTGCCGCTGCATATTACAAAATATTCAGCAATGATCGTCTGTTCATCAACTTTAAGAAGCTTGATGTCGCGCGCCTTACGCATATCGAGTATGCGCACCATTTCTTCAGCTATCTCTCTTGAGCTTGCCTTTGAAAGATCGGGGTATTTTACTTCGTTGTTGTTCATGTTATCCATATCTTTTCTCTTTCTTATTCTGTTTCTTCTGTTTCTTCATCATCGGATACTGCCGGATCTGTATCGTCTGTTGACTCTGTGTCCTCTGCATCCATCTCGTATTCTGTGTCAAGTTCATCAGACTGTTCAGACGTGTCTGTTTCGTCAGCAAACTCCGTATCAGATTCAACCTCATACTCGCTATCGGTTTCGTCTGACACCTCGTCGGTTTCTTCTGAGTATGACGACGTTTCTGCTTCATCTGTGGTTTCTGTTACAGGCATGTCGGGAAGCCTCGGAATATAAATTCCGCCCTCATTTACGCTTTCTCCGTTGTTTACCTTATAATCAGTATTTTCAGAATAATATATTGAATTTATACTGTTTGATCTCAGATCTGTAAACAACAGATCGCGGTCGAACATTTCATCGCTTATATCGCGGTTATAAACGTTAAAATAACCGTTTATAATGTCAATAGCGCTTTCTCTGTAAATAACGTAATACGAAACTCCGCCCGAGTAGATCGATTTTCCGGGAAGGGTTATCATATTAAGGTTTCCGAGATCCACCGAAAGCGCACTTTTTGCGTAATATGCCGCATCGGGAGCACTAAGGTCTGTGGTTATATTTTTTATAACCTGGTCAACTATCTTCGTCACAGTAGTAACCGATATGGTGTTCTTAACCTGATCAAGGAAAGCCGTCATAAAGAGCTTTTGAGCATCCTGACGTCCGATATCGGCGTTTATATATCCGCTTCTGAAGCGCACAAAGCCTGCCGCCGTCTCGCCGTCCAGAACCTGCTGTCCTTTGTTTATATGGATACTCAGTCCCTGCACTTCGTCATCATAGTGCATGTCGTCGGGAACGTATATCGGAACTCCGCCTATTATATCAACTATATTTTCAAATGCATCAAGATTTATCAAAGCATAGTTGTCAAGCTCTATACTCAAAGCATTTTCAAGCAGGTCGCAATAACTTGCAAGCGCATCGTGATATACGTTTTTTGAGCCGCTTTGACGCGCTCTGCCCACAAGATATGCAAACATACTGTTGATTTTATGCGCATATCCGTCATGTTCAATATAAGTATCGCGGGGAAGCTGCATTACGCTTATGCTTCCGTCATTCGTATCAAAGCTTACGATCATGATAACATCGGTATTAAGTGCAACCTTATCATGACCGAGCACAAGAAAATTATATATTCCGTCAACTCTTACAAGATCAAACGTGGCATTTTCAAGCTGGCTTGTAACTGCCGAGCCAAAATCTTTCAACGCTCTTGCAATATTATATTTTCTCATCGACGTATTGCTTGCAAGCGAAAAGGCATCGCTTGTATCAAGCCTTGCGAAATGCGGGTCGTCATCCACATTCGGCACGTACGTTTCAAGGAAAACATAAATGCTCGCCGTGCAAACAACAAGCAAAACAAGAAGTGAAAACAACACTACTTTCCACGTTGAAACGCGTCTTCCGCGCATCATTGTCTTTTTGTCGTTTTGATTATAACTCTTTGACATTATTATCCTCTATAACTATTTTTCCGCCAAGTTTTTCTTCAAGTTCTTTTTTTATACTTCTCATCGCATCCGTTGTTACCGACGAAATGTATGCTCCATCTTTTTTGAGGCTTTCAACTGTCATATTAAAGCTTAAATATAGTGTCCTTTGAAGATGAATATACTTCTCTTCTTCAGTTGCACCGGATGAGATACCGCTGTAAAAATAATTTCTTAAATACACACAGTCCTCAAAGCTTCTGCCCTCTTCAATATAGTCGGCAAGATATAAAAGCTTATCAAAAAGCGTCATATTACTCTTACCCGTAGTATGACAAAGTATAGCGTTAAAAATTTCATCGTCAACAACATCGCCGAAAAGCGCTCTTGCCTGATATGCTCCCGTCTGCGCATGAAAAAGCTTAGGTGAGCTCTCAAGATCCTTATCAACTTCTATTCCGTATGCCTGACAAAGCAATAGCTGCTTTTTTGTACTGTATTCCTTCGTTATATCGTGAAGAAGCGCCGCCACGCGAAGCTTGTATATCCGATCAGGCATAAATATCCCGCCAAGACGGGCTATTTCCTTTTCAACACCAAGAGTGTGAGAAAGTCTCTTCGGGCTTATAAACTCTCTTATATGCTCTCTTATTTCATCAAGCTTGTTTTCAAGCCCTTTTCCCAGATAAAGACCGTTTTCGGCTATATATCTTTCAACCGACTCAGGCAAAAGTCCGCTTACAGACTTATTTTCAGAGATAAGCTTCCTAATCTCACTTGATGATATCTCAAACGCATCAAAAAATATCTCGTATATCTCTGCGCCGAAAGTTTTTTCGAGAAAAGTCCTCTGCTTATCAATTTTTTCTTTAATTATATCAGAGCTTTCACGGCGCCCGATCACGATTTTTGCAAGTTTTAGTATTTCAGATGCCTCGCGCCACGTTTCAAGGGTCAAAAACATATCGCTTCCGCATAAAAGATAAAGCTCACCTTCATTTTCAAGCGCTCTCAGTGTGTCTATTGTATAGCTTACGTTTCTGCGCTTTATCTCTATGTCGGATACTTCTGTTTTGTCACAGTCCCGAAAGGCAAGTTTAAGCATTTCATATCTGTTCCATGGAGAAACGCCATTATCTTCGCTTTTATGCGGCGGAGTAAAGGTAGGTATGATCAAAAGCTTATCAAGCTTCATCTGTTTGATAAAATTTTTCGCCATAATAACGTGTCCGTTATGTACGGGTGAAAATGTTCCGCCGTAAATACCTATACGCATAATTACTTTGGCAGGACTATTGTCTTTTTGTCCTTAGACTCCTTATATAAAACAAACTTTGTTCCGATAACCTGTACTACCTCGGAATCTGTTGCTTCTGCTATTTCTTCAGCAGCTTCACGGGCCGTATAGTCGCTGTTTTCAAGTACCCTGAGCTTGATAAGCTCGCGCGCTTCAAGCGCGTCTGATACCTGTTTTATCATATTTTCTCCAACTCCGCCTTTACCAACCTGAAATATAGTATCAAGTGAATGGGCCATAGAACGGAGATATGCTCTCTGTTTACTTGTCATTATGACTCCTTATTATTAATTATACGGGCAAGATCGTGTCTGAATGCACTCATAGCCTTCGCCCTGTGGCTTATACTGTTCTTCTCATCAGGCGTCAGCTCTGCAAAAGTCTTATCAAGCTCGCAGTAGAAAAGCGGATCGTATCCGAAGCCGCCGCTACCTCTTTCCTCATACAGTATTTTGCCCGGGCACTCGCCTCTGCACGAAAAGCCTCTTGCGCCGCTCTTTTCATCGGTTGCAAGAACTCCGTATTCGAGGACCGATTCGTCAAATGAGTGAAGCTCGCTTCCCTTCGGGAAAAGAATGGTAACAACCGACACAAAGCTTGCGCTTCTCTGATTATCCCCAATCTTTTCAAGCTCGCACAAAAGCTTATCGTTGTTCTTTTTGTCGTCACACGGCTCGCCTGCATATCTTGCGGAATATACCCCCGGCTCACCGCCAAGAGAATCCACCGAAAGTCCCGAATCATCGGCAATTCCGATATATCCGAGCCCTGCCGGAACAGAAGCCTTTATTTTCGAGTTTTCCTCAAAAGACTCTCCTCCCTCCTCAATATCGCCTATAACTCCGATATCGTCAAGTGAGAGCACTTCAAGGTCTTCGCACACGCCCGACAAAAGCGTGTTCATTTCAACTATTTTATGCTTATTTCTTGAAGCAAGTACAATTTTCATCACTCAAACAATGCCTCTACAAATTCTTTACTTGAAAAGCTCTGCATATCATCAAGCTTTTCTCCAACTCCGATAAACTTAACCGGTATATCAAGCTCTTTCTTTATCGAGAATACTATTCCGCCCTTTGCAGTACCGTCAAGCTTTGTTAAAACAAGGCCGGTTATATTAGCCGCGTTTTTAAATTCCTTAGCCTGATTTACTGCATTCTGACCTGTGGTAGCATCAAGAACGAGTAGCGTTTCACGGCTGACTCCCTCAAGTTCGCGGTCAACGACTCTGTTTATCTTTGCAAGCTCATCCATAAGATTCTTCTTATTGTGAAGTCTGCCTGCAGTATCGATTATAAGAACGTCCGCGCCTCTCTTTTTAGCCGCTGTTGCAGCATCGAAGACTACCGCCGCAGGGTCGCTTCCCTCTTCGTGTGCGATAAGGTCAACGCCTACTCTGTCTGCCCAGATTCTGAGCTGGTCTATCGCCGCAGCTCTGAACGTGTCAGCCGCCGCTAAAAGCACATTTTTACCGTCTGCTTTAAGATTATTTGCAATTTTTGCTATCGACGTTGTTTTGCCAACACCGTTAACCCCGATAACAAGTATTACCGACGGCTTAGCCGAAAGATCAAGCGGCTGATACTCGCCTATCATATCTTCTAAAATAGCACGCAGCGCCGCACGCGCCTCGTCTGAGTCGCTTATTCTTTCGTCGCGTATCTTATCTCTCAGCCTGGCTATTATCTCCTGTGTTGAAGCTACTCCAACGTCAGCCATGATAAGAAGTTCCTCAAGCTCCTCCAGAAGATCCTCGTCAATTTTGACAAAGCTCTTGAAAAGCTCGTTTACCTGCCCGAAAACAGATTCTTTTGTTTTTGAAAGACCGCTTTTTAATTTATCAAAAAAGCCCATTATGATTTTATTCCAACCTTTTGTTCTATTTCACCGACCTCAAGTGTCAGTATCTTTGAAATACCCTTTTCATACATAGTTACGCCGTAAAGCTTGTCCGCTATCTCCATAGTGGGACGGCGGTGCGTGATTACGATAAACTGGTTCTTATCCGAGTATCTCTTTATGTAGTCTGCAAATCTGAATACGTTTGCCTCGTCAAGCGCCGCTTCTATCTCGTCAAAAATACAGAAGGGTGTGGGATTTACCCTGAGTATCGCGAAAATAAGAGCGATTGCCACGAACGACTGCTCACCGCCCGAAAGAAGCATAAGGCTCTTGATTATCTTTCCGGGAGGAGCAACTCTTATTTCAATTCCGCTCGTAAGCACGTTGTCCGGATCTGTCAGTATCAGCTCTGCTTCGCCGCCGCCAAAGAGCTCCTTGAATACTATGCGGAAATTACGACTGATATCCTCAAACGCCTTGACAAACACCTCGCACATTTCGCCTTCAAGCTTGGTGATTATCTCAAGAAGCTCGCCTTTACTTTTTTCAAGGTCGGCAACCTGTGCAGAGAGAAAATCGTGTCTCTCTTTAACGTTTGCATATTCTTCAACCGCATTTACGTTAACAGAACCCAGCGCGCGAAGCTTGTTTCTGTACTCTGTCTGAAGCTCCGCTATCTGATTTCTGTTTTCCTTGGTTACTTTCTCGTAAGGGCACTCAAGCGCACTGCTGTACGTCAGCTCATACTCATCCCACAAGCGGGCGCTCTTTTTATCAAGCTCGTTATTAAGATTTGTGCATCTGTTTTCAAGCCTTGTGTGCTCAATGGAAACGTTGTTTCTGCGCTCATTGTTATCGCGAAGCTTTGTGCTCAGATCATTACGTCTCTTTTCAAGAGAGAGCCCCTCTTCGATATTCTTCTGACGCTCTGCCTCAATAGAAACTATTTTTTCTTCAAGCTCCTTTATAATGCTGCGGTCGCTTTCAATGCTGCCAAGTGCATTTCGGTTATCCTCTTCAAGTTTTTCTATTTCGATTTCCGCAGCAGAAAGTGCTTCTTCCGTTTCACTGAGCTGAGACTTTTTTTCATCAAGTCTTTCATTTGCGCTTTCAATGTCCTTGCTAATTTCAACAAGAGCGATATTTAACCTTGCCGCTTCTTCAGCTCGTTTTTCGCTTTGAACTTCAAGCTCGTATTTTTCAGAGTCAAGTTCAAATCTTCTGTTATTTATCTCAGCGTTTTCAATTTCAAGAGTCTTGCACTCAAGTATAAGGCTTTCATACTCGCTTGTGTTTGATATGTCGTCCTCACCGAGCTTGGAAATATCAACTTCGCACTCTGCAAGCAAACGCTCATCGCTGTCAGCCTGGGCTTTCAGCACCTCGCGCTGAGTCTTTTCGGCATTTCTGAGAGAATCAATAATAGCAAGATTATTTCTGTCGCCCGAGCTTTCACTCTTAAGCTTATCAGCAAGGCCGGAAATTCTTTCGATTTCCGCTTTTATACTCTCGCCCGATTCACGAAGCTTTTTGATCTCTTTTTCAAGACGCTCGGTCTCTGTCGTACGCGTAAGTATTCCGCTTTCTCTCTTCGCGCTTCCGCCCGTAAACGAGCCGCCTGCGTTGATTATCTGCCCGTCAAGTGTTACAACTCTGACCTTATAGCCGCATGCCTTTGCCATGGCGGTTGCATTGTCTATATTATCAAATAAAAGAGTTGCGCCGAGTAGATTTTTTATAACAGGCTCGAATTTCTTATCGTAGCCAACGATTGTATCGGCAAGGCCCAGAAATCCGCGGTATTTATCCGCTTCCTTTGCGCTTACGGGAGAAGTTCTCTCCTTCATCGAAGTAACGGGATAGAAGGTAGCGCGGCCTGCATTATTTGCCTTAAGATGCCTGATGGCCGCCTTGGCGCTGCCTTCATTATCAACAACGATATTCTGAAGGTTTGCGCCAAGCGCCGTTTCTATCGCAAGACTATATCTTTGGTCAACTTTTATAAGCTTTGAAAGCGGACCGTATATTTCTCCTACGCCCTCAATGTTTGCCTTTTCATATTCGCCCATAACGAAGCGAACGCTCTGGGAATACCCCTCGAGAAGCTCGTCCATGCGCTTTAAGGCGCTGACTCTCTGCTCTTTTGTTGAAAGCTCTATATAGTTTTCACGGCTTTCACAATCTAATCTGTCAAGCTCTTTTGCATACTCTTCAAGAGCATTATCAGCCGTTGAAAGTCTGTTTTCTATTTCAGAGGCTTTTTTGTCGTAAGCATCAATTTTTTCATCTGCTTTTGCTATTCTTTCCATTAGGATTTCTAGGGATTCTCTGTATGCATCTGCAGATTTCAAAAGATCCTGATGTCTTTCGCTGCTTGTCTGCCTTGTGCTGTCAAGAGCCGAAAGACGAAGCTTCTTTTCGTTTATAAGATTTTCATTTTCGCGTATTTTTTCAAAGAGCGAGTCTATAAGCTCTGCTTTTTCCTTGATAAGCTCTGCCGCCTGTGCCGACTCTGCACTAATGCTTTCCTGCTCTTTTATTTTCTCTTCAAGCTTACCATTAAGCTCGTCTGCCGCAAAAACAGCCTTACCGATAGAGTCTTTTATAAGAGCAAGCTTTTCATTTAGCTTTTCGATTTCGCCCTCTCTTATCTTTTTAAGGCTTTCTCTGTGAGAAATATTACTCTGCGCCATCATTGACGAGCTGTCAAGCTCATGCATGCGCTTGGTATGATCGGCTATTTCCTGAGTCATTTTCTCATACTCAAGCTTATTCTGACCTGCCGACTGGCTTGCACGCTCATTCTGCGCTTCAAGCGAAGAAATAGTCGCATTTATAACGTCAAGCTCTTCCTTTGCGATTATAAAGTCATCGCCGGCCTTTTTTATCTCTTCGTTGAGCTTGTCTATATCGTATATCCATAAAGATATATCTGCACGCTTTTTTATATCAAAGTATTCAATATACTTCTTAGCTTTTTCGGCCTCCTTTTCAAGAGGACCGACACGAGATGAAAGCTCGCTTAAAATATCGTTGACACGTGTGAGGTTATCACTGACTCCGTCAAGCTTTTTCTGCGCCTCGTTCTTTTTATATTTGTACTTGGCTATTCCGGCCGCTTCCTCGAATATACCGCGTCTTTCCTCGCTCTTTAAGGATATTATCTCTGATATCTTACCCTGACCGATAATAGAGTAACCGGTTCTGCCAACACCCGTATTCATGAACAGCTCATGTATGTCCTTAAGTCTTACCGGCTTGCGGTTTATGTAATACTCGCTGTCGCCGGAACGGAAATATTTACGTGTTACCGTTACTTCATCGTAGGGAAGGTCAACAGAGCTTTCGCCATCGGTATTGTCAAAGGTTACAGAAACCTCTGCATAACTCATCTGACGGCGCTTGTCACTTCCGCCGAAGATAACGTCCTCCATCTTAGTACCGCGTATATTACGGGAGGATATTTCGCCAAGAACCCATCTCATAGCGTCAGAAATATTCGATTTACCGCTTCCGTTCGGACCGACTACAATAGTTGAGCCTTTATCAAACGTAAGGACCGTTTTATCCGGAAACGATTTAAATCCGTTTAGTTCAAGCGATTTTAACAGCATAGCTGTCCCCCCTTTCTTTATTTATACTGATAATATTATATTATATCTCAAAATATCATTTTTTTCAATAACTTTGATATTTTTTACATAATATTCATCTTGTAGTCTGCGCTTGTTTTCTCTCTGATGTCCCGACACCTTGGAAACCTCGCCCGGGGCAGAATATATGATCAGATCTCTGCCTCGCAGCTTATCTGCAAGATTTTCTTCTTCAATACGTTTTTTTATAATATCGTAATACAAAAGAGAATCCACCATTTCGCCTATCGCACTGTGATAATCTCCTGAGTATACATTATCGCTTCCCGTCAGATTTTCGCTCGACTGAAGCCCTAATCTTATAACTTCGACACCGTTTTTAACAAAAACACTCTTTGCGCTCTTGCTTCGCTTAACTGCCTCATCAAGTGTAAGCGGCGTATACACGCCCTCTTTTGCCATTTTGCAAAGCTCTGTATCATTAAAAACGACCGTAGGGTAAATTCTCGCTCCTGCGGCACCGCTCTTGCATATTTCTTCTGCCGTGAAGATCTCATCTTCCTCGCTCGACTCCGGCAGGCCTATCATCATCTGCCCCACAAGCTCAAATCCGCTTTCTGCTATAAGCTTCATGGCAAGACGCGATTTTTTTGCAGTATGTCCTCTTTTGGAAGCCAGGAGCACTCTGTCAGACATACTCTGTATGCCAAGCTCTATGCTTTTCACTCCATAGCCCTTAAGTATACCGAGTATCTCCTTATCAATATAGTCGGGTCTGGTTGAAAGCCTTACAGACTCCACCATACCCTTGTCGATATATTCTTTTGCCACAGACAAAAGATATATCATTTCATTTCTGTCAATACCCGTAAAGCTTCCGCCGAAAAATGCTATCTGCACTCTTGAATCAGCTTCAACAGTTTCAAGCGCACTTTCAATCTCCGTGCGAACGTTTTCTTTTTGATAATCACAATGCCCAGATATCGTTCTCTGGTTGCAGAAAACGCAGTCATTTGGGCAACCGAGATGCGGTATGAATACGGGTATGTTTATATGCCGCATTATCTGAAATACCCAAGCGCTTCGCGCGCCGCGTCCTGCTCCGCCTGTCTTTTACTTCTGCCTTTTCCGTGACCGATAACGTTGCTGTTAAGTCTTGCTTCAACCTTGAAGATTTTTTCGTGGTCAGGGCCGCTTTCGCCAACAAGGACGTATTCAAGCTTCTCTCCGCACGCCTGCTGTACTATCTGCTGAAGCTCGGTCTTATAGTCGGTCATCATTCCCGAAGAAACGTATCCCTTTATTTCAGGCTCAATAAGGGGCATAAGAAATTCTGCCGCCCTCTCTTTATTGCTTCCCGAATCAAGATACACGGCTGCAAGAAGCGCCTCAAACGCATCGGCAAGAATAGACGCTCTTTCGCGCCCTCCGCCAAGAGCTTCTCCTTTACCGAGAAGCAGACACTTTCCAAGCTCTATCTGCCCTGCAAGCTTAGCTAGAGTCTTTTCGCAAACAACGTTCGCGCGTATTTTTGTAAGCTCTCCCTCGGGGAATTTTTTATAGTCTGCGAATATATGCTCGCTGACGATTATAGACAGCACCGAATCGCCTAAAAATTCAAGTCTTTCGTTATATTCAACGTCTGTTTTTTTAGTTTTCATCTCATTTGCATAAGACGAATGAGTCAGTGCGGTTATTATATATTTACGGGATTTAAAAACGTATCCGACGCGCTTTTCAAGCGCAGAAATATTTTCGTTTATGTAATCCATTTTTATCCTTTCCTTCCGGAAATAATTTGAAAGATCCTGCCTTATTTTACAATACAAAGAATGCTGTCGATATACTCAAGCGAGCGCTCTGCCGCCGCATCCGCTCTGCCCTTTTTACCGCCGCGTATTTTCTTATCAAACGGCTTTATAAGACCGAAATTTGCGTTCATCGGCTGGAATTTTTCAACCGTAACGTCACTTACGTATGCGGCCATAGACCCTATAATACTTGATGAGCCGAAAATAAAGCTTTCCTTGCCAAGCGCACGAAATGCTGCGTTAAGCCCCGCCACAAATCCCGACGCGCACGATTCAACGTAGCCTTCAACGCCCGTCATCTGACCTGCAAAAAAGATTTTGTTATTATCTCTCATCGAGTAGTCTGCAGAAAGAAGCCCGGGTGAATTTATAAACGTATTTCTGTGCATAACACCAAAGCGCAAAAATTCTGCATTTTCAAGACCGGGGATCATTGAAAACACGCGCTTTTGCTCGCCAAAAGTCAGATGAGTCTGAAAGCCAACAAGATTATACATTGTCCTAGAAAGATTCTCCTGCCTGAGCTGAACTACTGCATACGGCTCTCTGCCCGTTCTCGGATCTGTGAGGCCGACAGGCTTAAGGGGACCGTACAGAAGCGTTTCAAAGCCTCTTTTTGCCATAACTTCAACGGGCATGCAGCCCTCAAATACGGTAAGCTTTTCCTGAGACTGTTTGTCAAAATCCTTTATCTCTGCTTCTTTTGCACCTATAAGCTCATTATAGAAGGCTTCATATTCCTCTTCTGTGAACGGGCAGTTGATATAAGCCGCTTCGCCCTTACCGTATCTTGAAGCAACGAATGCCTTACTCATATCTATACTTGCCGCGTCAACGATAGGTGCCGCCGCATCAAAAAAGTGAAGGTAATCACGGCCTATGAGCGCTGATATTTTTTCTGAAAAAGCATCAGACGTAAGAGGACCTGTTGCTATAACGGTTATCCCCTCGGGAATTTCTGTAACCTCGCCCTCTATAACCTCAATACTCTCATGTTCTTTTATTTTTTTGGTTATATAGTCTGAAAAAGCATATCTGTCTACGGCAAGAGCACCGCCTGCAGGAACCTCGGTTTTATATGCCGCCTCTATGATAAGCGAGCCGAGCCTCTTAAGCTCCTCTTTTAAAAGCCCTACCGCATTGTATATCTGATTTGAGCGCAGAGAATTTGAGCAGACAAGCTCTGCAAAGCCCGCGTGGTGATGAGCAGGGGTATATTTCAAAGGCTTCATTTCATAAAGCTTTACTTTAACTCCTCTTTCTGCCGCCTGCCACGCAGCCTCGCATCCCGCAAGCCCTGCGCCGATTACGTGTATTTCATTCATTCTTGTAACCTCTTTCCGATAAGAGGTTACTTACCGGAAAATCTTATTATTCTTTGATTTCTATTTCCTTTTTGAACGTACAGCCCTCTTTTTTGCAGTATGCAATGTTTTTGCCCTTCTTCACAAACAAAGGCTCGCAGCAATCAGGGCATTTCTCGCCTGCCGGCATATCCCATGATGAAAAGTCACAGTCTGGATAACGCTCACAGCTATAAAATACGCTCTTGTTTCTACCGTGCTTTTGTATTACCTTTGCGCCGCACTTCGGGCAAGCAACACCGATATCCTTGGTTATCTGCTTTGTGGTCTTGCACTTAGGATAATTAGAGCATGCAAGGAAGCTGCCGAATTTACCCGTACGCACCACCATATCAGCACCGCAGTTTTCGCATTTTTCGCCGCTTACAGCCTCAGGCTTTTCCTTTTCTTCCATTTTGGGAGCAGTAAGAGGCTTTGTGTTTTTGCATTTCGGATAATTCGGACATGCCGCAAACTTTCCGTATCTTCCCTCTTTAACTATCATCTTGCTCTGGCATTTTTCACAGATTATATCCGTTTCTTCAACGGCAAGCTCAAAGCCGTCGCCCTCAGAATCTGCCATTGCCGCTTCAAGACTCTCTGAAAAATCGCCGTAAAAGTTCTTGAGTACACTAAGAAGCGTTTCATCGCCGTTCTCGATTTCGTCAAGCTTATCTTCGATATTTGCCGTAAAGCCATAGTCCACAATAGTGGGGAATTTTGCAACCATAAGCCTTGTGGTTATTTCGCCAAGCTGGGTTGCAACAAGGCTCTTGCCCTCGCGCTTTACGTATCCGCGCGCGATTATCGTTGTTATAATAGGTGTAAACGTACTCGGTCTGCCGATTCCCTTTTCTTCAAGAAATTTGATAAGCGAAGCTTCTGTATATCTCGGGGGCGGCTCTGTGAAATGCTGCTCGGGAAGTACAGCCGATGCCTTAAGGCTCTCGCCGTTTGTAAGGCTTGGCAGTTTCGTTTTTTTATCCTTTTCGCTGTAACCGCTCTGTGTGTTCTCGTCTTCAGATTCCTCATATATGGACATATAGCCTGCAAACTTGACAGAATATCCGCTTGAATGGAATATATATCCTGCGGATTCGATATCTGCGTTTACTGTATCTATTTCAGCCGACGCCATCTGGCTTGCAACAAATCTTGACCATATCAACTTATAAAGCTTATACTGATCGTTTGTAAGACGCGCCTTTATCATATCAGGCTCAAGCGTTACGTCTGTGGGACGGATAGCTTCGTGAGCATCCTGCGCATTTGCCTTTGTTTTATAAACGCGGCGCGTTTCGGGATAATATCTGTCACCGTACTTTGAAACGATATATTCTCTTGCAGAATTTGCGGCTTCATCGGATACTCTGAGCGAGTCTGTACGCATATACGTGATGAGACCGTGAACGCCGCCATGCTCGCTTCCAAGGCTGATACCTTCGTAAAGCTCCTGGGCAACCTTCATTATTCTCTGAGAGTGAAACCCGAGTTTTTTGGAAGCCTCCTGCTGCATTGTAGAGGTTGTAAACGGCGGCAGCGGATTTTTCTGTCTGAGAGCTTTTTTAACATTCTTTACAACAAACTCTCCGCCTTCTACGGCGCTGACGACCTTCATCGCTTCTGCTTCGTTTGCAAGTTCAATCTTATTCTTTTTATCTCCGAAAAATCTTGCCACAAGAACTTCCTTGTCGCCGCCCTGAAGTTTAGCCTCTATCGTCCAGTATTCACTCGGAGTAAATGCGCGGATCTCGTCTTCACGCTCAACGATTATGCGCGTTGCAACAGACTGAACTCTTCCTGCAGAAAGCCCGCTCTTTACTCTCTTCCACAAATACGGACTGAGCTTATAACCAACTATACGGTCAAGTATACGGCGCGCCTGCTGAGCGTTGACCGTATCCATGTCAATATCTCTCGGGTTCTTTATAGCCGTCTTTATCGCCGTTTTTGTAAGCTCGTTGAACGTAACTCGCTTTACCTTTTCATCAGGCAGGTCGAGCGCCTGTACGAGATGCCATGAAATAGCCTCTCCTTCGCGGTCCGGGTCAGTTGCAAGAAAGACCTTGGAAGCCGCCTTAGCTTCCTTTTTGAGCTCCTTTATAAGGTCGCCCTTCCCTCTGATATTTATATATTTAGGTTCAAAATCATTATCTATGTCAACACCGAGTGTACTCTTGGGAAGATCTCTTACGTGGCCTATTGATGCTACTACCTTATATCCTGAACCAAGGCAGCTCTTTATAGTACCGATCTTTGAGGGGGACTCGATTATAAGTAAATTTGCCATAAAGCTATGGTCATCCTTTCCAAATTTCTTCAGCTTTTATAATTA
The DNA here is from genome assembly GCA_015064205.1 of Oscillospiraceae bacterium. Taxonomy (GTDB): domain Bacteria; phylum Bacillota; class Clostridia; order Oscillospirales; family CAG-272; genus UBA4717. The sequence continues at coordinate 14,803 of SVSR01000020.1, forward strand.
TTCTATTGGAGCATAACAGTCTCCGGGCAGTGCCCTTATAAGCTCAAGTATCTCAAGCTTTGTAAGCGCCGACATTATTTGCGACGCTGTATATTTTTCACACATGAGATCCTCGGCATTTATATTTTTATTATCATACACCTTTTCAAAAACGTAGCTTTCAACCTCGCTCAAACCGTCGGGCTTAGGCTTTTCAGGCTTTGCTTTATTATTATCCTTCATTATCTTTTTATCAGTTGACTGTGTCTTTTTTACCTTTACAGGTTCAGCTTTCCCTTTTGAGAAAAATCCGCTTGATAAAAAGCTTTGAGAAGAAAGGCTTTTTCTCTTCATCTTATTCTTTTGCGAGATAAGCAGGCTTTCTGCTTCGGTATTGACAGTTCGCGGTATGCTAACGTCAAAATTAGCATTGTTTATAACAGAGTTCAGATAGGAATACTGACATACAAAATCCTCAACAATATCCTCTGCCGTCGTTATAGGCTTAGCTCCGTCCTTTATCAGCGATATAGGTCCTTCGCTTGTCGGCGAGGTTATATCGCCTGGCACTGCATATACTCCTCTGCTTTGCTCGGTTGCAAACTTGGTTGTTATAAGCGCCCCGCTTCTTGCCCTGCACTCAATGAGCGCCACGGCATCTGACAGCCCGCTGATTATTCTGTTTCGTATTGGAAAATTCTTTCCTTTTGGCGGTGTACCGGGTGCAAACTCCGTTACAATAGCTCCGTTTTTAGCTATAAGCTTTGCAAGTTCCCTGTGTTCAGGCGGGTATATCCGGTCAATACCCGTTCCCATAACGGCAACAGTCTTGCCGCCGTTCTTTATTGCCGCAAGCTGAGCAATACTGTCGTTACCGTACGCCATTCCGCTTATAACTACCGACTTTGCCCGAGCCAGTCCTCCGCCTATCTTGTATGCGGCAACTCTTCCGTAATCGGTAAAATCGCGCGTGCCTACGACGCCAACCGTCAGCACCTCATTAAGATTCGGAAGCTCTCCGTACACGTACAAAAGAACAGGGTATGCGTATATCCACTTTAGCTTTACCGGATAATCGGGTTCTAAGCAATGAAGCAGGCGTACATTATGAGCCGTGCAGAAATCGTATATTTCCTCTGCCTCTGAAACGTCCTTGTTGCAAAGCTTCTTTGCAAGCTTGCACTCAAGACCGTCTATTTTTTCGTACTCGTCAAGCTCTGCTTCGTATATCTCTTTCGCGTCTTTAAAATGCTCTAAAAGTATAGCATAATTATTATTTGCAACGCCGCCCGTGAGACTCAACCATAACCAGTATATGTAATCGTCCACAATACATACCGTCACTTTCGTTTTCTTTTAAATAGTTCCCACATAAGAATCGATGATGCTATCGAAGCATTCAGCGATTCTGTATTCTCAGCCATCGGAATAAACACGCTTCTTTCGCAAGCGTCTATAACGCCCCTGTCAAGCCCGCTTCCTTCGTTTCCGATAACAAAGCATACGCTTTCATCTTCATCAATTTCAAGCTTATCAAGACCCACTGCCTCTCTGTCGAGCGCCGCCGCATAAACGTGCACGCCATGCGCACGCATATCCTCTATCTCGATCTTTGCATCGTTAACAAGCTTGATCGGTGCTTTAAAAAGCGCTCCCATCGAGCCTCTGACTACTTTTGGGGAAAAGACATCGCAGCAACCGCGGTCTATAACAACAGCGTCGATGTCAAACGCGCATGCAGAGCGAAGTACCGTGCCGAGATTTCCCGGATCGCGAACGTCACAAAGCATTATTGCAGCGCGGGGCTTTTGATAAAAGCTATCATTATTATATATTGTATTATATTTTTCAAAAAAGTCAATAGTTTTTGCAACAGTTATTATTCCCTGAGGAGATTTTTCACTTGTTATCTTTTCAAACACGTTTTTTCCAAGAACAAGCACCCGTGTGTTCTCACTTTTTATCTTTTCAAGCGAACTTGTAACGTAGTCTGCAAACTCTGCTTTCTCAGATAAAAATTCTTCGCTTAACAGCACGAATTCTATCTCTGCACCATACTCTACCGCCTCAGAAAAAAGCTTTTCTCCGTCAAGTATAAATAGCCCTTCTTCTTCACGGTGCTTCTTAGACTTAAGCTTTGCAAGGCGCACTACCGTTGGGTTGTTTTTAGATAATATGATCTCTTTTTTCATATCTTACCTGTCTTAACAAATTTAAAAACCCGGTAAAAACCGGGTTTTATAGCTTTTTTATTTAAGAGCTGCCTTTGCCTTTTCTGCAATTGCTGCAAATGCTTCTTTATCGGAAACTGCAATTTCTGCAAGCATCTTGCGGTTGAGGTCGATTCCTGCAACCTTGAGACCGTGCATAAGTGTTGAATAGTTCATGCCGCATACCTTTGCCTGCGCGGAAATTCTTGTGATCCAAAGAGAACGGAAATCTCTCTTCTTCATCTTTCTTCCGGCAAATGCATAGTTGCCGCTCTTCATGACCTGTTCTTTGGCCATCTTGAAGTGCTTGCTCTTTGCGCCCCAGTAGCCCTTCGCGAGCTTGAGCATTTTATTTCTTCTCTTGCGAGTCATCATCGCGCCTTTAACTCTTGCCATTTTTCTATTCCTCCTAAGTTACTCTATTCTTGATTGTGAAAATTACTTTTTGCCGAGAAGCGTCTTTACAGCCGGTGCAAAGGATTCGCTGAGGTATCCGGACTTACGGAGCGCTCTCTTACGCTTTGTTGTCTTAAGGCCGAGCTTATGACGACGGTTGGAGTGGCTGAGCTTTACCTTGCCGCTCTTTGTGAGTGAAAATCTCTTAGCTGTTGCGGAATGTGTCTTAATCTTTCCCATTTTTGTTTCTCCTTTACAAATTGCTTACTTCTTGATGGGCGCTACAAGCATTGACATGAAGCGTCCTTCAAGCGTAGGTTTCTTATCGACTTGACCTATCTCTGAAATCGCCTCTTCAAACTTCGTGAGCATGTCGCGGCCTATTTCAAGATGCGTCATTTCGCGTCCCTTGAATTTAACTACGACCCTTACCTTGTTTCCTGAACTTAAGAAACGGGTCGCGTGGTTGACCTTCGTCTGAAAGTCATGCGTGTCTATACGGCAGGAAAGCTGAATTTCCTTAACTTCAACAACCTGCTGCTTCTTACGCGCTTCCTTTTCCTTCTTGTTACGTTCAAAGCAAAACTTTCCGTAATCCATGATACGGCATACGGGCGGCTGCGCATTCGGAGCCATAAGCACTAGATCCATATCGTTGTCATACGCCATATTCATAGCGTCCTTGATGGGGAAAATACCGAGAGCTTCTCCGTCCGCCCCTACGAGTCTTACCTCTTTTGCTTTGATTTCGCCGTTTATCAGCATATCCTTTGAGCTAATACAAAACACCTCCGAAAAAGGAAAAAAATAAGAGTGCAAGAATCTCTGCACTCAAATAAGCATAGGTCCGGCTTTTTATGAACCTTTACTATTGACCGTATTCGCTTTGCGATACGGTGAGAACGTCGATTCTGCTTCTTTTTACCTTGAAAGTATACCACACAAATCCCCTCTTGTCAATAGTTTTTTAAAAAAACTTTTCCCCAAACCCATTTTTTGCCTCTCGCGTAAAAATATTATTGATTTTTCAGTATTGTTGTGTTATACTACTGTATTATAAGGAAATTTTCAGGAAAGGCTTATACCGATGAAGAAATATATTGCAATACTCGGCTTCGGCGTTGTCGGAAGCGGTTGCGCCGACGTGCTTGATACAAATAAAAAGCTTATAGCCGAAAGATGCGGATTTGAAATTGAAGTAAAATACATACTCGACCTCAGGGATTTTCCCCAAAGCCCGTATGCTGATAAGATCGTTCACGACTACAACGTAATACTAAGCGACCCTGAAGTAGAGCTCGTTGCCGAAATGATGGGCGGCTCTCATCCGGCGCTCGAATTCTCTCTTGCGGCAATGGATGCTAAAAAGAGCGTTGTTACGTCAAACAAAGAAGTCGTTGCAACTCACGGTCTCGAGCTTCTCTCATGCGCTAAAGAAAACGCCGTATCATATATGTTTGAAGCAAGCGTCGGCGGCGGTATCCCCGTAATTCACACGATCGATACCTCGCTGGTGCAAAACGACATAAAAGAAATAAGCGGTATACTCAACGGTACTACAAACTATATCCTTACTCAGATGAACACCGCAGGTGCTGATTTTGAGTCTGCCCTCAAAGAGGCTCAGGCAAAGGGTTATGCCGAAGCAGATCCCTCCGCCGACGTTGACGGAATCGACGCATGCCGTAAAATTGCAATACTTGCTTCCCTCGCATTCGGCAAGCTTATACCTACCGAGTGTATCCACACAGAGGGCGTCCGCACCGTTGCGCGCAAAGACGTAGAAATCGCCGCTGCCGCAGGATATGCAATTAAGTTAATAGGAAGAACCTTTGCAGATAACAAAAACATATGCGCATACGTATGTCCGATGCTGGTTAAAAACAACGATCCCCTTTCAACTGTCAACGACGTTTTCAACGGAATCAAAATAAACGGCGACGCTGTCGGAGAAGTGATGCTTTACGGCCGCGGAGCCGGTAAGCTTCCAACCGCAAGCGCGGTTGTATCCGATATAATCAACATACTTTCGGGCAGCGGAGTTTCTTATTCCTGGCAAAAAGCCGAGGGATCTGACATCATTGATTTTGATAATGTCGTATCAAAGCAGTATATCCGCACCTCGTCAAAGAGCGCTCTGCTTGATGGCGCACTCGATATCGGCGGCGCATACATCACAGGCGAGATGAGCGAAGCCGAAGCTGAAGAGCTTGTTAAAAAGCTTAACGCAAGCGGTGCAGACGTTCTTGCAAGAATACGTATTCTCGGCTGATAAATGAACATACCAAGGACTGCGGTTTTCGCAGTCCTTTTTCATTTGTGTCATACAAGCGTGAATATTTTAATATAATTTGCGTGAAAACTATACTGACACACAGGAGGTGAAAAGATGACAAAAACAGAAAAGCAAAAAAGATTTGTGATAAGCGTTTTATTCTTTTTATCTATTTTACTTACCGTGTTTCTTGTTATAAAATATCTGCTCGGAGTTTTGCTGCCTTTTGTCATTGGATTTACGGTTGCCTCTCTTATCGCCCCCATAGTAAGAAAGCTGAGCCGAAAGCTTTCGCTTTCACGGCATTTTGTTTCATTTTTGCTCGTCCTTGTCTTTTACGCAACCATCGGCACGCTTGTTGCGATAATATGTGTTAAACTGTTTGTTGGTGCAGGAAAGCTGTTTGGTTATCTTCCCGACTTTTATTCAAGCGCCGTTGCGCCGATGTTATCAAGCTTTTTTGACTTTATAAACAGTATAGTTGCGCGCTTTGACAACAGCTTTGTAAGCGACTACGGTGAATTATTTAATAATTTAGAATTATCACTGAGCTCCGCGATAAGCGCGCTCTCGCTCGAAGCAGTAGGCTTCATCTCAAACATCGCCAAAAATCTTCCAATGTTTGTGCTTGAAATAATCCTCTGTGTAATTTCCACATTTTTCTTTTCGTCTGATTACGATTATATAACTCATTTTGTCTTATCTTTTATACCCTCGAAAACGAAAGCAAAGCTTATTGAAGCAAAAAAATGCCTTGGCGGTGTTTTATTTAAATATTTCAGATCTTATTTTCTTATCATGCTTATAACCTTTGGCGAGCTTTCACTCGGACTTACGATCGCAGGTATAAGAAAGCCGCTCGCCGCCGCTTTTATAATAACGCTTCTTGATATTCTTCCCGTTTTGGGAACGGGAATCATTCTCATACCGTGGGGAATCTTCAGACTCATAACGGGAGACTTGCGCACAGGTATACTGCTTCTTCTGGTATATGCAATAATAACTGTTATCAGAAACATTATCGAGCCGAAAATAGTCGGCAAGGAAGTGGGGCTTCATCCCACGCTTACGCTCATTTCAATGTTTGTCGGAACAAGGCTTTTCGGAATAGCGGGGCTATTTGCGCTCCCGGTGGGGCTTTCTCTTATAAAAAGCCTTAACGACTGCGGCGTTATAAGCATACTGCCCGAAGCCGATGATAACTGCGGCGGAAAATGTAAATAGCGCATATAAGAGCTCTTTATTGCAGTTTTTCAAAAATCGTTTGGGATGGAAAGCCATTTTTGTGTAGATTTTATGGCAAAAAAATATTGCAATATTGAGAATAATATGGTAAAATATTTATCGGACAGAAAATAGACATTCTTTATTTTAAAGGAGCTTTGTATGAAAAAGATTTACGAAGGTAAAACAAAAGACGTTTACAGCCTTGATAACGGTAACGTTATGCTCAAGTTTAAAGACGACTGCACAGGCAAGGACGGAGTATTCGATCCCGGAGAAAACACAGTCGGACTCACGATCGAAGGTATCGGCAAGGCTAATCTTCAGACTTCCGTATACTACTTTGAGCTTTTAAAGGCTGCAGGCATAAAGACTCACTACGTTTCTGCAAACGTTGACGATGCAACAATGGAAGTTCTTCCCGGAAAGGTGTTCGGTCACGGACTTGAGGTTATCTGCCGTCTTGTTGCAACAGGCAGCTTTATCCGCAGATACGGCGAGTATATTGAAGACGGCACACCTCTTGAAGGCGGATACGTTGAATGTACTTTCAAAAACGACGCAAAGGGCGACCCGCTTGTAACAAGCGAAGGCCTTGCGGCTCTCGGCGTTATGTCTGAAGAAATGTTTGCAAGTATGAAAGAACAGACTCTCAAGATAACAAAGATCGTTGCAGACGACTTAAAGAGCATCGGTCTTGACCTTTGGGACATCAAGTTTGAGTTTGGCTACAACAACGACGAGGTTATACTTATAGACGAGATCGCTTCGGGCAATATGCGCGTATATAAAGACGGCAAGATCGTTGATCCCGTTGACCTTACAAAGTATATACTTAACAGATAAGCATAAATCAAAAATGGCCGCTAAAGCGGCCGTTTTTATTTTTGTATTGCATTTTCAAAAAATATGTAGTATAATGTTCATACACAAAAGAATAAACGCAGATCTATGTCGGAGTAATCACAGGATTGATTGCTTCGGGGATAAGGAAATTGCGGTGCAAATCCGCGGCAACAGCCATTACCGTAACTGAAGCGCGTCTTCTCAAGTCGGAATGCTTATCGGTCTGCGACTCATAAAAGTCTCTTGGGCAAAGTGGGAGAGACGGAGAAAAGGTATTAAATATATATCCTGTTTGTCTGCACCCACAGAAGGGTGCTTTTATTTTATCCTTTTGGCAAAAACGAAAGGAAAACAAAAAAATGAAAAAAACACTCAACTCAACTCTATCCCTGATCATTTCGATCATACTCGTCGTATGCCTTGTTTCATGCAACCAAGCGCAAAATGCAGATCTTTGGGAAAACGCTGCCTATACGTCAGACGCAGCCTTTGGAAACGGCGTAAAAACCGTTGAAGTAGAAGTGACGGCAGGCGAAAAATCCGTTACGTTTACTATAAACACCGACAAAGAAACTCTCGGTGAAGCGCTAATTGAGCACGGTCTCGTTTCAGGCGAAGAGGGACCTTACGGGCTTTACATCAAAGCTGTTAACGGTATCACGGCAGATTACGACGTTGACCAGAGCTATTGGTCGTTTACAAAAGACGGCGAATACATGATGAGCGGCGTTGACAGCGAAACGATATCAGGCGGCGAGCACTACGAGCTTACATACACAAAATAATATGGAAATCAAAAAAAGCAAAACCTTTGAGCTTATAGTGTTTGCTATGCTTGGAGCTATTATGTTCTGCTCCAAAATACTTATGGAAGCCATTCCAAACGTTCATTTTCTCGGAATGCTTACCATGGTCTACACCATAGTATTTCGCCAAAAAGCTCTGATCCCTATATACGTATACGTTCTTCTTACAGGCGTATACGCAGGCTTTTCGCCGTGGTGGATACCTCATTTGTACTTGTGGACTCTGCTTTGGGCGCTCACTATGATATTGCCAAAAAATATGTCAAAGAAAGCATCATGCATAGTATACCCGCTGATATGCGCCTCCCACGGACTATTATACGGTACGCTTTATGCACCGGCTCAGGCAATCATGTACGGTATGAATTTTGAAAAAATGCTTGCCTGGATAGTGGTGGGACTGCCTTGGGACGCTGTTCATGCATGCGGAAATTTTATTGCGGGAATTTTGATATATCCGCTGTCACAGCTTTTGCAAAAGCTAATGAAAAAACGCTGAAAGCAGATATCGGGTGTTCATGCATATGATATAATTAATTTCAATCCCGAAACTCTTCATTATTATCGTAAAACAAACTGTTACACATCATTTTAACACCTAATCTGAAACCGATTTTAAAATTCTCCACACTGCTAACTGCATTCATTTCATCACTTGCGTTTATAAGCTCATTAAACATTTCTAATTACTTATCCGACAATTTTTCGGTAAGCTTTTTTTCGTTTTCGCACAAACGCTTCAGCGCACTTTCATATTGTGTGCCGGGATTAATTCTTTTCTCATTAGGATTGATATTTCCGTAATAAAGTTCTTCAATAAAGTTCATGTTATCATTCTTCCTTTAATATCAATTATTTTTTATATAAATCATATTATACAAGCTAAAAATACAAATGTAAATATGAATTTCCAAAATGGAAACCAATTTTATACGCTATTTAAAAACTAACAAAACTAATAAGTATATAAATCCCTATGGTTGATACGGTTTCAAGCAAAAATGGCTCTGTTTTTGTTGCATGCTAAACCATATCTTTTTGGCAGAGAATTTCCATAAAAGAAACTTTTTCAAAATGGGAAGCATATGTAAATTGAGAGATTCATAAAAGCAAATCACAATTCCTGATTTTACGACAAGAAAACACGGCTGAAACTTAAATTTCAGCCGTGTTTTCTTAATTAAAGCTCACTTAATATCTCTTGGGCATTAGTATCGGGCTTTACCTTGGGCATAACCTTTTCTATATTTCCTTTTTCATCTATAATAAAGGTCGTTCTAACAACTCCCATACTCACTTTACCGTAAAGCTTCTTTTCCTGCCACACACCGTATGCCTTTATCACGTCAAGTTCGGGATCTGAAAGCAAAATGAACGGCAGATTATATTTTTCTGCAAATTTTGCGTGTGAAGCAATACTGTCCTTGCTGACACCTATAACCTGAACACCTTTGTTTTTAAACTCGTTATATAGGCCGGCAAAAGCACACGCCTGCCTTGTGCATCCCGGTGTATTATCCTTAGGATAAAAATACAATACTACCTTTTTGCCCAGAAAATCAGACAGAGAAATATTGTTTGAATCTTTGTCGGGCAAAGTAAATACCGGTGCCTTATCTCCGGCTTTAATCAATCGTCTCACCCACTTCCGTTATCATTTTTATACCTTGATTACAGTACAAGCGAGGGCGCGCTGTAAACTCTTGCGGCAAGCTCTTGATTAAGCATGTAAAGGCTCTTAGGATCACTTCCAAACAACTCCATTTTCGATATCAGGTCATTGGCGTTTGTCTCTTCTTCACCCTGTTCCTTTACAAACCAGTCCAAAAACTGCATTGTACGGAAGTCCTTAACGTCATACGCCGCACTGTAAATATCATTGATAAGCGAGGTTACGTATTCTTCGTGTTCAAGGCCTGCTTTAAGCACATCCATATGTGACTCAAATACCTTATCGGGCTTTGCTATTGCATCAAGTGTTACCACCTGATTTTCATTCTGCAGATAGGTATAGAAAAGCATAGCGTGGTCTCTTTCTTCCTGCGCCTGTATCATATACCAGTTTGCAAAGCCGTCAAGTCCCTTCGCCTTAAAGTAGTTTGAAAAATCAAGATAAAGGTATGCCGAGTAAAATTCCTTGTTTATCTGCTGATTTAATAACTCTCTTACTTTTTCGTTCATCATAATGTATTTCCTCCATAGCGTTTAATTTTTATTGTTTATCTAATTATATCACAACAAGTTTTGTTTTTCTGTGACCATGTCACGAATTTTCTGTAATATATTCTTCGGCGAAATGTGCGGCAACTGCACCGTCGGCCACCGCCGTTACAACCTGCCTTAATACCTTAGTACGAATATCCCCAACAGCATAAACTCCGTCTATATTTGTCTTTGTGGATTCGTCTGCTATAATATAACCCGACTCATCAAGCGAAACTGCGCCGCCCAGAATATCCGTTGCCGGCTTTCGTCCGATACTTACAAAAATTCCGTCTGCCTCGATAATCTTTTCTTCTTTTGTATTTACGTGCTCTACCTTTACACCTTTGATTTTGCCGTCATATATAAATTCACTGACAATGCTGTTGTAAACAAACTCCACGTTTTCTGCCCTCATAAGCGGCTCATGGTATATCTTCGTTGCCCTGAGAGTATCTCTGCGGTGAACGAGATAAACCTTCTTTGCAAGTCTTGAAAGATAAAGCGCGTCGGATACGGCAGAATTTCCACCGCCAACAACAACCACCGTCTTATCCTTGTAAAATCTGCCGTCGCAGTGAGCACAGTAATGAACACCTCGCCCTGTAAGCTCACTTTCAAGCGACAGACCAAGCATGCGCGGATTGGCACCCATCGAAAGCACAACAGTCCTTGCAAGATACTCGCCTGAAGTCGTTATTACCTTTTTTACTCTGCCCTCAAGCTCAAGAGATGTCACCTCGGCGTATTCGGTTTTTGCGCCGAAGCGCTCAGCTCCCGCCTGCATTTTCATGCCCAATGTAAAGCCGTCAACACCCTCTTCAAATCCGGGATAATTGTCAATATCGCCCGTAAGCGTCATCTGTCCGCCGGCTGACATTCTTTCTGTTAAAACAGTGTCAAGCCCTGCTCTTGCAGCGTACAGAGCCGCAGTATAGCCGCCGGGACCGCCGCCTATAATTATCATATCGTAAATGTGACCCATAGTATTTCTCCATAACCGCTATATAATATTTTGCCGTTGACATACACACTCTGGGGGAGTATAATTAAATAGTAAACTTAAACAGATATCTCAGTATAAAGGAGCATTGTATGGCAAGAGCTATGTTTGAGCCTGCATACCGCGAGATCTTTCCGTTCTGGGATAAGATCAGCGAGGATGAACGCGAATATATATGCGAAAACTCGGTTGCGCTTTCCTACCCAAAGGGCACAACGATACACGACGGAAGCGAGTGCTCGGGCGTGTTTTTCATTCGCTCAGGCTGCATCAGAGTTTATATAATGTCAGACGAGGGCAAGGATATTACATTATACCGTCTGCACTCGGGCAGTATGTGTATGCTTTCTGCCTCATGCGTGCTTCAGAGCGTAACGTTCGACGTATTTATAGACGCCGAGGAGGACAGCGAATGTTATATCATAAGTGGCCCTGCTTTTGCACACGTTGCCGATAACAATACCGATATTAAGATATTCTCACTTGAAACGGCAGTCAGCCGCTTTTCCGACGTAATGTGGGTAATGCAGCAGATCCTGTTTATGAGCCTTGACAGGCGACTCGCCATATTTTTAATTGACGAATCAACAAGAACAGGCTCTGACGTGATTGAGCTGACTCACGAGCAGATCGCAAAATACATGGGCTCCGCCCGTGAAGTCGTTTCACGTATGCTTAAATATTTTGCAAACGAAAAGATCGTTGAAGTGTCACGAAAAGGCGTAAAGATACTTGATAAGCGCAGACTTCGCGATTTAACCCTCTAACATTGCAAGTATCTGAGCCTTGGGGCGGGCGCCCGTAGCCTGATTTACAACCTCGCCGTTTTTGATAACAACGAGCGTAGGTATACTCATAACACCGAACTCCTGTGCAAGCTCAGGCTCATCGTCAACGTTTATCTTTCCGACAACGTATGCAGGGTTTTCTTCTGCGATCTCGTCAACGATGGGGGACACCATACGGCAGGGTCCGCACCAGTCGGCATAGAAGTCTAAAAGGACAACGGCTCCGCTGTTTTTGATTTCTTCAAAATTATTTTTATTAACACTTATAACTGACATAAATAATACTTCCTTTCTTTAGTTTACGTCTTTATTATACCCTGTTTTTGTAAACATTTCTGTGACAAAGTCACAAAAGCCAGATAGTTTTAAAGCCTGAAGATCAGTCTTCAGGCTTTTTTCTGTATTTTCACTCAGTTTTCAATCGTTATTTTAATATCTCCCGTGTCGGTTGTGATGTCGCATTTACCACCGGTCATTGTTTTTGGAACGTCAACTCTTCCCGTATCTGTGCTTGCAAAAAATATTTTATCGGAAAGCAAACTTCCGCAAACGTTACCCGTTGATGTTTTTATGAAAATCTCGCCTGCGTCACTTGAATCAAACTTAACGTCTCCCGTGCTTCTCTCAATTGAAATTTTATCCTTGGCAATCACATTTTCCAGAGATACAGCGCCCGTACTGCCCTTTGATATAATACTTTTGCATCTGATATTTTTCAAATCGGTTTTGCCTGTGGATACGCTGATTGTTATATCCTTTTCGCACGCCAGATTATAAGCAGTTACTCTGCCCGTTGAAACAGAAAGATCAAAAGACGCGGCAGAAGTGTTCTCTACCAAGATGTCGCCGGTGCTTGTTTTTATTCTAATATCCCCGGCAGCTGAAGCCAGGCTTGTCACGTCGCCCGTACTTCCCGTAATACCAATAGACTCAAATCTGAGATCCTTGGGTATTTCAACTTCTCCCGTGTCTGATTTTATTATAAGCTCGCCGTAAACTCCTTTAGGAATAGATACCGTTATCTTTTGAGTAACAAATCCTATGCCTATATACTCATACCATTTTCTTGTATCATTAAGCTTAACTTCAAGCCTGCCGTCATTTACCTTTACAGTATGCTTTGCGTTTTTAGCTTCAAAGCAAGCAACTGAGGTTTCTGTGTTTTCAGATATTTCAAACAGAATATCGGCAGTATCGGTTATGATCGATATGTTTTTATAATCGTCTTTTATTGCATAATCATTAGTTTCATATCTGACAGTTGATAATTTCATAAAATCCCAATTAAGCGCCATCATTACACCTCCGAAAATCACACACCCGATAATTACAAGAGAGCTTGCTATAATAAGCCATGTTTTCGTTTTCTTACTCATTACACTCCCTCCTTTTGTGTGAAACATTTTTTGATTAAAAACAGAATCTTTTTGGTAAGTAACAAACTGCCATTCGCTGCCGCCTTGCATCCAAAGAACATAAAAATGCTAAGTCCTGTGCAAACGATTCCTGCGCTGACCATCGCAAGTCCCGAGAGATAGTTTGCGCCAAAAGCAAATCCAAGACCGATAACGACGCTGCCAAGAGCGCAAGCGGCAAGGGTAACAAAAACTGCCCACAATGAGATTATCACAGACCAAAGCGAAACGTAAAGCGAGAGAAGCATGGCAAAAGCGGCGATTAAAAGTGGCAGCCATAAAGGCGCACCAAGTACAATAAGTACAATCTCCCACGCTTTGAGCCGTCTTTTTGGCTTTATTTTATCTTTTACTATATTTGAAACAGGAGTATCGGAAATAATCTGCTTGGCTATTTCATCAACAGAGCCAACTGCCAGAACCGCATCATCTTGTGACAGACCTTCTTCTATGCGATCATCTATCATTTCACTGTAAAAAAGCAAGCGTTCTTCAATGTCGTTTTGAGGCAAGCAGGACAATTCTTCACGTAGTTTTGCAAGAAACTTAAGCTTTGTCATCACCGTCATCCTCCTTTGTTACAAATCTGTATATAAACAACATCTCTTCCCAGTCGCACTTAAACTGTTCTATACGTTTAAGTCCCTCATCGGTAATATTATAGTATTTACGCAGTCTGCCGCCGTGCTCTGCACTTCGCACAGTCAGCATATTCTCTGTCTCAAGTCGCTTCAGAATGGTATATAAGGTCGATTCGGAAAGTTCAATATACGGCTTCATATCTTTGATGATCTTATAGCCGTATGAATCTTCATTTTTGATCGCGGCCAACACGCATACGTCCAAAAGCCCTCGCTTTAGTTGAATATCCATAATATACCTCCCTTTACATAATACATCATATCACGAAGTATTGATTTTGTCAACAGGAAATAAGGTTTTTGTTGCCGCTTTTTATTACATGAAATGTTACAGCAAACAAAAAAGCGGCTTGAAATCGTTTGATTTCAAGCCACTTAAAAGCCATACGGTATTATTCCTGTCACTCCCACTCTAACATTACTTTTATCGTGGATTTATGTATGCATGGTGTATTTTTGTGTATTTTTAACACAATTTTTCTGCTTATTCTACCTATTCAACAACGAAAGTCTTGTCAGCCTTTTTAAAAATATCATTCCAGAGCAAAACCAAAATCCGCCATAGAGCACTCAAATTTTTGCAAAAAGTTATCAAACACAAACTCAGTATAGTTCAACATTTCTAAATTCATAAACTTTGCTACTTCTTTATATGAATTTACGTTTGCCTTATTGCCACTTATATTTTCAAAATTGATATTGGATTTTTCTCCAAAACTACCTGCATCAATAGTATATATAGCCTCAAAATCCGGTGTGTTAGATTTGTTTGAAGAATTATAATAAGAGAACGTACACTGATATGTCTGATCTTCGCGTGTCAAAGTTGTAATTGAGTATATACAAGCATTATTGTATGTTCTACTCATTATTAATTCAATGGTATCATTTTTATCGTTATATTGTATTGAATACTGTATAGAATCATTGGAATTATCAGATTGCATAAATACAGGTTTATTGTTAACAATATCATTTTGATGAACAAGGACAAAATCTTTCAAATTATCAAACGCAATATTCTGTTGTATTGATTTTTCAGGCAAATCATAATCCAATTCAAAATCTTTTAATGTTAATCCTGTGTTATTTTCTTTTAGAAAGTTATCAAAAATAATTAATGTATCTTCCGCTGCTTTACCTAATTTATTCAACATTACATCTCTATTTCCTGTGTTTTTGCTTTCTTCAAAATTGTATGCTAACTCCATTTCATTTGAAGAAGCTGATTTTACTATATTACCCGTTATAGAATAAACTTTATCCTCAGTATATCCCCCGTCAAAACTTGCATCCGATAAATAGAGAGTAAAATTTGTATTTCCTTTTAAAGTCCAATTAGTATATTTGACCGCTACATCTTTTGAATTGTCAATCAGGCTTACACTAAAACTGGCAAGCCCCTTAGTTATTTCATGCCCTATATGTTTTTCTCCTCTTGCATCAGAATAGTTATAATTATAATTATTGCTAATCCAATTTCTCAATTTTTCAACCGCTTCTTTTGATGATGTAGTAGATGTAAATGTGAAAATTTCGCTATCTTGCGATTCAACTCCATTTTTAACGGAAGTTACTATAATATTATATTTTTTGTCCTTTTCCAAGCCCCAATACTCAGTAGTATATTCTTCGCCATAAATCATTCTTAATTTTTCGCCCGTAATTTCATCTTCATCATACCAGAATAATGGTTCTCCATCTTCTTTATAATAAAAATGGTAATATTCAGCTCCTTCTACTTCATCCCATTGAATGTATGCTGACCCATTTGCCTGTCTGACCACCCTAATGTTCTTAGGCGGTTCAAGGAATGATTTTGACGAAAGAATTCTTACTGTTTGAGTGTCACCATTCCAAAAAACTGCACAATCAAAGGCTTCTGAAATTGCTCTTAAAGGAACTAAAGTTCTACCACCAATTAATTGTGCCGAAACATCTAATGTTATTGGTTCGCTATTTTTATATAATATTGTATCATCAATAGCAATGCTTACATTAGTATTTCCTTTTTGTGCTATTGCAGTCCTTGTATTATTGTCCCAATAAACCACAGCTCCCAATTTCTCAAAAATTGCTCTCATAGGAACCATTGTACGACCATTTATCAATAATGGAGCAACATCAAATTGAATTTTTTCATCATCCAGATAAACGTTAATCTCACCATTAGCCAAAACTGGAACAAACATAGTTATTGAGATTATAACTATTAATGCCAAAGAAATCATTTTTATGTATTTTCTCATTTAAAATCACCCTCTAAACAGATATATTTCAAATATTGACAACACAAAGTGTTGTCAATACACTTCGATAAATGCCGAAAAATCCCTTAAAAATAAGGGCTTTTAAATACAGTATTATTCCCACTCTAACATCACTTTTGTTTTCAATGTTTATACAGTTGATTTTGAGTGGCTTTGATGTTGTTATATGTACAAATTTACACTCATTTTACCCATTACACGATGATAGTGTTGTCAAAACTGTTGTCATTTATTTATTCTAACGAATCTCTCAAAAATCAATATATTTTGATCTATTGTTGAATTTGTCCCTGTAGAAAATCCCCCATATCCACCTGAATTAGAATTTTTACCAAGTTCATTTGTATATGCACATCTTAAATGCCAACCATCTAATCCCAGTTTGTTTAATGTATCTTCTATTGTGCTTGAATATATTCCTCCTGCATTGTCATCATCTAAACTAACAACTTTATATTCGTAATACCCATCAAGTCCCATTTTACTTAAATTGTCAATTTTATGATTATATTCTTGTTGTATTCGTTCTCTATTTTTTCTTTCAATTTCAATATTTCTTTTTTGTCTTTCTATCTCTTGTTTTTTCTCTTCTTCTCTGAGACGAATTTCTTCAATCCTTTCACGCTCTTTTTCTTCAAGTTCCAACGCATTCTCAGGGCGTGAGTTTAATTCTTCTTTTAATATCCTTATTTCTTCTTCGTTATATAGGTCAAGTTGGTCTTCTAATATCAACATTATGTCTGCCGTAGACATTTCTTTGACTTCTTTTATAAATTCTTCCACACTTTTATCCTCCGTTTCTGTTTTGGAATATAAACTGTTGTCAAAAGTGTTGTCAATTTTGCTTTTTCATTTTTCTACGATATGCTACAAATGGCTTGAACACAGGGTTTCAAGCCATTTGATAAATTTTACGGTATTATTCCCACTCGACTTCCGCTTTTTTAATCACCGTGATTTTCGTTGCTTTTTCGTAATTTTATTATCCACATTTTGCATTTTTCATCGTGGTGATTTTATTTCCAGAAGTTTTTGTACTCAAAATGCACTCACAACATTATATGGAACGAAGTTAAAAACCTGTACTATAAATCTGTCTTGTTTGCATCAACAAGCTTTATTCCATTAATATTAACCAAACACGAAAACACGCTTGATTTAGCTCCGTCATTATTATAGCGTATACCACTCGCCGAAACATAGACTTGTTTTCTTGCTCTTGTTACACCAACATAAAATACCGACAATTCGTCTAAAAGAGCGTTCATTGTATCAGCACTGATGATATCCGGTAAGGCGCATCTATAATCTTGAGGATTTGAAAATTTATTCGAGCAATCTTTACAAGTATAGAAGCTGGGAAATATCCAACGTTCAATGTCGGGTAAAAACACATATTCCCACTCTAGACCTTTTGCACCGTGGATTGTTGTTATAATAACATTAGCATCAACATATTCCATCGCTTGCTTCAACTGCCGATTTTCAAATATGTCCATCAATAAAGTATATTTTTCTTCTTGTGATAGACCAGCATAATCCACAGCAACTTTTTCAACCAACGCCTCTAACAATGCTATCAAAGATGATATGGTTTTATTTTGATAAGACTCATATACCTTTTTTACACTTTCTGTAAAGGAGATCAACGATTTTTTTGTTATGCTTTTGCTTTTTCCATATTTTGAAATAAATATTTCTTGACACTTTATATGAAACGAAACATAATCTCTGTCTTCATCCGTAAACATACCATAAAAGTATTTAATATCTCTACTGGCTAGTTCATTTTCGATTACTGCAGAATTTTGATTTCTACCTCTGCATAGTATCGCTATTTTTGTGTTTACATTATCACTTAACAGTCCTTGCATTTTATCTACCACTTGTTTGGCTTCATCTTCTTGAGTTTTACCCCAAAATGCCGAAAGTTCTGCTATATCAGTAAGTATCTTAGACTTAAACTCATTTTGAGCATTGAATCTAATATTGGCATCAAGTTTAAGCATTTCTTTGTTATTCCTGAATCGATAATTTTGATTAAGTGTTACATGAGCCATTTGATATTCTTCTGTTGCAATATCCATTATATTGGGTAAAGCTCCGATAAATCCATAAATTCTTTGTAAGGGATCACCCAAAAAAAGCAGCTGTGTTTTCTCTGAAATTAAATACTTTAATAATTCCCATGCAATACTATTTGTGTCCTGAAATTCATCTACAATTATCAAAGGATAGTAATTGTGATAGAAATATCTAACTTCTGGACATTTATCATACAATTCAAGTGTAAAAAGAATAACAGCATTATGCGTTATATATCCCATTGGCAATAAATGTTTGGCTATTAAATCATTATATGAACATATATCATCAATTTTAGGGGAAACACCCGCTTTAATTTGTTCTTCAATTTTATTAATTTCACGTTGCTCCGCAGCTGATATTTGAGATGATATTTCAGAATACCTTGAAATTTCGTTATCCCCGATGGCTTTAAACACATTTATATCTTTTCTTAGAGTATCAGTTAATAAATACCCGTATTTTTTTAATACTGACTTACAAAACCCATGATAATTGGTTACGGTAGCTTTTTCACTAACTAGAGTAGGATTGTTTTTTGCATTCATTAAAATGGGTAATTTTTCTGATATTTCTCTTTTGACCTTCAAAGCCGCATTGACACTAAATGTCAATCCTAAAATTCTTTTTGGATTAGGAATTTTTCCCGATGCAAATAAATAGGCTATACGACTAATCATAGTTGTTGTTTTTCCGTATCCGGCAGGAGCTTCAACAATAACCCTAGACTGTTCAGAAAAAATAACACTTAACTGGCGTTCGTCGCCCTCATGTTGCTTTGATATTGTCTCTTTAATCAATTCTATATCAAGCATTTTGCGATACCTCCTGTGCTTTCCTTATCGCATCCACATAACAAGAAGGTATTTGTTCTGCAGACAAAGTCTGCCCTATTATTCTACCTAGCAGAACACCCTTTTTTACCATATACCAAGATGAATGCATATTGCAAAATTCTTCAGCATCATCTTCTGATATATCGGAAAGTTTTTTTGGTGTATATGCGGCTATGTCTAATCCTAATTTTTTAAATGGCTTTCTAACGAAATCTACATCTAACACTTCGTTTTCAGCATTTGAATACAAATCCTGAACAATCTCTTTAATGACAGACGTATTACCGAGTGAATATAAATGCTTAACAACCTCAATTTCAAAGCATAATTCACTAGTAAAAAACTCATCATCGCTAGGTGTTTGTCCACTTTTAACATCTCCGTCATAAATGGCTACACTAGGAATTGCAAAGGCATTCAATAAATATTTAAGTGGTTTTATTGAACCTTCACCACAAGCGTTTATAACACAAATCCCATTATCATCTAAAGAGATATTCAATGTTTCTGCAAAAGGCTGTATACAACCATATTCTGTTTCTCCTTCAATTAGTATCACACACTTTGAGTAAAATGCTTCCTTGATGTCTGGAAAGTGCATCAACAGGTGCTTCTCATTTGCATCTTTTATTACCAAATTTTTTCCACTAACAACTTGTGTGTGTCCATCGTCTTGGTAAAATCTAATCAAGTTCTTATAATTGCCTATCAACGCATCTGTGGAATGGGTTACGATTATCAACTGCCCATCTAATCCATCAATATCAAAGCACATTTTTATTAAATCTAAAAAATCATTATCTTTATTTTGCAAAATATGCTGATAATACCTAATAAGAGATCTTTGAAGAAATGGGTGTAGATGAACTTCGGGCTCATCTACAGATAAAACTATTGGTAAGATTTTTTTACCTTCGGAATTAGTATACAGATGCTCCTCAAACACTACCGACTTGCTTTTATAAACATTCATAATCTGGCACAAGATATTAATTGTTGCTGTCGCAATAAATTGGACACCCTTACCTGTATGTTCAATTTTTCTTTCACCGTCAGATAAAAAGAATAGTCTTGATAAAATTTCGTCTGTTTTATCAGAAACTGCTGCTTTAATAGAGTAATTCTTAAAACTACGAATTTTAGATAAATGTTCATTTATGTAATCTTTTAATCCTTCTATTTGTGTCGACTCTAAAAAACTTTTACCACTCTCGTCATTTTTTATAAAACTTTCTATAAGACTATTTATTAATAATCCTGTCCCTTTTTGAGTGTCAATGCGCAATTCTTTGCTAGGAACAACTGTTGTGTCATATTTTAAAAAGTGAAGTTTTTTAATTTGGCGAGTCTGAATTGTTTCTCCTGTATCAAAGCTTACTATTGCAGGATACGCTTCATCTATTTTTTGCGTATATCGTAATTTTATAATTGAGGAATCTTCCGGCGAAAAATTATCTCCAAAAAAGCCTTGTTCTTCTGGCAAAAGTTTGATTTCTAAAATAATCTCAATTGGCATTTCAACATTTTCAAAATCGTCCTCTTCAAATGCCCTTCCATTACAAATAGTATCTAAAAGAACAAGCAAATTGCTTTTCCCAATATTATTTTCTCCTATAATATAATTAATGTCATCATTAAAAATGATATTACATCCACCAATATTTCGATAATTCAAAATCTCTATTGATCTAATCTTCATATACATCTCTCCGTTTAAGAATTATATACCTATTGAAATGGTATATTTAATAACTATTTGATATAATTTTATCATATTTTTGCACTAAAATCAAATATGTTATAATATTTTGCAAATGTCAAAATGTTTTTTCGCAAATAGCGAATTTTAATCAATCTTATAAATACAAAGAGGATAGAGAATTTATTTCTCTATGTTAACAAATAACAACAAAAAATCCCTGAAACGAGATGTTTCAAGGATTTTTGTAAGTTTTTATTGAGCAAAAGTAATTGTTACGCTTGTTCCTTTTCCCTCTGTGCTTTCAAGAGAAGCTTCTGCATCGTGATATGCGGCTCCGTGTTTTACGATTGCAAGACCAAGACCTGTTCCGCCGACAAGCTTTGAATGGCTTTTGTCAACTCTGTAAAAGCGTTCAAAAACCCGGCTTTGCTCACTCTGTGGAATTCCAATTCCTGTATCTCTTACCGTAACA
>SVSR01000021.1 GCA_015064205.1 Oscillospiraceae bacterium
ATTTAAAAGACGGCGATAGCACGCTCGGCGAGAAACTTGTTTCTGCCGGAGTGTTTACAACCGAAGCGTATATGGAATATTTTAACCCCGAAAAATTTAATGTGGGTAATTTTGATGTTGAAAACAGCGAAAACGCAACTGCTACCAAAGCATTAAGTGCAAATGATATATATGAAAAATGTTCCTCTGCAGTATTTTATATAGAGGTTTATAATGCTAATGGGCAGGCATATGCCAGCGGAAGCGGATTCTTTATAAATGCAAACGGTATAGCAGTAACGAACTATCATGTTATAAAAGATGCATCATATGCTAAAATAAAGACTCGTGATAACAAAGAATATGACGTTATAGGGATTTACGATTATGATGATACGCAGGATTGGGCCGTATTAAAAATTGACGGAGCGGACTTTGATTATCTTGAATTATCGCAATCTTCTGTAAATGTAGGGGATACCATTTATGCAATTGGAAGCCCGGTTGGATTTGATGATACGATAACAGCCGGCATAGTGTCAAATGCTCAAAGACGTATCAGGGATATAAACTATATCCAGATATCTGCACCTATATCTCACGGTAGTAGTGGAGGAGCGCTTTTAAATACTGAGGGACAGGTGATTGGTATAACATCCGCCGGAATTGATACAGCTCAGAATTTGAATTTTGCTTTGCCTATTTCATGTATTGAAAATGCTGATATATCAGAATATACGCCTCTAATAGAAACTGAAGATGAAGAGATAAGCTATGCATCTGTAAAGTATAACTTTTCTCAACAGTCTGTATCGATGAAAGAAGGCAGAGAAGTAAGTATTGATTTTTCTTATGAGCTTGAAAATACAGACATAGAAAAAACAATGATTGTGCTTCAGTCGCAGGATGCAAGAGTAGCCCGTGCATATTTTAAAACTACTGGAAGTTTTCCTTGGGAAATCGTAATAGTTGGTGTTGGCGACGGTGAAACTACTATCAAAGTATCTAATTTGTTAACAGATGAAACAGCTGAAATTCAAGTTAGTGTTCTTGAAAATAAAATATATGGAGACATCCTTTTTTATCCTGAAGAGTATAAGCATACCGTATATGCCGGAGAAAGCAATACGTTTAAAATTTCCATGATAAAGTACAATATTCCTGATGATATTGAGGCTACATTTGCGGCTCAGGTTAAGGACAGCTCTAAGGCAAAAATCGGGTGGATAATGGTTAACGGAGAAGTCTTACTAAAGGTTACAGGACTATCACCGGGAGTAACATCAATAATGTTCACGAATACAGTAAACCAAAAGACACTCAGTATTCCATTAACTGTATATCCATCATATAAACAAAATCTTGATTTGCTAAAGGAATGTGTTGCTAAAACCGGCGAGTACGACAAAGCAAATGATATGTATGTAGTTTCACGCTATGATGAAGAAGATAATGTCGCATATTCGCTTGCATATAGGAAGAGTGAGGATAAAGTATTTTTCATAAGCGTGTTAAAGGCTTTTGATAAAGTAATGTCTATAACAATTGAGGTTACCGATGGGCATGTTGCATCCGGTGCAGTAGTGCTAGAGGAGCTGGTTGGAGCATTCGAAGTTAATCCGCGCACGTTTGACGAAACTGAACAGATCTACTTTTCTATGATGATTGGTGATAAATCCCTGCAGGCACAATTGCAAAACGGTCTGAATCTTAATGCTGCAGTAATGCTTACATTGTATGGATGCGATGAACACATATTGAGTGAATACGATCTCTATTTTGAGGACTTCGGATACTCTTGTTTCAATAGAAGATTTCGCTATTAAGTCTCAATAATAACAGGCACCGTAATAACAGGCACCGTGCATTCGGTGCCTGTTTAATATTTATCCGCAAAAACTATGCCCGATTTCATAACCGCCGAAAAAATTAAAGCACAAGTGCGAAATGCACAAAAACGATTGCCGTAATAGCTGGGAAATATGTCATAAATGTGCATTGAAATAGGTATGAGCGTGTGTTAAAATTATATTAACATATATTTAATGTAGTTTTCGGAATATATGATGAAAATTTTAGCCGAAAGGCAAAGGAGAAAATAACTATGAACACAATGAAGAAAGTGCTTGCACTTGTAATGGCTCTCGCTATGTGCGCAGTATGCTTTGCAGGTTGTGGCGCAAAAACATCTAACTATGCAGCAAACAATACCGAATTCTTTATCGGTGGTACAGGTCCTCTTACAGGCGACGCTTCCTCTTACGGTATTTCCGTACAGGAAGGTGCTCAGCTCGCTATTGAAGAACTCAATGCTAACGGCGGCCTTAACGGTATTACCTTCAAGTTCGATATCAAGGACGATAAGGCAACAGCAGCTGATGCAGCTACAGGCTACGACACACTTTATGAAGCCGGTATGCAGGCTTCTATCGGTTCTGTAACATCAGGCTCTTGCGATTCTTTCGCGTCCAAGGCTGATGAAGACGGACTTTTCGCAATTACACCCTCTGCTTCCGCAGCAAACGTAATTGAAAACAGACCTACAGTATTCCGCGTATGCTTCGGTGACCCCGACCAGGGCTACCTCGCAGCAGAAGAACTTACAGCTAACTACACAAATATCGGTGCTATCTACGATACAAGCGACCCGTATTCTTCAGGTATCTACGAAGCATTCGCAGCAAAGATGGCTGAACTTAACGTTGAATTCAACACACAGACATTTGACGCAGAAAACAAAAAGGACTTCTCAACTCAGGTTGAAGCACTCAAGGACTGCGAAGTAATCTTCCTTCCTATCTACTACACAGAAGCAGGAACAATTGCAAAGACAGCAGCAGCTAAGGGTTGCGATGCACTCCTTTTCGGTTGTGACGGTCTTGACGGTATCGCAGGTCAGCTCGATGAATCTGTAACAAGTGAAATCAGATACATAACACCTTTCGATGCAACAAGCGAAGATGAAGTTGTAAGCAAGTTCGTTGCAGCTTATGAAGCAAAGTACAACAGAACACCTGACCAGTTCGCAGCAGACGGTTACGATGCAGTTATGACAATCTTCGAAGCTATGAAGAAGGCTAACGTAACAGACGTAACAATCAGCGCACAGGCACTTTGTGAAATCCTCGTTGCAACAATAACAGCAGACGACTTCACATTCAAGGGCGCAACAGGCGAAATGACATGGGATGAATCTGGCGCTTGCACAAAGGTTCCCCAGATAGTTGTTCTTAACAAATAATTTAGCAAAATCACATTATGTCATTTTGGTTGGGCGCGGTGCGTCCAACCAAAATGTCGTTTTTAGTATGGAGAAAAATTTATGAGTACATTCATTGACGGACTGAGTCTGGGCAGTATATACGCCCTTATAGCACTTGGCTACACAATGGTATACGGTATTGCAAAAATGCTTAACTTTGCGCATGGCGATATCATCATGGTAGGCTCATACGCAATACTGACAACGCTTGCTGTGAATGGGCATCCCGTTCTTGCAATAATTGCGGCAATACTTGTTTGTACAGTGCTGGGTGTAGTAATCGAAAAGGTAGCGTATAGGCCGCTCAGAGGCGCGTCCCCTCTTGCCGTGCTTATAACGGCGATAGGCGTAAGCTACCTGCTTCAGAGTATTGCACAGCTTATATTCGGCGCACAGACCAGACCTATAAGCCTTGTTCATTTTGAACCGATCACCATAGCAGGCGTTACCATAAGCCTTTCTGCGATAATATCGCTTGTTGTGGGCGCACTTATCATGATATGCCTCACGCTTTTTATCAAATTCACTAAGCTTGGACGAGCTATGATCGCTGTGTCTGAAGACAGAGCGGCGGCAAAGCTTATGGGCATAAACGTCAATATGATAATTCTCGTTACATTTGCAATAGGCTCAGCTCTTGCGGCATGCGCAAGCACTTTCTATGTAATGCAGATACCCAATACAAGCCCGACACTCGGTTCAATGCCCGGTATCAAAGCATTTACAGCTGCAGTAATAGGCGGAATAGGCTCAATACCCGGAGCAATGCTCGGAGGAGTACTCATGGGTGTCGTTGAAAAAATATCGCTCAGTATACCGGTGCTTGCACCTTATACAACAGCGCTTGAATTCAGCCTGCTTATACTTATACTTCTTGTGAAACCCACGGGACTTCTTGGTAAGAAGAGAAGAGAGAAGGTGTAATAAATGCCGGTAAAAACAAATCGTAAACGTTTTAAATTTAAAAACTACATTTCTTACATCGTTATAGCCCTTTTTCTTATAATCAGCGCAACTCTGGCGCTGACAGGCTATATGAACAGATCCACGCAGAACCTGTTAACACAGATAGCATATTCAATAATACTTGCCGTATCGCTTAACCTTGTGGTAGGTTTCCTTGGAGAACTCAGTCTCGGGCATGCAGGCTTTATGTGCGTCGGCGCGTATCTCGGATGTTATCTTGCTAACTTACTTCATACTCTCATCCCCTCAAAGCTTGCAGTGCTCATAATTTCAATGATTGCAGGCGGTCTTATAGCGGCGGTGTTCGGCTTTATTATCGGTCTTCCTGCGCTAAGACTTAAGGGCGACTATCTTGCAATCGTAACTCTTGCTTTCGGTGAGATCGTAAGAACTATATTTAAAAATCAGAAAGTGTTCGGCGGAGCGCTCGGACTTTCAACGAAGAAATACGGCTCAACGCTCTTTATAGTAGCGTTTGTTGTAGTCCTTATTATGCTTGCGGTAGTGCAAAACCTTGTAAGAAGTAAGCATGGACGAGCCATAACTGCAATTCGCGATAACGAAATTGCGGCAAAAGCTATGGGTATAAACGTAACCTATTATAAGCTTTTCGTTTTTATCATTTCCGCATTTTTCGCAGGTATTGCAGGCGTTATTTACGGCCACTTCACAACGCCGGTGCTTTATTCGTTCTTCTCTTATAACTATTCAATAGAAATACTTGTAATGGTAGTTCTCGGTTCAATGGGAAGCATCAACGGCTCGATAATAGCCGCGGCGCTTATAACATACGTTAACTTCTTATTGCAGACAAAGCTTTCGGGCGATCTTGCGGCTCTTAAATACCTCATTTACGCGCTCATACTCATTACAATTGTAATAGTAAACAATGCCCCCGGCCTGACTGCTATTAAGGAAAGATTCAGTATCAAACGTTTTCTTTCAAAGATCACCGCAAAGGTATATAAGCCTAAATACGATCCTTCAAAGCGTAAAGACGATGAAGCGTATTGGCACCGTATACCAACAAAGATACAGATGGACGAGGTTTTGTCCGTTGACGTAACACCCGATACCACGTATACCCCCGATAAGAGAGAGGAGAAATAACCATGCAGGATAAGTATTTGCTTGAAACGGTTGATCTCGGTATCTCTTTCGGCGGACTCAAAGCGGTACAGGGAATAAATCTGAAAATAAAGAAAAACCAGCTCTACGGTCTTATCGGACCAAACGGAGCAGGAAAAACAACTATATTTAACCTGATAACAGGTGTGTACACACCAACAACAGGCAGATTCTTCCTCGACGGCGAAGACCTCACCGGTAAAAAGCAGGAAGCCATAAACCATAAGGGAATAGCACGTACCTTCCAAAATATCAGACTGTTTAATAATATGACAGTTATCAGTAACGTAATGGTAGGTCTTCATAACCAGAATGAATTTAAGTGCAATCCCTTTACAAGTATGCTCAGACTCCCCGCTCACTTTGAAAGCGAAGAGAATATGAGAAAGCGTGCAAAAGAACTCCTTGCTATATTCGGGCTTGAAGACGAACGAAATAACCTCGCCTGCAATCTTCCGTACGGTAAGCAGAGAAAGCTTGAGATCGCCCGTGCGCTTGCAACAAATCCGAAGCTTCTGCTTCTTGATGAGCCTGCGGCGGGTATGAACCCGAACGAAACCGAAGAGCTTATGAATACAGTCCGCTTCATACGCGATAACTTCGATATGACCATACTTCTTATTGAGCATGACCTTAAATTCGTTTCGGGTCTTTGCGACGAAGTAACAGTACTCAACTTCGGCACATCGCTTTATACAGGCGAAGTTGATAAGGCTCTCCACGATCCTGAAGTAGTAAAAGCGTATATAGGAAAGTGAGGGATGAGAAGTGGCAATGCTTGAAGTAAGAGACCTTGAAGTATACTATGGCGTGATACAGGCACTCAAAGGCATCAGCTTTGACGTCAATGAAGGTGAAATTGTAACGCTTATCGGCGCAAACGGAGCTGGTAAGACTACAACGATGCAGAGTGTTATGGGACTTATCCCTGCAAAGCACGGAACAATAACATACGAAGGTCAGATTATAAACAAAGTACCGTCGCACAAAATAGTAAAGCTCGGTATGACACAGGTTCCTGAAGGCAGACACGTTTTCCAGGAGCTCACAGTATATGAAAACCTCCTGCTTGGCGGATATATAGAAAACGATATTAAAAAGATAAAAGCCGACATTGAGGATGTTTATTCACGTTTTCCAAGACTTAAGGAAAGACATAACCAGATAGCAGGAACGCTTTCGGGCGGTGAACAGCAGATGCTTGCAATGGGCAGAGCGATAATGAGCCATCCGAAGCTTCTTATGCTTGATGAACCGTCTATGGGACTTGCACCAATACTTGTAGACCAGATATTTGACATTATAAAAGAGTTCAATAAAGCAGGAACAACAATACTTCTCGTTGAACAGAACGCCGGTAAAGCGCTTGAAATTGCTGACCACGCATATGTTCTTGAAAACGGACAGATAGCACTTTCGGGAAGGGGAGCAGAGCTTGCTGAGAGCGATGAAGTAAAGAAAGCATATCTTGGTGGATAAAAAATAAAAGCCGCTTTAAGCGGCTTTTATTTTTACTCATCAGCGTTTTCCCAGTTGTGGAATACGTTCTGTACGTCTTCGTTGTCGTCAAGATGCTCGAGCAGAAGATTCATATACTTGATATCCTCTTCGTTTTCGAGTGTTACGTATGTTGCAGGAATCTTGTCTTTTTCCGCAGACTCAATAGTATATCCAAGTCCCTCAAGAGCTTCTCTTACTGCCGAGAGATCGTTTGCTTCTGTTGTTATCTGGTAGAGTTCGTCTTCTGCAGTGAAATCACTTGCGCCTGCTTCAAGTGCATCTTCCATAAGCTTGTCTTCGTCAATCTTGTCATCCTTTAATATGATGATAACACCGCATTCAGAGAAAAGGAAGCTTACGCATCCGCTTGTGCCGAGATTACCGTGGAATTTGTCGAAGTAGTGACGGATGTCTGATGCAGTACGGTTTCTGTTGTCGGTAGTTGTTTCAACTATAACTGCAACACCTGCAGGACCGTAGCCCTCATATGTTATCTCTTCGTAGTTTACGTTTTCCGCGCCAAGCGCTTTCTTTATAGTGCGCTCAATATTGTCGTTAGGTACGTTGTTGCTCTTAGCCTTGGAGATAAGATCGCGAAGCTTTGAGTTAGTATTCGGATCTCCGCCGCCTTCCTTGACGGCGATCATGATCTCTTTGCCTATCTTAGTAAAGATCTTCGCCTTCTGAGCGTCGGTCTTTTCTTTTTTATGCATTATATTTTTCCATTTGCTGTGTCCTGACATTTTTGCATTCTCCTTTAAATTAAATCTTTTCAGTCGGTTTTATGCAGATAAGCGTAAATGCTGTTTTTAGCACGTGATTAACTGCATTTGTAAGATATATTCTCGTGTTCTTTACACTCTCATCGTCTGCATTCAGTATCTGACAGGAGTGATAGAAGCGGTTAAACGCATTACAAACATCAAGAATGTAACGAGTTATTACCATGGGCTCATAATCGCTAAGAGCCGAGAGTATTTTCTCAGGGTACTTTGCAAGCACCTTTACAAGCTCGCGCTCCGTGTCGTCAGTAAATTCACCTGCGCCACCCGTAGAGGCAGCCTTGTTAAGTATGGAGCATGTACGAGCGTATGTGTACTGCGAGTAAGGACCCGTGTTACCCTCGAATGAGAGCGCGTCTTCCAAAACAAAGTTTATATCCTTGATACGGCTGTTCGAAAGATAGTGGAATACGATAGCGCCAACACCAACTGCCTCCGCAACCTCGTCAGAATTTTCAAGATCGGGGTTCTTTTCCTTGATAATACCGCGTACCTTGTCGATAGACATCGCAAAAAGGTCTTTTAAGAGTATTACGTTACCCGTACGTGTTGCAAGCTTTTCGCCGTTTATCGAAACCGTACCGTAAGGTACGTGTACAAGATCTTTTGCCCACTCATAGCACATAAGCTCAACGACCTTGAACCACTGAGCAAAGTGCAAGCTCTGACCTGCGGACGTTACGTAGATGCACTTGTCAAAGTTGTAATTGTCTTTTCTGTATTTTGCCGCTGAAATATCACGTGTGGGATAGAGTGTTGATCCGTCGCGCTTGAGTATCAGACAAGGCGGCATGTTGAACTCTTCAAGATTAACAATAGATGCGCCGTCATCAAGTGTCATAAGCTTCTTCTCGCGCAGTTCTTCAACGATTGCAGGCATCTTGTCGGAGTAGAAGCTTTCGCCGTTATAGCTGTCAAACTCAATACCAAGCTGCTTGTAAGTCTTGCTGTATTCGGCAAGGCTTATTTCAATAAACCACTTCCAAAGCTTTATGTTTTCATCGTCAAAATGCTCAAGCTTGGTAAACTCTTCACGCGCCCTGTCATTGAGAGAAGCATCTTTTTCAGCTTCTTCATGAAATTTAACGTAGAGTGATACAAGCTCGTCAATTCCGCCGCGCTCAATAGTTTCATGATCGCCCCAGAGCCTGTAAGCAACGATAAGCTTACCAAACTGAGTACCCCAGTCGCCGAGGTGGTTTATACCAATACAATCATATCCTGCAAATTCGTGAAGCATCTTGAGCGAATGACCGATAACAGTCGTGCCAAGATGACCAATGTGGAATGGCTTTGCAACGTTCGGGGAAGAGTAGTCGAGAACGATCGTCTTGCCCGCGCCGAAATCAAATCTTCCGTAATTATCGCCAAGCATATTTATCTCAGAAAGTCTCTCTGAAAGATAAGAATCTGAAATAAACATGTTAAGATAACCGCCTGCAATATCCGTTTTTGCGATTTCAGGTATCTCAACACAATCCGCAAGCATCGCAGCAATCTGAGGGGGGGCAGCTCTGAGTGCCTTGCTCAACTTAAAGCAGGGAAAAGCAACATCTCCCATTGTACGGTCAGGTGGATACTCAAACATCTGTGCTATGCTGTCAGAGTCAAGTCCGTGCGCATCATTTTTTGCATCAAGCCGAGCAAGAATCGCTTCGGCAAGCTTGTTTTTTAATTTAAGCATATATAGTCCTTTCTTTTATAAATACATCAAACAGGTCACATTGTGCTCTTTGCCAAAAGAGCGGCTTCTTCAAGAACAATATCACGTTCATCGAAGAATACGTGTTTGCCTTCTATAAGCTGATATCTTTCGTGCCCTTTTCCGGCAAGTATTATAACGTCGCCGACGCACGCATTTCTGATAACGTATCTTATAGCTTCACCTCGGTCTGCAATAGTAACGTATGGAGTCGAGCTTTCTATAAAACTCTTCTCAATATCAGCAATTATCTTATTTGGATCTTCAAAATCAGGGTTGTCGCTTGTAATAACGCAAAAGTCAGCGCTTTTAGCGCATACGTCGCCAAGTTCCTTTCGCCTGAGCTCAGTTCTTGAACCCACTGAGCCGAATAATACGACAAGTCTTCGCGGTGAGTACCTTCTTACTGTATCAAGCAGATTTTGCATTGAAAAACCGTTGTGAGCATAGTCGATTATAACAACTGCGTTTTCAAGCGCGTCAATTATCTCAAATCTGCCGTCAACCGTTGATTTTTTCAGCGCTGATGAAATTATATCGTCGGATATTCCGAAACGTTTTGCACATGCGATAGCAGCAAGGGCGTTGTATACGTTGAATTTTCCCGGCATCTTGAGAGTTATCGGTATAACACCCGTAGCGCATATGGCTTCAAAGCTTATGCCAAGACAAGTGTCAGTCTTGTATTCTTTTATAAGTCCTGCAGTATAGTCTGCATGAGTGTCAATAGCATAGGTTAGGGAAGTACATTTTGAATTTTTTCTTATATCTGTATAGTGCTTGTCGTCAGCATTGAAAATACCGCATCTGCAGTTTTCAAAAAGCTTTGCCTTGCACTCAAGATAGTTTTGAAAATCAGGGTGCTCACCGTGTCCGATATGGTCTTTTGCAAGATTTGTGAACATACCTATATCAAAGGTTATTGAGTCAACACGGTGAGTGAGATAGGCCTGCGAGGAAACCTCGATTACACATACGTCAACATTTGATTTAAGCATTTTATCAAAAGCTTTGAACAATTCAAAACTCTCGGGGGTAGTGTTAACAGTAGGCGTATGCTCGCCGTTAATATAAATACCGTTAGTGCCGATCGTGGCAGTGTTGTATCCGCCCTCGGTGAGTATATCGCGTGTAAGCTTTGTAACGGTGGTCTTTCCTTTTGTTCCCGTTATCCCGATAAGCTTAAGCCGCCTTTCGGGATGACGGAAGAACTCTGCGGATAAAAGCGGAAGCGCCGCACGAGTATCTTCAACTATAACAGTTAAACTGTCGTCAGGAAGGTTTAGATGACGCTGCGCTAAAAACACGCGGCAACCGCGCTCATAAGCGCTTTTTGCAAAGTCGTGTCCGTCAACAACGTACCCTTTAAGGCATACGAATAAAGAGCCTTCAGTCGCCTTTCGGGAATCGTACACAATATCACATATTTCATAGTCGTTTTCCGGCATGCTGACGTTGTCAAGTGCGGATAACAGTTTAGTCAGAAGCATAATAACTCCGTGCCTGTTTTGGCTGATTATATTTGCTCGCGGCAAACTTTGCCGCATTCGGTAACAGTTTTTCTTGCAAGTTTTTCAAGTGAGTCAACGTAGAAGTCATCTGTGGCTATAATATCAAAATTTTTCTTGATCAGAGCAAGCTCTGTGCAACCGAGTATAACACGGTTGCAGCCAAGTGTCTTCATTTTTGAAGCAATCTTTATAAACTTATCAATATCAGGCTCTTTACCGCGCTTTATATCGTCAAATATTATAGACGTGATAATATCCTGATCTTCTTTATCGGGAGTAACGATTTCAACCTTTCCTCTGCCGTAGGACTTGTAAGTACCCGACTTGCACGTGCCCTCTGTTGCAAAGAGCGCCGCGCGTGTAACACCGACATCACAAAGATGATTTATCGTTTCGGTAATAATGTTTAAAACGGGTATGCTTACGTTTTGAGAGATACCCTCATAAAAATAATGAGCGGTATTGCAGGGAATAGCAATAAGATTTGCACCGTACGCTTCAAGCTTTTTTGCTTCGTCTATCATCGCAGGCAGAGGATTATCATTGCTTTGACCAAGAATATAAGCAGAACGGTCGGGTGTTGAAACACGGCTTGATATTACCATGTCAATGTGCTCCTGGTCGCATCCGGCAACAGTAAGCGCTGTCAGCAATTCATAAAAATATGCTGTGGCCATCGGTCCAAGTCCGCCAAGTATTCCAAGAAGCTTGGAGGTTTTGTTTTTGTTCATTTAAATAAATCCTTTATCTGTATTTTCTGAACTTTTTAAAATGATTGAATGTGTACGCAAGAGCATAAAACAGTCTTTTGGGATTGTTCTTCAAATCATATTTGTAGAAATATGAAGAAAACTCGCGCTTTGATTTAACAAGCGCATGGATACGCTTTTTGATATCAGGGTGCTCGGTCAAGTACGAGTATATGATCTTCTTTGGAACAATATGCCAGAAAGCGTCCTTTCCGTAAATGATATCCGAAAGTCCGCCGCCAAGGCAATCTTCGACTATGAGTTTAGCAATATTGCAACCTGATGCTGTAACATAGTAATTGCTTCTGCCTTGTCTGAGATTTATCTCGAAAGCGCGGTATGTGTTGTCGCGCTCGTCAAATTTTATATCAAAGTTAGCAAATCCGCGGTATCCGATATCTTCAAGATACGTCTTGAAAGCGGCGCAAAGCTCTTCATTATCTTCTGTAAGTATTGCCGCGTGATTTCCGATAGCTTTGGGCGTGTGCTCCTCTAAAAGCACGTGACCGAGACACATCATTTTTACCTTTGAATTTTTGTCGCAATATGCCGTAAGAACTCTCATGCATGAATCCGCACCGGGAATAGTATCCTGAAGTATGATCTCGTCCGGATAACCTGATGCAAAAATTTCATCAATTATCTTTTCTGCTTCTGTCGGTGTCTTTGCCCAATAAACTTTTTTCATACCGTCAAAAGGATACTTCCAATAAAGAATACTGCTTGACGGCTTTATAATAATAGGATAATCAAAACCAAGATTGTCGAGTATAGCTTTATCGTAATCGCTTGCAATTATCTTGGTGTTTGGATATAGTATTCCCGATTTGTCACATTCTTTGTAAAAATTAGCCTTACTTTGAAGCTTATGCCATAATTCTTCTTCTATATACGGCATTATATATTTTTCTTCAAGCGCAGATTTGTTTTTTATAATAAGTCCGGCGTAATCATCGGTACAACCGATAAGAATAAGCTTTTTGTCTGTATGAGAACGTGCAAAATCAAGCAGAGTTTTAACAAATACCTCGGGCTCATCAAAATCAGATACAGTTGTAAACTTGATGATCTTTGAGTGCTTGGTACAGCCTATCTCATATCTTCCGAATGCATATGCAACGGTGCCGTAAGCCTCGTGAAAAGCACGGGCAACGTTGTAGCAGTTCAAGTCAGCGCCTGCAATAACGAGTTCAAAATCATTTTTTGTAATTTCAGACATTTGAATTATCCTTTCTGCAAACTGTACTTTATGCCTTTTTGCAGTTAACTTTTTCATCAATAAAGAAGCGCTTGTACCAAACAAGGAAAGTGAACACCGTCCATATCTTTCTTCCCCTGTCGTGAGCACGGTCGGTATTGTTCTTGTGCTCGTTAAGCATAGCAACAAGCTTGTCTGTGTTAAAGAAAATACTTGCATATTCGCTGGTGAAATATTCTTTGACAATGTTATAATACTTGTCTTCTCTCAGCCAATAGCGTATCGGAACAGGAAAGCCTTTTTTCTCTCTGTCTGCCCATGCATCGGGTAGAGTCTTGTTTGCGGCTTTTCTGAGAACGTACTTTGTGTTTTCAGGGGTTATCTTGTACTTGGCAGGGATTTTTGAAGCATGAGCAAGAACCTCTTTGTCTAAAAACGGAACACGAAGCTCAAGAGATGACGCCATGCTCATTTTGTCAGCTTTCAAGAGTATATCGCCGACAAGCCATAAATTCAAATCAAGATACTGCTTTTTTGAAAGCTCGTCCAGACGGCTTACACGATCGTATACGGGAGCAGTAATTTCTTTAACACTCTTTCCGGACTTGTATTTATCACATAAAATATCAACAGCTTCTTTTTCGTCAAATACATGAGCCTGTCCAATAAAATAATCTTCGGGTATGCCCGAATTTTTTATAATAAAATCATGGCCTTTAAAATATGAAAGTGCTTTTGCGCATTTTGCTAAAGTCCTGCGTATACAACCCGGTATGCGCTTGTATTTGCGAGCCAGAGCCCTTTCATTGTATTCTTCATAACCGGCATATATTTCATCAGCACCTTCGCCTGAAAGTACCACCGTAACGTGTTCGCTTGCAAGCCTTGCAAGAAAATATAGCGGTACAGAGGAAGGATTAGATTGAGGTTCGTCCATGTGATACTGAATATCAGGGAAAGCATCAAAACACTCGTCTGCGGAGAGCAAACGCTTGTGATTTTCAATGCCAAGCTTGTCTGAAAGCTCAGCGGCATAGTCTGTCTCGTTGAATTTGTTAAAATCGAAACCGACAGAAAAAGTCTTGTTTGGCATAAGAGCCGCCGTAATATAGCTTGAATCAACGCCGCCAGATAAAAACGAGCCAACCTTAACATCGCTTATCGAGTGAACTTTAACAGATTCACGCACAATATTATCAACTTCATCCACATATTCTTCAAAGGATTTTTCAATGCTTGTAAAATCAGTATCTGCATATCTTTCAATAGTTAGTTTCCCGTTTTCATAGGAGAAAGAGTGCGCCTGAGGAAGCTTATACACACCCTTGAAAAAAGTCTCGGTGTCGGCAGAGTATTGGAAGGTCAGATACGGACGCAGAGCCTTTTCGTTAACGCTCATAACAAAATCGGGGTGTTCAAGAAAACTCTTTATTTCAGAACCGAAAAGCAAATTACCATCGTCTAAAACGGTATAGTAGAATGGCTTGATACCGAACATGTCGCGTGCGCCGAAAAGGGAACTTGTTTCAATATCCCATATCGCAAATGCATACATACCGCGTAAACGTTTAACAATGTCGCGGCCAAAGTGACGGTAGCCTGCAAGTAACACCTCTGTGTCGCTCGTTGTGGAAAACGATGCGCCGTAGCCTTCAAGCTCATCACGTAACTCTCTGAAATTGTATATCTCACCGTTGAAAACTATAACAGAATTACCGTCAGCACTCACCATAGGCTGATTGGCGTCGGGTCTAAGGTCAAGAATCGAAAGACGGCGAAAACCGAGCGTGATACCGTCTCCAAGATATGTGTTACCCATGTCAGGTCCACGGTGAATGATTC
This sequence comes from Oscillospiraceae bacterium, assembly GCA_015064205.1. Taxonomy (GTDB): domain Bacteria; phylum Bacillota; class Clostridia; order Oscillospirales; family CAG-272; genus UBA4717. The sequence goes on from SVSR01000021.1 coordinate 14,620, forward strand.
TCTCATTCATTCTCTTTATAATTTCTTCACGGCTTTCAAGAAAGCCTGTAAAACCGGCAAATCCGCACATTATAGTAAAATCCTTTCAAGAATATGAGGGGGATAAAACCGCTATACCGGCGGACATAGTCCGCCGGCGCAGTTATTGTAAATATAAATCAGTAAGCACAATTAAGCTCGATGCACTTAAATGTCATACTCCTGACGTCTTATAACGTGATCCTGATACTCACGGTCAAGCTCAACGAAGTAAGCGCTCCAACCCCATATACGCACAACGAGTCTGGTAAAGTCTTCGGGATGTTTTTGAGCTTCCTTCATCGTTTCAAGATTAACGCTGTTAAGCTGAAGCTGATGTCCGCCAAGCGTGATAAAATACTTTACAAGCTTAGCCACCTTGCTGATTCCGTCGGCATCACGGAAAACTGAGTTATGGAACTCTATAGTCAAAGGCCCGCCGTTCATTACGTTTTCAAAATGCTGCTTTGAGAAAGATTTGATAACCGAAACGGGGCCAACCTTTGCAAATAAGCTCGGAGCGAAGTTCGCGCCGAAAGGTTCGTTTGCGAGTCTGCCGTCTGCAGAAGCGCCAATTTCGTTAGCATGCCAGAGATAGTACATTGCTGAGCCTGTTCCTGCTCTCCAGATACCGCCCTGACAGTTCTTCTTGCCATCGAAGCACTTTGCAAAGCTGTCCATAAGCTCAATGGAAATGTTGTCAACGTAATCGTCGTCCATGCCAAGCTTGGGCGTGTCGTTTCTGAGCCTTGCGAGAAGTTCGGGATAACCCTCGAAGTTTGCTTTAACAGCTTTGACCATTTCGGTAGCCGAAACTGTCTTTTCGTCAAATACATATTTCTTTATAGCCGCAAGTGAGTCAACTGCAGTGGAGTGGCCTGTACCGTGTACACCGTAGTTGCGGTACTTGATAGGATCAAGCATAACGCCCTCAAGGAAGGGAGAGGGAACGAACCATACGTTCTTTACAGAGTTCATTATCTTGTCGCATTCAACTTTTATCTGATCCTTTACCTTGCCAAAGAACTCATCATATGTAGCGCACTTTTCAAGTGAAGCGTACATAACGTCATTAACTGCTTTGGGGTAGGACATAGCTGCAATGTTAACTATATCAAAAGCGCAACCGGGTATGATGAATTCCCAACAAGCCGCAACAACGTAGTTTGACGCGTCCTCGTGTGAGTAGCCGAGCTTTTCAAGTGCGGGAATAGCAACGTCGTCGTTTTCATACTGCGGGAATCCAAGTCCTGCTTTTGTAAGCTCAGTACCGAGCTCGAATATCTCGTCGGGTGTATCCTTTGTAACACGGAGATTGATCTTCGGGTCGATTAACTTAAGATTTCTTGAAGCCTCAAGACACATCTTGGAAAGCTCGGAGAATACGTCCTTGCCGTTTTCATCAACACCGCCGAGCACCATGCTCTGACCGTTATCGCCCTGCTGAACACCAACGTACATGTCGCTGTCCTTGTTAAATGAGAGGAAGAAGTCCTCGATAAGCTCAAGCGCAGATTCGTAGGTGTAAACGCCGCGCTCAAGGTCAGCCTTGAAGTAGGGATACATGTACTTGTCGAAACGGCCGACTGTATTGTGGTAGTTACCTTCAAGCCACATAGAGAAGTGAATGATTCTGAAAAGCTGAAGTGCTTCTCTGAAATTCTTTGCACCGTATCTGGGAGCCTTTTCAAGTGTTTCTGCAATGTCGTTTCTGCCAACTCTGATAGCTTCAGCCTTGTATCTGTCTGCAAGATCAAGAATAAGGTCGATAGCTTTGTCAGCATACTCATTTGCGCCCTTGAAAGCGATAAGACCGTTCTTTATTACCTTTTCAAAGTTAACGTTGAGATTGGATATATAGCCAAGCTCGTGAATATAATGGTCTTTCTTGATCTCTGCCCATTCGTCTTCTGTAAAGCAGTCGGGTATGCATGTAGTAGTACGAACGAATACGATCTTCTCCTCGGGAAGAATATGAGGAGTCTGAAGCTTCATAAGACGCTCAAAACGGTCGCTCATTCTCTCGATCGGCGAAAGACCGCGCGCCTTGTATTCGCTTGCAAGATCACAAGAGTTGTCAACTCTTAATTTGTGATGCTCTTTAGCAATGATGTAGTCAAATAAAACTTTGCTCATATAAAATCCTTTCTGCTGATTATTTCAGCGATGATCTGTCAATATTAAAAAATCTGCATGCGTTTTCAAATGTTATATCAAGTATTTTCTCAGCAGTCACACCTTTAATGTCTGCAAGAACACTTGCAACGTATATAAGATTGCCTGAATTATTTATACTTCCGCGAAGCGGAGTCGGTGCAAGATAGGGAGCGTCTGTTTCAATTAAGATCCGCTCAAGCGGTACTACTTTAGCTGCCTCTACTGTTTTTCGGGCATTTTTGAACGTAAGAACGCCCGAAAAGGAGATGTATCTGCCGTCACGGACAAGCTCTTTTGCCCATTCTCCACTACCGCTGAAGCTGTGAAGCACCGCTTTTACGTCAGTATATTTCTCGAGTATCTCATCCGTGTCACCGTGCGCATCACGGTCATGTATCACAACCGGCATAGTGAGCTTCCTGGCAAGCTCAAGCTGAGCTGTAAAGAAAGCCTTTTGCTTGTGCTTGTCGTAAGGCTCCCAGTAATAATCAAGACCAATCTCTCCGATTGCAACAGCCTTGTCGTGCGATGCAAGCGCCTCGATCTCCGCAATCGCTGTGTCAAGTGCGCCCGCCTTTTCTATATCACTTGGGTGTATTCCCACCGCCGCAAAAATTTGCGGATATGCCTCGCAAAGCTCAAGCGATCGCCGTGAATCTTCGGGATTTACAGACGCATTAATGACAGCGCCTACATTTTTGTTAAAGATACTCTTCAAGAGAGCGTCACGCTCACCTGAAAATTTAGAGTCGTTGTAGTGCGCGTGCGAATCAAATATCATAATTATCTGATCCTGTCGCCAAGCTTTGCCGACTCGTCAAGGAATACTACTTTTATTTCTTCCTCGCCGCTTGCAAGTATCATACCCTCGGATTCAACACCGCAAAGCTTTGCAGGGGCGAGATTTGCAACAACGATAATCTTTTTGCCGATAAGGTCTTCCGGGGCGTAGAACTTCGCAATGCCCGAAACGACCTGTCTCTTTTCATATCCGAGATCGAGTTGAAGCTTTAAAAGCTTCTTGGCCTTCGGAACACCTTCGCATGCAATAACCTTTGCAACACGAAGCTCAACCTTCATAAAGTCGTCAATGCCGATCTGTGCAACACCTTCGGGCTTTTCAATATTGCCGGCATTAGCGGCTGCATTTCTCGCTTCTATTTCTGCATTAATTTCTTCAAGCTTCTTTGCTTCATCAATTCTGTCAAATAAATGTGCAGAAGCGCCGATGGTTGATCCAACTGCAAGCTGACCGAAAGCTTCAATAGATTCAAACGAGCACTTGTTTGTTGCAAGCACCTCAAATATTGTCTTTGCAGTCTGCGGCATGATAGGGTACAGCATAACTGCAGCTGCTCGTATAACTTCAAGGAGATTATAAAGCACAGTACCAAGTCTTGGCTTGAGCGCTTCGTCTTTTGCGAGTATCCAGGGAGTAGTTTCATCAATATATTTGTTTGCACGTCTAAGAAGATTAAACACTTCTTCAGAAGCGTCTGCAATCTTGAAATCATCCATAAGCTCGCAGTAGTTTTTCTTAGCTGACTCAAATGCCGCACAAAGCTCGTCGTCAAGCGCCTCGCGTACGTCACCTGACGGTACAACAGAATCAAAATACTTCGCCGTCATAGAAAGCGTACGGTTAACAAGATTGCCAAGATTATTAGCAAGACTTGAATTGTATCTTTCAATTACCGACTCGTAAGTTATCGAGCCGTCAGCCGCAAAGGGCATTTCGGAAAGAACGTAGTATCTGACACCGTCAACTCCGAAATGGCGTACAAGCTCATCAGCGTAAATTATGTTACCCTTGGATTTAGACATTTTGTCAGCGCCGAATAAAAGCCACGGGTGGCCGAAAACACGCTTGGGAAGCGGCTCTCCGAGAGCCATAAGCATGATAGGCCAGTAAATAGTGTGGAATCTTAAAATGTCCTTGCCGATTATGTGAACGTCAGCAGGCCAGTACTTGTTGTAAAGCTCGGGCTGGCTTTCATTGTTCGGGTTATATCCGAGAGCAGTAATGTAGTTAGAAAGAGCGTCTATCCAAACGTAAATTACGTGTTTGTCGTCAAATGATACCGGAACACCCCACTTAAACGAAGAACGTGAGACACAAAGGTCCTGAAGGCCGGGTTTTATGAAGTTGTTGACCATTTCTTTTTTGCGAGGCTCGGGTGAAATGAAGTCGGGGTTATCCTCAATATATTTCATGAGCTTGTCGGTATATTTGCTCATCTTGAAGAAGTATGCTTCTTCTGTCGTCTTCTGAACGGGACGTCCGCAGTCGGGGCAAATACCGCCGGCAGCCTGAGTTTCGGTAAAGAAGGATTCGCAGGGAACACAGTAAAGTCCCTCGTATTCGCTCTTGTATATGTCGCCCTTTTCATAAAGCTTCTTGAATATCGCCGAAACAGCTTCTTCGTGATAATCGTCAGTTGTGCGTATGAACTTGTCATAGTCCGCGCCAACCATATCCCATATTTCTTTTATCTTGCCGGCAACGTTGTCAACGTATTCTTTGGGAGTGATGCCTGCGTCTTTTGCAAGATTTTCGATCTTCTGACCGTGTTCGTCTGTACCCGTTAAAAAGAATACGTCATATCCGCGCATCTTCTTGTATCTGGCTATTGCATCGGTAAGAATTATCTCATAAGTGTTACCGATATGCGGTTTGCCCGAAGCGTACGCAATAGCGGTCGTTATATAAAACTTTTGCTTTTCCATTAGTTAAAGCCTCCGTGTTGGTTATGTAATCAGACAGTCGCTATATCTATTCTTTGGCCGTTTACAAATATTGCTTTGAGATTATACTCAGCGTCAAACACAACAAAGTTAGCGGGCTTTCCTTCTTCAATTGTCGTGTACCCGGGGTTCTTAAGCATTTTAAGAGGGTTTATTATAGTTGCTTTCGATGCGTCTTCAAGACTTGCACCTGTAAAGTTTATATAGTTAACAAATCCCTTGTGCATCGTTATAATGCTTCCGTTGATGGTGCCGTTCATGAGTCTTCCAACGCCGCCGTCTATCTTAACCGGATTACCGTCAAACGAGGTAAATACAGTGCCCTCGGCAATACCGGCTGCTGTCGAGTCTGTAATAAGTACCATTTTGTCAGCATCCTTGGCTCTTCTCATAAGCTTAGCAATTTCGGGGAGCGAATGGAACCCGTCGCAGATGTATTCGGTGTAAGCATCGCTTGTAAGTGCACATGTTAGGGAAGTGGATGTTCTGTGATGGATAGGACGAAGCTGATTGAATGTGTGTGTAAATGATACAGCACCTGCGTTAAGCGCCTGCATTGAAATATCATAGTCAGCGTCAGAGTGACCGATTCCGGCAGTAGCACCATTATTTGCAAGATGCTTGATAAACTCCATAGCACCGTCCATTTCGGGCGCGAGAGTGAAGTGTGCAGCAAGCTTTCTGCCAAGCTTCTTTTCCGCTTCTCTGATTTTACCGAGTAAAATGTCGGCTTCTTTTATATCAGGGTCAGCAAACCATTCACGTCTGTGAGCGCCTGCCTTAACAGGATTTAAGTATCTGCATTCGTAATGAACGCCGATAACTGTTGCCGCAGGAATGTTTTCAGCCTGAATCTTTTCGGCAGCAGCTAAAATCCTGTCGGTGGCACCGCAAATGTCTTCAAATGATATTGTTGCTATCGTCGGCATAATATATAATGTGCCTGCAGAAGCATAGTACTTTAACATTGTTATAAGCTCATCAAGGTTTGCACGCTCAAAGAAATAACCAAGAACGCCGTGAGTATGAATATCAGCGTATCCGCCGTGAGCATACATGCCGGCAAACTCGTTATCAGCATCAGCACACTCTTTGCCGAAAGCTTTATCGCAAACAGAAATATTTCCTTTTTTGTAAACACCCTCTGCAGTGTCAAATATGTTTAAATTTTCATATGTCATGGTATTATCCGCCTTTATATATATTTCATTATATTATAAACCATAAATGCGCTCCGTGTCAAGTATTTAAGTGCCGAAATAAAGGGGTATTTGCCTTGAATTAACAGAAAATTTTATGTATTTTAATTACACACAAAAAAACGTATTGAATGTTGCTTAAACTGTTGACAAATATGTGTCGGATATGATACAATATATTGCAAATTTGTAAATGTATATTTTTTATCGAAAGGTAAGACAGATATGGAACAGAAGAAACTCCGTGCCGGTATTGTCGGCGCAACAGGTATGGTAGGTCAGCGTTTTATAACGCTTCTTGACGATCATCCTTATTTTGAAGTAACGGCACTTGCCGCAAGCGCGCGTTCTGCAGGAAAAACTTATGCAGAAGCGGTTGACGGCAGATGGAAGATGCAAGCAGAAATGCCCGCAAATATTGCAGACATGGTAGTTATGGATGCGTCAAAGATCGATGAAATAAAAGAACTCGTTGACTTTGTTTTCTGCGCAGTAGATATGAAAAAAGAAGAGATCCGCGCCCTTGAAGAAGCGTACGCAAAGGCAGAGATCCCTGTTGTTTCAAATAACAGCGCACATCGTATGACGCCCGACGTTCCTATGGTAATACCGGAAATAAACGAAGACCACCTCGCTATAATTGAAGACCAGAAAAAGAGACTCGGAACAAAGAGAGGGTTTATCGCAGTTAAGCCGAACTGCTCTATCCAGAGCTACGTTCCCCCGCTTTCCGCACTTCTCAAGTATGAACCCACGGAAATCGTTGTAACTACATACCAGGCTATCTCGGGAGCAGGTAAAACATTCAAGGAATGGCCAGAAATGATAGATAACGTAATCCCGTATATCGGCGGCGAAGAAGAGAAGAGCGAACAGGAACCTCTCAAGATCTGGGGTACTATCGAAAACGGAGAAATAGTAAAAGCTAAAGAGCCGGTTATCACCGCTCAGTGCATCCGCGTACCTGTCAGCGACGGTCATACGGCTGCAGTATTTGTAAAGTTCAAGAATAAGCCCACCAAGGAAGAGATCCTTGAATGCTGGAAGAATTACAAGGGTTCGCCCCAAGAACTCAAACTTCCTCATGCACCCGAACAGTTTATCACATATTTTGAAGAGGATAACAGACCTCAGGCAAAGCTCGACCGTGATATCTACGGCGGTATGGGCGTAACAGTCGGTAGACTCAGAGAAGATACAGTATATGACTATAAGTTTGTGGGACTTCACCATAACACACTTCGCGGCGCAGCCGGCGGAGCAGTACTCATAGCCGAGCTCCTCTGCAAAAAAGGCTACTTCGACTGATAAAACGACAAAAAGCGATGCACAAAAGCATCGCTTTTTTGTTAAAAAAGGCCTTCTCCAGCGGAGAAGGCTAACAGTTACTTAATTATTCCAACTGATTTTAAATCATCTTTAGTGATTTCTCCGTGCTCTCGTTCAAAATCTTCAATAAGCATACGTAGCATATAATGAATCTGTCCGCTACCTCTTCGACCGTGATATTTTGCAATATATTGTGATTTTTGTAATATTTCTGTTTCAATATGTAAACCAAGATGTTTTAGCTGCTTCATTTTAATTCCTGAAAATTTTATGTACTTAAATAGTCTCAAAATCGACTTATTGTTTACACTATACACTAAATTTATGGTAGAATGTTGAAAACGCACTAAAATTAAGTCCAATTCAAGTCATAAAATTTTTCGGAGGTAAGAAAATGAAGTGCAGCAACGACTTTTGTTTACACAATAACGAAGCCGGTAAATGTATGCTTCGTAAGATAGAAGTCAACGAATGCGGTATGTGCGCCGAATGTTTGCAGATTACGTTTACAAGAGAGGAAAAAGAAGAAAAACGAGCTAATATGCTCAGAGCAATTATTGAAAGAGAAAGGGGAGATATTGAGGTTGAGCTGACAGAGGAAGATATAGATAAGCTGTTGTCATAATTTTAGTCACGAATATGATTTTTATACAGCTAAATTATTTATACATAATTCACAAAACAATCAAGAAAATATCACAAAAACTATTGCAAATAACCAAATAATATGCTATAATTAAATTGTAAACAAAGAATACTAAGTTTACAATTCACAGCAAAGGTGGTCCGCTTAATGAAGATCATAGTAACAGGCAGACAAACGCACGTCCCGGCAGAATTTGCTCAGATTGCAGAAAAGAAGCTTGAAAAACTTAATAAGTATTTCAAAGACGATGCACAGGCAACTGTAAAGCTTAAAAATGAGCGTGACAAAGATAAGGTAGAAGTGACGCTCACAGCCGGAGGCAACATGTTCAGAAGCGAAGAAGTGGATGAAACTTATCAGAACGCACTAGATAAGGCGATCGACACTCTTGTACGCCAGATCAGAAAGAACAAAACCAAGCTTGAAAAAAGGCTGAGAGACGCATCGAAAACAGAGCTTTTTGCAGAAACTATTGACTATGAAGAAGAGGGCGTGTTCGACATCCGCACAAAGAGCTTTTCTGTCAAGCCAATGACGCCTGAAGAAGCGATACTGCAGATGAATATAACAGGGCATGATTTCTATATGTTCCGTGACGACAGAACTGATGAAATTTGCGTAGTATATAAGCGCCGCGACAAGGGATATGGCTTAATAATTCCTCAAAAGTAAAATAAACAGGGGCCGTGTATATCGGCCCCGAAATTTTTTATATAAAGTTATTGACAAACAAGCGAAATTATATTATAATACATAATGTTCTGCTGGTGTAGCACAGTCGGTAGTGCAGCTGATTCGTAATCAGCAGGTCGTGTGTTCAAGTCACATCACCAGCTCCAAAAAAATCCGCACACAAAAGTGTGCGGATTTTTTTGTTAATCTCTTCAGAGAAAGGTATTTAGAAAAATATCTAAATATCTGTTGACAAACGATTCAATGCATGTTATAATCTATTTAGAAATATTTCTAAATACAAACTTTGAAAGGAGTGGAGCTATGGCAATAAACGAGACGTTAAAAGCAATATCCGATCCTGTGAGACGCGACATACTTACAATGTTAAAAAAGGGAAGAATGTCAGCAGGAGAGATAGCCGAAAAATTCAATCTCACCGGTGCAACGGTTTCTTACCATCTTTCAAAACTGAAAAAAGCTGACCTCATAGGCGAACAGAAAGAAAAAAACTTCATTTATTATGATCTTAACACTTCGGTGTTTGAAGAAGTGTTAACCTGGATTTACATGCTCGGAGGTAACAAATAATGAAATTCATGAAATGGAAAATACTTATAATAACGTGCATCGTTTGTCTTCTTCCTATATTATTAGGACTCGCTCTGTGGGAAGACCTCCCTGATCAAATGGCAATACATTTTAATTTCTACGGTGAGCCTGACAATTTTGCTTCAAAAGCGTTCACAGTATTCGCACTTCCTTGTCTTATGGTCTTTATGCAGTGCTTCTGTTGCTTTATTAATGATATTACGATGTATAAACAACAGGGTGTGAGTGGAAAAATCACAAGAGTATTTAAATGGATAATTCCAGTGATTACGTTGATACTTCATCCGGCAACAATACTTTATTCGCTTGGATTCAATATTGACGCGCGCAAGCTTGCAGTATTTATAGTTGGTGGTATGTTTATAGTAATAGGAAACTATATTCCGAAATTTGACTATATAAAAAAATCAAACTTTATTCAACTTAAAAAATTTGATATCCCCACGGATAAAGCAAGAAAAATAAATCGCTTTGTCGGCTATGCAACTGTTATTATGGGGATACTGCAGCTTGCAAGTATGTTCTTTGCACCGGTTGTAAGTGTTATTGCTCTGTTATTACTTATTCCACATACGATAATATGTGTAGTTTATGCCGTGGTTGTAGGTAAAAGTAAATAATAAACAAAAGCGGCAGTAATTGCCGCTTGTTTTATGCTTTGATAATATATACAAAAAATACTGTAAAAATAATATATATATTAAACTAATTGCTATTGACAATGAGTGTGCGTTGTGTTACAATATAAAAGATAAATCCGATACCGAAACGGACGGATAAAAAATCTCTATGGCGATGGCAGTGGGATCGGCAGGACGGAGATATATAAATATGCGGGCGTACTATAACTGTGTGCGTCAGTCTGTTTATGTCTTGCCGCGTCGGGCAAGGCTTTTTTTGTACGGTGCGGCTATGCATATTCCGGGCAAGGTTATAACTATGCCTGAGATATCCCTTTCCGATTTAAGCTTTAGGCGAGCCATGGGCAGATGCTCTGTGAAAGGATAAATCAAATGAAGAAACTAGTGAATGCAAAGTTAATAGACTTCGGTATGCTCGATAGCTTTTCGCCGTCGGACGATCTTTTGCTTTCCCTTGATTTTCCCGAATATACTATTTTTCCCGGTTTTTGCGATGTGCATGTTCATTTTCGCGAGCCGGGATTTATTTATAAGGAAACAATAAAAAGCGGAAGTAAAGCCGCGGCGGCAGGGGGATATACAGCGGTATGCACAATGCCTAATCTGAATCCCGTACCCGACTCTGCGGACAATATGGAAATTCAGACGGACGCTATTGAAAAAGACGCGATTATCGACGTGTACCCATATGCATCAATAACCGTCGGCCAGCGAGGCGAAGAGCTTTCAGACTTTTCCGCCCTTGCTGATACGGCAATAGCTTTTTCCGATGACGGACGCGGAGTCCAGTCGGATAATATGATGCGTAAAGCTATGCTTGAATCAAAAAGACTCGGTAAAATGATAGTAGCTCACTGTGAGGTCAACTCGCTGCTCAACGGCGGATATATACATGACGGTGTATACGCAAAAGAGCACGGACACCGCGGAATATGCTCTGAGAGTGAATACAAACAGATAGAACGTGATTTAATGCTTTGCGAAGAAACGGGCTGTGCATATCACGTGTGCCATATATCAACAAAAGAAAGCGTAGAGCTTATAAGAAAAGCTAAAGCGCGCGGAGTTGACGTGACGTGCGAAACCGCGCCTCATTACCTGGTGCTTGATGAAAACGACTTAAAGGAAGAGGGGAGATTCAAAATGAATCCGCCGCTTAGAAGTCGTGAGGACAAGCTTGCGCTTATTGAAGGCATAATTGATGGAACAATAGATATGATAGCAACAGACCATGCGCCGCACTCCGAAGAGGAGAAGTCCGGGGGACTTGAAAAGAGCGCGTTTGGAATAGTCGGTCTTGAAACTGCTTTCAGCGTAATGTATACGCATCTTGTGAAGAAAAATATAATAAGCCTCGAAAAACTTATAGAGCTTATGGCTATAAATCCGAGAAAGCGCTTTAAAATACCTCTTGAAAACGACTTTTCAGTCTGGGTGCTTGACGAGGAGATAACGGTTGATTCCAAAAAATTCGTATCAATGGGAAGAGCAACACCCTTTGAGGGAGAAAAACTATACGGTAAACATATAACGACAATATACAGGGGGAAAAGAGTATGTTAAAGGAATTTGATAAGAAGATCGTTCTTGAAGACGGAAGCGAATATTACGGCTACGCGTTCGGCGCTAAAGATAAGGAACGCGTCACAGAGATAGTGTTCAATACGTCTATGGTAGGATATCAGGAAATAGTGTCTGATCCAACGTATATAAATCAGACGGTGGTTATGACTTATACTCTTATAGGCAACTACGGCATTACCGATGAAGACTTTGAATCTAAAACGCTGACGATAGGCGGACTTGTTGTCAGAGAATATAATAATTTCCCGTCAAACTTCAGATATACAAAAACTCTTGCGGAGCTTATGGAAGAAAACGACATTCCCGGTATATACGGACTTGACACCCGTAAGCTTGCGCGTTCAATAAGAGATAACGGTAGTTGTAAGGCATATATATGCGCGGCTTCAACCCCTCTTGACAAAGCCCTTGAAATTCTTAAGTCAACGGAATTTTCGAAGGACGAGGTTGCAAAGGTAAGCTGCAAAAAGAGATGGTATTCAAGAACGCCTAACCCTAAGTATAACGTTGTTGCAATAGACTGCGGAATAAAACTCAGCATAGTCCGCACACTCAACGCAATCGGATGCAACGTAACCGTGATCCCGTGGGATACTCCTGCAAGCGAAGTTGAAATGATGAAGCCTGACGGCATATTCATATCAGACGGACCGGGCGATCCTGCAGACGCTGTTGCGGTAATAGAACTTATAAAAGAACTGAAGGGCAAGTACCCGATATTCGGAGAGGGGCTTGGCCATCAGATGATAAGCCTTGCATATGGCGCAAAGATCAGCAAGCTTAAATTCGGTCACAGAGGATGCAACCATCCCATCAAGGACCTTGAAACAGGACTTGTTTCGATTGAAACTCAGAACCATTCATTTGTTGTTGATAAAGACAGCTTGAGTGCAACAGATCTTGAAGCTACGCACATAAATCTTCTTGATGATACAGTAGAGGGAGTTAAGTGCCAGAAAGATATGGTCTGGGGTGTACAATATTATCCGGGAACCGAAAAAGGACCCAAAGGCAGCGATAACTTTTTTGATAAATTTATAAAAGTAATGAAGGAGGGCAAAGCAAATGCCTAAGAGAACTGATTTAAAGAAAATACTCGTAATCGGCTCAGGCCCTATCGTAATCGGACAGGCGGCCGAATTTGACTATGCCGGAACACAGGCATGCCTTGCACTCAAGGAAGAGGGATATGAGGTAGTACTTTGCAACTCAAACCCCGCTACTATCATGACAGATACAACTATAGCGGACAAAGTATATATGGAGCCTCTTACCCTTGAATATATAGCAAAGATACTCCGTTATGAAAGACCTGACGCGATCGTTCCCGGTATCGGAGGTCAGACGGGCCTTAACCTTGCTATGCAGCTTGAAAAGAAAGGTATTCTCAAAGAGTGCCAGGTAGAGCTTCTGGGTACAAGCAGCGAAAGTATAGAAATGGCAGAGGACAGAGAAAGATTCAAAGAGCTTTGCGAAAGACTCGGCGAGCCCGTTCTTCCCTCACTTATAGCTAATTCCATGGAGGAAGGGTTAGCGGCTGCAGAAGAGATAGGATACCCCGTAGTTCTTCGACCTGCGTTTACGCTTGGCGGTACAGGCGGCGGCTTTGCCAATAACGAAGAAGAATTCAGAGAAATAATGAAAAACGCCCTCGTTCTTTCACCCGTGCATCAGGTGCTCGTAGAAAAGAGCATCAAGGGCTATAAAGAAATTGAATATGAGGCAATGCGCGATGCCAATGATACGGCAATCACTATATGCAACATGGAAAACGTAGACCCTGTTGGTATACACACAGGCGACTCGATAGTTGTTTGCCCCTCTCAGACACTTACGAATAAAGAGCATCAGATGCTCCGTTCAAGCGCACTTAAAATAATCCGCGCGCTCAAAATTGAGGGCGGATGCAATATTCAGTTTGCGCTTGACCCTCACTCGTTCAAGTATTATCTTATCGAAGTTAATCCCAGAGTATCCCGTTCGTCAGCCCTTGCTTCAAAGGCAAGCGGTTTCCCGATAGCACGTGTTTCTGCAAAGATAAGCGTTGGTATGCACCTTGATGAGATCAAGCTTGCAAATACGCCGGCATCTTTTGAACCTGCAATCGACTATGTTGTAACAAAGATGCCCCGTTTCCCGTTTGATAAATTTACAACTGCAAACAATGTACTCGGCACACAGATGAAGGCAACCGGTGAAGTAATGAGTATTGGCCGTACGATCGAAGAAAGCCTTCTTAAAGCTATCCGCTCGCTTGAAATAGGTGTGTACCACCTTCATATGCATAAATTCGACTCATATAAAGCCGATGAGCTTCTCGAATATGTAAAGCTTGGAACAGACGACAGAATTTATGCTATTGCGGAGCTTCTCCGCCGCGGAGGTGATATCGGTATGATTGCCGATGCCACCCAGATTGATATACTCTTTATAGAAAAATTCAAGAATATCGTAGACGAAGAAAAAGAACTCAGAGAAAATGTCGGCAATCTTGACGTACTCAAAGAAGCAAAGAAAATGGGCTTCTGCGACAAGGCTATTGCAGATATGTGGGGACAAAGCGAACTTGACATTTTCGACATACGTGTAAAAGAAAATATTATGCCGGTATATAAAATGATCGATACGTGCGCTTCCGAGTTCAAAAGCTACGTTCCATACCTCTATTCAACTTACGAGGAAGAAAACGAATCGGTTGTAACTGACCGCAAGAAAGTAATAGTTCTCGGTTCAGGACCTATCCGTATCGGTCAGGGCGTTGAGTTTGACTATTCAACAGTTCATGCTGTATCTACGATCAGAAAAGCCGGATATGAGGCTATTATCATAAATAACAATCCTGAAACCGTATCAACTGACTATACTACTTCAGACAAACTCTATTTTGAACCCCTTTGCACAGAGGACGTAATGAATATAATTCTGCTTGAAAAGCCCGACGGCGTTATTGCGTCTCTCGGCGGACAGACGGCAATCAACCTTGCTGAACCGCTCAGAGCACGCGGAGTCAAGCTTATCGGCACAGACTGTGATGCTATTGAGCGTGCAGAAAACCGTGACTCATTTGAAAAGATACTTCACTCTCTCAACATTCCTCAGCCTAAGGGTAAAGCGGTTACAAAAATTGAAGACGGAGTAAAGGCAGCAGCAGAAATAGGATATCCTGTACTCGTTCGCCCGAGCTTCGTTCTCGGCGGACGTGCTATGCAGATAGTAGCAAATGAAGAACAGCTTCGCCATTATCTCAAAACAGCAGTTGAGATAGACGACGATAAGCCTGTGCTTGTCGATAAGTATATCCAGGGTAAAGAAGTTGAAGTCGACGCAGTATGCGATGGTAAGGACGTATTTATCCCCGGTATCATGGAGCTTGTTGAAAGAACAGGTATTCACTCGGGAGACTCGATAAGCGTATATCCTTCGTTCAGTATTTCACAGAAGGTAAAGGATAAGATTATAGAGTACACCGAAAAGCTCGGACTCGGAATCGGCATCATCGGACTTTTCAATATTCAGTTTATCGTTGATTCAAACGAAGACGTATATATCATCGAGGTGAATCCACGTTCGTCACGTACAGTACCGTTTCTTTCAAAGGCAACGGGATACAGCCTTGCAGATATTGCAACACTTGTAATACTCGGCAAGTCGCTTAAGGACCAAGGCTTTACCGAAAAATATCCTGCAGAAAAGAAGCGCTATTACGTTAAAGTTCCGGCATTCTCATTCTCAAAGCTCCGCGGACTTGACGCATATCTCTCTCCTGAAATGAAATCAACGGGTGAAGCAATAGGCTATGACGATAAAATGACACGCGCTCTGTATAAAGCACTTCAGGCATCGGGTATGAGCCTTATGAACTACGGAACAGTTCTTGTAACCGTTGCAGACAGAGATAAGGAAGAAGCACTTCCGCTTATAAGAAGATTCTATAACCTCGGTTTCAATATTCAGGCAACTGCAGGAACCGCTGAATTCTTAAAGCAACATGGAATACGCACAAGAGTAAAGCAGAAGATAAGCGAGGGCTCTGATGATATCCCGAGTGCAATAAGGCAGGGATATGTAACTTACGTTATAAACACCCGTGACGTGGCAAGTGACGGTGAAAATGACGGACATGCAATAAGACAGTGCGCAGTTGAAAATAACGTAACTATATTTACAGCACTCGATACAGTACGAGTTGTACTTGACGTGCTCGAAGAAACGACTCTTCTGATTTCAACAATTGACGCGTAAGACGGAGAGTTTATATTATGAAACAAACCTTGTTTGAAATAATTGAAAACAAAGCACTTACCTCAAATGTGTATAAAATGGTGCTCAAAGGCGATACAACTGATATCACAGCGCCCGGGCAGTTTGTAAATATAAAGCTTGACGGACTGTATCTTCGCAGACCCATATCTGTCTGCGACTGTGAATATGGTAAGCTTACACTTATCTATAAGACAGTCGGTCACGGTACTGAGCAGATGGCTAAAATGTCAAGCGGTATGCTTGATATACTGACAGGACTCGGTAACGGCTACGATACAACAAAATCGGGAAACCACCCTCTGCTTGTAGGCGGAGGCGTTGGCGTGCCGCCCCTTTATATGCTTGCAAAAAAACTCATTGGAGAGGGCAAGAAGGTAAGCGTAGTGCTTGGCTTTAACACAAAGGACGAAATCTTCTGTGAAGACGATTTCAAAGCGATTGGTGCAGACGTTTATGTAACAACTGTTGACGGAAGCTATGGGATAAAAGGCTTTGTTACAAATGCCATTGACTCTGTTGACTATACCTACACCTACTCATGCGGTCCCGAGCCTATGCTTAAAGCACTTTATAATGTATCAAAGACATCAGGACAGTATAGCTTTGAAGAACGTATGGGTTGCGGATTCGGAGCATGTATGGGGTGCTCATGCAAGACCTTGTACGGCAATAAAAGAATCTGCAAAGACGGGCCTGTTCTTGTAAAGGAGGAGATAATATGGGAAAAATGAACGTAAACCTCTGTGGTATAGAGCTTGATAACCCGATTATCCCCGCAAGCGGAACGTTTGGATTCGGCAGAGAATTTGCTGAGCTTTACGACATAAATATGCTAGGTACTTTCTCGTTCAAGGGGACAACAAAAGACCCCCGTTTCGGTAATCCTACACCGAGAATTGCCGAGTGTAAGGCGGGTATGATAAACGCAGTCGGCCTTCAGAATCCCGGTGTTGAAAAGGTAATAACAGAAGAACTTCCGCAGCTTCGCAAAATATTTAATAAAAAAGTAATGGCAAACATCAGCGGATTTTCTGTTGAAGATTATGCATACACATGCGAAAAGCTTGATAAGTGCGAAGAGGTAGGCTGGCTCGAAGTAAACGTAAGCTGTCCGAACGTGCACGGCGGCGGTATGAGCTTCGGAACTTCACCCGAAGCCGCAGCAACCGTAACAAAGGCAGTAAAAGCGGTAACAACAAAGCCTGTTATAATCAAGCTTTCACCTAACGTTACGGATATCGTAAGTATCGCAAAAGCTTGCGAAGATGCGGGTGCAGACGGAATAAGCCTTATCAATACGCTTCTTGGTATGAGAATAGACCTTAAAACCAAGAAGCCGGTTATAGCAAACAAAATGGGCGGTTTTTCAGGCGATGCAATATTCCCGGTAGCCGTAAGAATGGTCTATCAGGTAGCATCGTCAGTCAAGATTCCCGTTGTCGGTATGGGCGGAGTATCAACAGCCGAAGACGTTATTGAAATGATGCTTGCAGGTGCAACTGCAGTTGAAGTCGGTGCGGCAAATTTGATAAACCCTTATGTCTGCCGTGACATTATAAACGAGCTTCCAACAGTTATGGAAAAGTATAAAATAAATTCTCTCTCCGGGATAATCGGTGCGGCGAGAGACTAACAGAAAGGATAGTAAAATGGGTAAGGACGTAATTATAGCCTGTGATTTTAATAGCGCAGAGCAGGTGTTCGCATTTCTCGATAAATTTACAGATACAAAGCCTTTTGTAAAGATTGGCATGGAACTTTACTATGCAGAAGGCCCACACATTGTAAAGGAAATCAAAGCAAGAGGTCATAAGATCTTCCTTGACCTTAAGCTTCACGATATTCCCAATACCGTAAAGAAGTCTATGGCGGTGCTTTCAAATCTTGACGTTGATATGTGCAATCTTCACGCGTCAGGAACAGGGAAAATGATGGAGGCGGCGCTTGAAGGACTTACACGTACAGACGGCACGCGTCCGCTTCTTATTGCAGTAACTCAGTTAACTTCAACAGACGAAGAAACGATGCGCCGAGACCTTCTTATCGAGAAGCCTATAGACGAAGTTGTTATGCACTATGCTAAAAATGCAAAGAATGCAGGGCTTGACGGGGTAGTATGCTCGCCTCTTGAAGCAGGTAAGGTGCACGATCTCTGCGGCAAGGACTTTATGACTGTAACTCCCGGAGTTCGTTTTGCAGACGGTGACGTTGGCGACCAGAAGAGAGTTATGACTCCCGAGCAGGCAAAAGAAATTGGTTCAGACTACATAGTAGTCGGCAGACCGATAACTGCTGCAGAAGATCCCGTTGCGGCATATAAAAGATGTGTCGCTGAATTTGTAGGTTAATAAAGAAAGGTGATAAAATTATGGAAAAGCTTATAGCAAAAGATTTACTATCAATAAAGGCGGTGTTTTTCCGTCCCGACGAGCCCTTCACATGGGCAAGTGGAATCAAGAGCCCTGTTTATTGCGATAACAGACTCACACTTACTGCTCCTAAGGTAAGAGACGACGTTGAAAACGGACTTTGCGAGCTTATAAAGAAGTACTATCCCGACTGTGAAGTGCTTATGGGTACTTCAACTGCCGGTATCGCCCACGCAGCTATCTGCGGCCATATCCTCGGTATGCCCATGGGTTACGTTCGTTCAGGTGCTAAGGATCACGGCAGACAGAATCAGATTGAGGGTAAGCTTGAAGCAGGACAAAAGGTAGTAGTTGTTGAAGACCTTATCTCAACAGGCGGAAGCGTTATTGAAGTTGTTAACGTGCTCAGAGAAGCAGGCGCGGAGGTGCTCGGAATTGTAAGCATCTTCACTTACGGCATGAAGAAGGGAATAGACCGACTTGCCGAAGCAAATGTAAAGAACGTTTCTCTTACAAACTTTGACGTTATTGCAGAGGTAGCGTCTGAAGAAGGTTACATCAAGCCCGAAGATGTAAAGAGACTTATAACGTTCAGAAATAATCCTTCTGACGAAAGCTGGATAAAAGCGTAAATAACTTTGCCGTATAGTTTATTAATGCGGCTGATCGGAGAAAAACATGAGAAGTCTTATGGATCCGCTTGATTTAAGCGTTGAGGAAATCGACGAGCTTATATCAACGTCTAACGATATAATAGAGAATTCTGCAAAGTACAGCGAGATGTGCCGCGGCAAAAAGCTTGCAACGCTTTTCTTTGAACCGTCAACGAGAACGCGCCTTTCATTTGAAGCGGCTATGTACGAGCTTGGCGGAAACGTGCTTGGCTTTTCTGCCGCAAACAGTTCCTCTGCTGCAAAAGGCGAAAGCGTTGCGGATACGGCAAAGACGGTTAGCTGCTATGCCGATATTATTGCTATGCGCCACCCCCTTGAAGGAGCACCTTACGTTGCATCACTTAACTCTGACGTACCGATAATTAACGCTGGCGATGGAGGACATAACCACCCGACACAAACTCTCGCTGACCTTTTAACGATAAGCCGCGAAAAGGGAAGGCTCAATAACCTTACAGTTGGATTTTGCGGAGATCTTAAATACGGAAGAACCGTTCACTCACTTATAATTGCGCTTGCGAGATATGCAGGGATTAAAATAGTTCTCATATCGCCTGATGAACTAAAACTGCCTAACTACGTTAAAATTGGTGTGCTTGACAGACAGAATATTCCATACAGCGAATGTGACGATCTCGAAAAGGCTATACCCGAGCTTGATATACTCTATATGACGCGTATTCAGGGTGAGCGCTTTGCAGATAAGGATGAGTATGAACGTCTCAAGGATTTTTACATACTTACACCTGATAAGCTCACATATGCTAAAGATAATCTCTCAATAATGCATCCGCTTCCCAGAGTAAATGAGATAAGCGTTGCAATAGATAACGATAAGCGTGCTTGCTACTTCAAGCAGGTAAAGAACGGCAAGTATATCCGTATGGCGCTTATACTTAAGCTTCTCGGTATGTGTAAGTCAGACGCGCCCAAGCCCCAAAAGAGCGAGGAAATTCTTATAAAAGATAAGCTTGTATGTAAGAATCCAAGATGTATAACATCGTGTGAGCAGGAGCTTGAGCAGGTATTTAAGGTAACAGACCTCGATGCCGGAATCTGCAGATGCATATACTGCGAAAAGAAATCCGAAAAGCTTTATAGCGAAATTAATCTCTAAATTATAATGGCGTACAGTTTTTCTGTACGCCTTGTAATATTAAAGCATTTCTGTAAATATAATTACACGTGATTAAAAATACGGAGTTGTATTATGTCAAGAAGTGAAAAAATAAAGAGAGTCTCAGCCTTATTATAACCG
>SVSR01000038.1 GCA_015064205.1 Oscillospiraceae bacterium
CAGCAGCCGCCGACATGCAGCACCGTGCCGGAGCTGTTGTAATAGTAATAATCGCCAACAACAGAAGAAGACGCATCTCCTGTTGCAGTTGCAAAAGGATAAGATCTCTGAGCCTCTGTATTTGTATAACCAAGCGATAAAATATAACTGCTCGTAGTAGGTCTTGAAATGCTCAATTTCGCAGCGCCAGATGTGCTATCAGCAAAGTTTTGCGGCAGACGAAATACGTAAATAGACGAGGAAGAAAAATAAATACCGTCGATCCATTTATATATATTTCCATAAGGATTTTCAATACCAAGCATCTTCACGCAATCCGTATCAGTATTCCAACCGTTTAGACCTTCAATGGCGTCGCAAGTTCCGGTTACAGAAGCTGAGCTCCAAGAAGATACGGATCCGCTTCCGGTTCTTCCACCGTAAACAGACTGAATATCAGCTGTCTTATAATAAAGCATACAAAGAAAATTGTATGTTGTTAACATTGAAAAATCCTGAAGCTGGTACCCATTGTACAAATTATCGGATGTTCCGTAAGATCTCGAGGCGGTTCTGGCTTTAGCTCTTGTAATACTTACAAGGCAAGTTTCACCCGATTTTGAAAATCCTTGAGAAGAAGAACCGGACATTTCATATTTTCCAAGGGCAAAATAATCAAGATACGAAGCTCCCGAGCTATCGGACGGATCCAAGAAACAATCGGGAATAAACATATCCTCTTCAGCTTGCACATTAGATACCTTAAAACCATCGATGGCACCATCATCATTTGTTATAAACTTAATATAACATTTTGGATACTTAACAAAAACGTTTCCATAGTCATCAGTAAACTCTTCTATATCACAAAACGGAAACATATCGTCAAGCTCGCTTGTAACTTCTACATAAACACCGGTATTTGTTGTTGAAGAGTCGTGGATCGTATATAGAGCAGTGCCAGCTATATCATCCGTCCAAGTAAGATCCTTGCTTGTAGCAAGGCCGGTGAAACCAAGAAGAACAACGTCAGTAAAACGAGCGTATAACGTTGTATTACCATTCGGCGTATAAGGAAATTGAACTTTATCGCCGCCTTCTTGTGCGGTGTACCAGCCGTCAAAATATAAGCCGTCCGCGGTCGGTCTTACAGGCTCGCTTACAGCTACGCCCTCATTTACGCCGCATCCGGCATACACCGACTCAGAATCACTCATAAACGTAACGTTATAGTCGCACGCGTTTGAACCTTCCACAAGTACAGTGAAATCTGAAAAACCGTCATAGCCTTCGCTCGGTGTGTAATTATACGTTCCATTAGCTGACAGCGTAACGTTTCCGGATTGTAATACCGGCTCAACGTACTTAACAACGATTTTTGTACCGCCCGAAGATCCACCGGATCCGGCAATAATTGCTACAACGGTTACAACGAGCACAAACGCAAGCGCAGCACTAACTGCTTTTTTGATATTATTCGTTTTGTCCGACTTCTTTTTGTTTTTCTTCTTGCCGGGCGAGCTTCCGAACAATTTTCGCTTTAAGCTTTTAAAATTAAGCTTCATTATTTCAACTCCTCAAATTTATTTACTCATCACAACCGTCGCGGTCGAAAATGAAGTATTTTACGTGTTGAGCTGCATATTTGCAGCGAGCTAATGAGCTCGGCCCGCTTCTATCTATACGATACGTTTTTGTAAACGTATTATATATCAACACCGGTTTGCCAACAGGTAGCTTTGCAGCTTCTTCTTTTGTTAACTCCCATAGGGAGATTGTTACTTCTTTCATAATTTCTCCAAGTGGTGAGGCGGCTCCAGGGCCATTGGAAGACCGCCCCCAAATATGCTATATTATTTGTTGAGGATCTGAACCTCTTTTTATAGGGCGTCCGTTCATAACATTCAACGTACGTCCCCATTCATCAATTATATCCGTAGAAGCATCAATAAGCATTTCACCAAAAATAGCAGCATAATCAGTTCGTGATCGATTTTGCTTTTTCAGTTCAGGAATTTCATTCTTATATACATAGGGAATCCCGGTCGGTCTCCCTCTTTCATCGATCTGATTATAAACACTAACAAAATCGTGAGTAACTTTTACATATGACGTAATACGTCTATAAAGCTGATTGAGTTCATCTTTATTATCCGAATATTGATATGATCGATACCAATAACTCAATGGAACGGTAGAAGTGATCACAATTAGCTTACCGTTGAAAACCTTATTGGTAAACCTGCTTCGAACCGAAGAAGCAGTATTATTATCGAGCATCTTTAAAAGATCCTCAAAATCAAATGCACTGTCTCGTAAGTCGTCAAGAATAATTGCTTTTTGCCCAAGATAGTCTTGAAATGGGTCATTTGACGAAGAGCTAACGCAATAGTCATAACCCATTCGTGTAAGAAGCTTTTTAGCATAATACGTTTTTCCGGTTCCGCCCTTGCCGTCTATAAACATAACGTCGATATCACGATCATTATTTAAAACGAGACATTGACAATAGATCTTCCATAGCTTTTCAAGCTTTGTAAAAGCCTGCGTTTTTTCAGATACAGGCAAATTATTAACATATTGAAGCTGCTGAGCATAGGAATACTTTTCAAAGTCTCCAAGTACCTTATCCGTTTCGATTTCAGCAAGGAAATCAAAATTTGCCACAACCTCAGAATAATCATACTGATGTTTGTTTATCTGAGAATCATTGCCGTGCACAAGGTATTTGAGTACGTCCACAGGTCGTCCTTTAATTCGTTCAACACAGCTCTCCTGCAAGCCAAACCATTTAGCTATATCGGGAAGAGGAATACCTGTCCTTCCAAAATTAAGATATATATGATAATGCGGCGACGTGTCAGGGTCCTTATCGTGCAGTATGTAAGCATACTTCTTTATGACTTTATGTGCACGAATAATATCACCGACCTTGCCGTCAATATATTCCGGCTGCGAAACAACTTCGCAATGCTTCAGATATATTATTTTCTTTTCATCAGCCATATCATAGCAAAGAATTCTTACTCAACTCATCAGCTAAAGCCGAAAGATAATTTAAAAGTTCATCGGTTTCGTAATACTCAAAGCCAACAATATTCATTTCGCCGTATTGATTTAATCCAAGCTTTCCGATAAGTACGTTGCCAAACAAAACGTCAGGACGATTATAGAACAATGTTGCCAGCGGATTAAACTTCTGCCCATTCAACTTGCCGCTTTCGTCAAGAATAAATCTTACAGCAGTATCTTTTTTTGGAAACAAAGGAACAAACACTTCAATGCAATCGCAATTAATAAGCTCATAACATTTATCTAAAAAAGAATCTGTTTCAATTTCCACAGTCTTAAATTCACCAGATGTAGTTATCAAAATATACTCCTCGATCATTTTTACCCCCAAATATCAATTTTTCGATATTTTAATCATTATTTTTAAAATTTTAGCCCAAATTTAGCCCATTTTAGCCCAATTAGCCCACCCCGCTTGGACAAGCCCTGGCGGGGCGGGAATCGCTTCGCGATTTTTCTTGGAAAATAGGGCATTATAGACTTTAGTCTAGACTAAATGTTTTTATGGTGTATTAACACCATTTAGCCCATTTAGCCCGCATTTTAACTTTTCAGTTTTCTATCGATGTTTTGATATTACAAATAGACAAAATATCCTCTACAGACTCAATAACATCGATGGGCGTGCCGTCCTCTAATTCGATTCTGGTATATTTACCATTATCAGCAGCAAACAACACTTTATCAGTATTTACAATAAGCTTGCCGCGCTTCGGTGTTAATTGAACAAGCATATTAAACAGAAGCGTTTGCATCCTTAGGCGGAAGCGGAGAAGCCATAGCCGAAAGGATCGCTTTTCTAGCTACATATCCTTTATCAGGGCTTCCTTCTTTACCATAGTAAACAGGCTCGATTCCGATAACCTGATCACCAGCTTTCAGGTACAAAGAAACACCGGTCTTTTCATTACCATATTTGTCCTTATACTTTGATTCCTTTTTCATGAGTTCGAGTAACATTTTTACCTCTTTCTTGCCTATATGGCATTTAATTATATATTTGCAAGGCTATACGCCATTACATCAAATAAAAGGGGGGCTGCGAAGCAAACGTGCAATCAACCGCTTGCTTCACAGCATAAAAGGAGAAATCTCAGTCCAAACATTGAGATTTTCACTAAGAAAGGAGGATAAAATAAAAAAATATCGAGTTTGAATCCTCGATATTATTATAAAACTGCACATCGTCGTAAAATAATTAAAAAACCTATTGACAAATAGGGAATTTTGGTGTAAAATATAACAGTATATTGTTCGAGTTACTCGAACCTTGAGGGGAGGGAAACAG
>SVSR01000022.1 GCA_015064205.1 Oscillospiraceae bacterium
GGCTTGAACTTACAAATGAGTAAACTCATATGCAAGGTTCGTTCGTGTTCCTTCTTCCTTTATTCGATTTTCAATGAATGTTTCATTAGACCGCTTTCTGCGGTCTTTTTTCATTATAAATAAAAACAAGCTCAGAGTAATTTCTGGGCTTGTTTTTATTATTTGTCTTTTGACGGTGAGTGTGAAAACATTTTTACGTATGCTTTGTAGAACGAAGAATAATCATTGTATCCGCAACGAGTGTAAATCATTGTTGGATTTTCTCCCTGTAAAATCAGTTTACGTGCATATATCATTCTTTTTTCAGTGATGTATTTATGTAATGAAACACCAAGTTCATTTTTAAAGCATTTAAAAAGAGTGGCTGGTGAAACAAACATCTCGCCGGCAATATCGTCTACAGTAATAGGAGATGTATAATTATTATCTATAAAGCCGATACACTTTGAAATCAGAAGTTCCTTTTCTCTGAATTTAGGCTCTATTGCGCTTTTTGTGTCAATACAAATTTCAGAAATCAAAGAAAGAAATGAACCGTAAAGGTTTACAGTAGTAGTTTCTGATTTCTCATAGCTGATGATATTGCACATTCTGCTTAGAATATTTCTGAGATTGATGTTTACGTCTTTTATAATTTTTATTTCAGACATTGCCATTGGCAATAAGGGCTTTATTATTTCAATATCAGGAAAGTTTATAACAAATCTGATGTAATCTTTTTCGCTTTTTATAAGAAATTTATGGTATGTTTCTTTGGGTATTATCAATAACGTCCCTTTTTCAAGATCTTCCTTGAAATTTTCTGATAAAAACGTTGCCTTTCCGTCTATATAAAATAAGATTTCATAAAAGGGATGTATTTCATTTCCTGTTTTCAGAGATTTGCCCTTAGCATACCTGAATGATATCTGATTAAAACTTGTTTTTTGTTCAAAATAATTATCCATATATGTAGTTTAGCACAGATTTATAGATTTGGCAATATAATTATGATATTTTCAATATACTTTTCAAAAAATGTATGATATTCTGTATTTATATAATTACAATGAGGTGAAGTATAGTGAATAAAGTAATATCGGCTATAGAAAAAGAAAAAATTATCGTTATAGTAAGGTCTGTTGAAAAAGAAAAGCTTTTACCGTTATGCCGTGCTATGTATGAAGGCGGTATCCGTTTATTAGAGGTAACTTTTGATTCAAGCGGTAAGGTCAGTGATGAGCAGACTGCCGATAATATCAAACTTTTGTGCGATGAGTTTGGAAAAGATATGTATATTGGTGCCGGAACGGTTCTGACAAAGAAACAGGTAGAGCTGACACATAAATCCGGCGGGAGCTTTATTATTTCACCGAATACAAATGCTCGGGTTATAAGAAAAACGCACGAGCTTAATATGGTATCAATGCCCGGAGCGCTTACTCCGAGTGAAATTGAGTTCGCATACGAGAGCGGAGCTGATTTTGTAAAAATGTTCCCGATAAGTAATCTGGGTCCATCATACGTAAAAGCTGTAAAAGCACCCCTTTCGCATATCAAATTTACCGCAGTCGGCGGAATTGATGAAAACAATATGGGAGAATATCTGAAAGCGGGAGTATCCGGTTTCGGTATCGGTACAAATATAGTAAATAAAGAATTGCTTGAAGCAAATGATTATAAAGGCATTACAGAACTTGCCAAAAAATATGTTAGTGTTGTAAAATAAGGAGAGAAAACAATGAACAGAATAGTAACATTTGGCGAGGTTATGCTTCGCTTTAATCCCGCGGGTTACCTCAGACTTGTACAGGCTGATAAATTTGAAGTGAATCTTGCAGGCGGAGAAGCAAATGTAGCTGTATCGCTTGCTAACTACGGAGCCGATGCGGCTTTTGTTACTAAGGTTCCCTCGCACGAAATCGGCGACTACGTTATCCGTGAAATGCGCAGAAACGGTGTTGATACAAGCCTTATAGTCAGGGGAGGTAAGCGCCTTGGCACTTTCTACCTTGAAAAGGGTGCTTCTCAGAGACCGTCAAAGGTAATATATGACCGTGAAAATTCGGCTATTGCAATGGCACAGCCTAAAGAATTTGACTGGAATGAGATTTTTAAGGGCGCAAAGTGGTTCCATTTCACGGGAATTACTCCTGCACTCAGCGAAAATATGGCAAAAGCATGCTTAGATGCATGTGTTGCTGCCAAGAAAATGGGTATAACTATAAGCTGTGACCTTAACTACCGCAGTAAGCTTTGGTCAAAGGAAGATGCCGGATGTGTGATGGCAGAGCTTATGAAATACGTTGATGTTTGCATTGCCAACGAGCAGGATGCGGCAGACGTTTTCGGAATCCATGCAGCTCATACAGATATAGACAGCGGCAATCTGAGCTATGAAGGATACATAGATGTTGCAAGCCAGCTTACAAAGCGTTTTGACTTTAAAAAGGTGGCTATCACGCTTCGCGGAAGCTTATCTGCAAGCAGAAATATCTGGGCGGGTATGCTTTACGACGCAAAAACTCAAAAGGCTGAATTCTCACGTGAATATGATATACAGATCGTTGACCGTGTAGGAGGCGGCGACTCGTTCGGAGGCGCTCTTATTTATGCACTTACTTCGGATTATGAAGATAAAAAGGCAATAGAATTTGCGGTTGCGGCTTCATGCCTCAAGCACACCATTGAACACGATTTCAATATGGTAAGTCTTAAAGAAGTTGAAACGCTTGCTGCGGGCAACGGCTCGGGCAGAGTTGTCAGATAAAGGAGAACACAAATGAAGATCACAGGCGTTAACACATATTTTGTTCGCCCTCGATGGGGATTTGTCGAAATTACAACGGACGGCGGTCTCACCGGTTGGGGAGAAGCGGTTTTGGAAGGACACGCAAAGGCGGTTCTTGCTTGCGTTGATGAAATGAAAGACTATCTTATCGGTAACGACCCTGCAGATATTGAGGGTATTTGGTCAACATTGTACAGAGCAGGATTTTACCGCGGCGGCGGAGTTTTGATGAGTGCGATCTCAGGTATAGATCAGGCTCTTTGGGATATAAAGGGCAAGACTTTCGGAGTGCCTGTCTGGGAGCTTATGGGCGGAAAATGTCGCGATAAGATGAAGGTTTATTCGTGGATCGGCGGAGACAGACCGTCAGACGTTGGTGCCGCCGCAAAAGAGAAGATGGACGCAGGATTCAAAGCGATAAAAATGAACGCTACCGAAGAACTTCAGATAATAGATACCTACGACAAGATAGACGCAGTTCTTGAGAGAGTTGCGGCTATACGTGAGTCTTGCGGAAAGTATTTCGGTATTGCGATAGATTTCCACGGACGTGTACACAAGCCGATGGCAAAAGTCCTTGCAAAGAAGCTTGAAGAATTTGATCCTATGTTTATTGAAGAGCCGGTACTTTGTGAGAGTATGGAGTGCTTTAAGGAAATTGCGGCTTCTTGCAATATACCGATAGCCACGGGCGAACGCTTGTTTTCTAAATACGATTTTAAGCGT
The DNA here is from genome assembly GCA_015064205.1 of Oscillospiraceae bacterium. Taxonomy (GTDB): domain Bacteria; phylum Bacillota; class Clostridia; order Oscillospirales; family CAG-272; genus UBA4717. Next base: position 3,497 of record SVSR01000022.1, read on the forward strand.
TTGCTTACTGCAGGCGGCGTGGATATTATACAACCCGATTTATCTCATGCAGGCGGTATAACCGAGGTTAAGAAAATTGCAGCTATGGCAGAAGCTTATGACGTTGCGCTTGCTCCTCACTGTCCGCTCGGCCCGATAGCGCTGGCGGCTTGTCTGAATGTTGATGCGACCAGCTATAATGCGGTTATACAGGAACAGAGCATGGGTATTCATTACAATGTTGGCAAGAGCGTGCTTGACTATGTAAACAACAAGGACGATTTCAAGTTTACAGACGGATTTGTAGAGCTTCCTAAACTTGCAGGACTTGGAGTTGATGTAAACCGCGAGCTTGTTATAGAGGAAAACAAGACACCGCACAACTGGAAAAATCCCGTGTGGCATCACGAAGACGGATCTGTTGCCGAGTGGTAAATCGAGTTTGTGTAATAGTGAGAGAAAAATAGAATATGAGAAAATATTTATTACCCGAAAATGGGAAATTTTATAAAGCAAACCTGCATTGCCATACCACCGTTTCCGACGGTAAGATGACTCCCGAACAGGTTAAAGAGCATTATCTTAAAAACGGATATAATATAGTAGCGTTTACCGACCACTCCAAATATGTGTGGCATAAAGAGCTGGTATCTGAGGACTTTCTTCCGATAGGCGGCGTTGAGGCGGCGTTTACCTGCCTTGACCCTGATGTAAAGCCCCTGAAGTTCAAGCTTTGCCATATCAATTTCTGGGCACGTGACCCCGAGAATGCCGTTTACATACCCGAGAGCTTTGCTTATGATGTCGGAGTGATCAACCGTTATATTGCTCAGATGAAAAAGCTTGGCTGGATGTGCGGACTCAATCATCCTGCATGGTCTTTGCAGACCAGTGAGGAGGTAAATGCCCTTGTAGGACTTGACACGTTTGAAGTGTATAATCACGGAAGCGACGTGCTTCATAACAACGGTCAGACTCAGGGACATTGGGCACGTTTTCTTAATAATGGAAACAGAGCATACGCTGTTGCTACTGACGATAATCATTGCGGTTATGACAAAAACGGAACTGTCGGTCCTGCAAATGATACGCTCGGCGGATATATCAGTATAAGCATGCCATCTCTCACCTATGAGAACTTCTTTAAGGCTTTTGAAAAGGGAAGCTTTTATGCATCGACAGGCGTGGTAATAAAAGAGATTTATATTGATACAGATACGGATGAGATTGTTTTGTCCACCTCTCCCGTAAAGCAAATTATCGTAAAAGGCATACATACAGTTCCTGCAGCAAGATTTAACGGCTATGGTGACGATTTTACGAATGTTCGTATTCCGCTTGCTTCTATACGTGAGAAAGAACCGTTTTTTAGATTGGAACTTCGTACCGCAGACGGGAAAATGGCATACACGCAGCCGTATTATTTTGAATGTAAAGATCTATAATAAGAAATCAAATACTCCTGTTACATAAGGATGGGCGCAAATCAATTTTGCGCTCACCTTTTTAATTTATAAATGCCTTGCATTTTCTTGAAATTATGATATAATTATTGTGTGTATTACAAACGAAAGGCTAAGTTAATTATGTCAAAGAAAATAGGAATCATCGGCGCGATGGAAATTGAAATAGATGCGCTTGCTGATATGCTTGAAAAACGTAATGACAGCGTTTTCAGCGGCATTACGTTTCATGAGGGTATCCTTAACGGTGCCAATGTTGTACTCGCCGTTTGCGGCGTCGGTAAGGTTTTTGCCGCTATATGCGCGCAGACTATGATACTTAAGTACGGCGTTGACGCAATAGTAAATTCGGGCGTTGCCGGGGGACTTTCCGATAAGCTTAAAATTTGTTCGGCTGTTATCGCAGACAAGGTCGTACAGCACGACATGGACACGTCTCCTCTCGGTGATCCGGTCGGACTTATCTCGGGTATAAATAAGGTTTACATAGACTGTGACAGTGAAATCATGAGTGCGCTTGAAAAGAGTATGTCAGGGCGTGACGGTGGATATCTTGTCGGAACAATTGCCTCGGGTGATACTTTTATAAATGATAATAATAAAAAAGAATATTTAAAGAATCAGTTTGATGCTGTTGCCTGCGAAATGGAGGGCGCTGCTGTGGGACACGTGTGTTATGTAAATAACATACCATTCTGTGTATTCAGAACGATATCAGACGGCGGAGATGACTCATCTGATATAGATTTTCCTACCTTTGCCGCAATTGCCGCAAAATCTGCGCAGGAAACAATACTTGAATTTTTAAAGATATACGGGTGAGATGTTGATATGAAAAAGATTATTTCTTTTCTAATTGCAGTTCTGATGATATTTTGTGTTGTCCCCGTATCATCGGCCAATAATGCCTATTGGCCTGCTCAGGCAGCGTATAATGCTGCAAGAGAGGCAAACGATGACATGGCGCTTGTAAAAGCAGTTGATATGATAGTTGATGTTTATAAAAACGAAGACAGCGAAACATCGCACAGCCGTCTTCGCACACCGCTTCACGAAGCGGCACTTGCGTATGAGCGTATGGGAATGTACAAGGAAGCAGGGAAAGCGTATGAAATGGCAAATAAAAGCGCTAAATGGCTTTTACAAAATACTGCTGACCCCAACGTGAAAAATGCAAATCTTGAATTTATGAAGCTTTATGAGAGAATTATGCCGTATTTCAATACAGAGCCGCAAGTTTATGTTGCAAGCTCTCAGACTGTTTCTTATTTTGACGCATTAAACGAGCCTGAAAGAGGAACGTACGTTGGTATGTGTGACGTATATCTTGACGGTATGCAGTCGGCGATGCTTTTGTATGCAGGTTATGGGCAAGAGGGATTTGACTCATATGAGCGATTTCTCCCTGGTACAGATGATATATATTATCTTGAAGCTGCTTGGAACGTTGTAGAGGAAAATGAGGCGGCGCTTGTTAGTATTTCAAGCGGTGCTACCGACAGCTACATGATAAAACAGCTTAAATATCTGCAGTCTTATACGGAAGATAATCCAAACTGTAGAATACTGCTCCGCTTTGGCGCAGAGGTCAACTGTTGGAGCCCTCTTGATGCTTGCGGAAGTGATCAGACAAAAATAAAAGCTTTTGCCGATAAGTATATTGCTGCTTTCAGGCACGTTGCCAAGGCTGCGAGAAAGTACGCGCCCGATATAGCACTTGTGTATTCTCCTGTTGACTACGGTCAGTGGTATACAACACCCGAAACCTTCTATCCCGGCGACGAATATGTTGACTATGTCGGAATGTCAACATACTATAATCTTAATGTGGCAGATGAGAATAAAGTCGGCAGTAAATCCGATATAATATGGGGCAGAGGGCTTTACCAAGATCCTGTTATAAAAGTTGCAGAAATAATAGAGCTTGCTGACGCGCACAAAAAGCCGGTTATCATAAGTGAGTGCGGATTTTCTTTTTCGTCAAGCGACGGCGTGCAGTCTGAGGCTCACGCTGTTGAAAAGCTCAAGGAGTTTTATACCTACATCAATATGGTATACCCTCAAATAAAGGTTGTAAATCTTTTCAATAACAATTTCAAAAATAATAATTATCGTATATACGAAAACACACAGCATGATACTGCCGATGTTGTAAGTACGGTTTTGCGTGAAGTTTATAACAGCACAGTTAAGGAAAATGAGGCAATGGCCTCGACGTTTAACGGTGGTGAAACAAAGAGCTATCTGCCGCTTTCTGATCTGAGCGACAGTACGACTGATCTGAAGCTTTCAACGTACGTACCTTATCCAAATCCCGATAAGAATACCGTTACGTATACACTTAACGGTAAAACTGTTGCAAGCCTGACAGAGAAGCCTTATACCGTAACTATTGATAAAAATAATATTAAAGATGGTGTCAATAAGCTTAGTGTGCACATTAGATCGGGAAAAACAGAGATTACCAAGAACTACTTACTGTGCCGTGATGCTGACTTTATTGAAGCGAGACTATCAAATATGAAGGACATAAGCGGTGATGAGGCTTATACATATGATATCGGACGGGCTATGGCAAGAGGTCTTATTTCAGGCACTTCAGACACAACGGTGTCGCCGCTTGCGACCACATCGCGCGCACAGCTTGTAACGATTTTATACCGTAACACAGGTTCTCCGTCTGTTACCGGTAAGTATAGTTTTACTGATATAAAAGCAGATTGGTACAAGGCAGCTGTTCTTTGGGCAAGCCAAAACGGTATCGTAAACGGTACGTCCGATACGACTTTCTCACCGGATAACGGTATTACCGTTCAGGATATGGCCGTTATTTTGCAGAGGTACTGTATAAATTATCTTGAAATAAACGCAAATGGTGGTTCGCTTGACGGACTTGCCGATGCAGGTGCGGTTGCAGGATATGCAAAAGAGGCTCTTGCATGGGCATATACTGAGGGATTTATTGATGCGGTTGGTAATAAGATAAATCCATCAAGTCCCGCAACCCGCGCACAGGTTGCCACAGCACTTGTACGCTTTGGGGATAAGTATTTAGCAAACTAAGGAGTAAGATCATATGGCGCTTATAGAACTTAAAATATACAGCGAGGTGCTTGGGACACCTGCCGAAGTGAACGTTGTTATGCCCCAGCCAAATGAAAAAACTGACCCTGATAAAAAGCTTAAATGTCTTTATCTTTTGCACGGAATAGCTGACGACCATACAACGTGGATAAGGCGTACTTCTATTGAGCGATATGCGGAACAGTACGGTATATGCGTTGTAATGCCGTATGCGTACCGTTCCTTCTATACAGATATGAAGTACGGAGGCAAATATTATACTTACATAACAAAAGAGCTGCCGCATATCATACGTGGATTTTTTAATATTTCAGATAAGAGAGAAGATAACTTTATCGCAGGTCTCTCTATGGGCGGTTACGGTGCGCTCAAAATAGGGCTTCTTGAATGTGAGGGCTTTTCTGCGGCGGCTGGACTTTCGTCTGTGGCAGATATCGTTGACTGCAAAAAGCATTTTGAGAAAACTTACATTCCGATTTTCGGTGAGGATGCTGTGATACCTGACGACTGCGATCTGTTTAAGCTTGCAAGCAAGAAAAATAACGATCCTTTAAGGCCCAGAATATTTATGGGAGTCGGAACAGAGGATTTCCTGTATGAGGGTAATGTGGCGCTGAAAAAACATTTTGAATCTCTTGACTACGATTTTACTTACAGAGAGTCGGCGGGTGTGCACAACTGGGCATTTTGGGACGAGTATATACAGTATGTGTTAAAATGGATGTTTGTCTGATAAAAAGCATATATTTGATATTGTAATTTTAAAGATTGATAGGGATGTTTTACTATGAGCAAGGAAAACAAATTGTATTTATTTCCGCACGTGGGAATGAGAAAAGTGAAAAGCCTTATAACACTGTTCATTTGCTTTTGGATATGGCAGGCGATAAGACTTGTTTTTCCCGATCTTGAAATTCATCCGATATACATGTATATGTACAGTATAATAGAAATTCGAGAGAGCTCAGAAAAGACAGTTAATTTTGGCAAGAGAAGAATAAAGGCAATGTTTACTGCTTTTGGAGTAGGTCTTCCGCTGCTTGCAGTTTCCGATTTGATAGTTCCTTATATCTCCGCAGACTGGGTAAAAGTAGGCTTTGATCTTTTTCTCATACTTTTTGGGTCTCTTGTATGCATTGGTGTGGCAGAAAAGGTTGGGTGCCAGACTTTTTGCGGTCTTGCGGCGGCTATGTTTATAGTACTTGCCGTGTCTCATGCCGATGACGGACGGTATATGTATGCAATACTCAGAGCGCTTCAGACTCTGATAGCGGTAGCTATGGCGTGGCTTATTAACGTTAAGCTGTTTCCCTATCCGAGAAAACCTAAAAAGGCAGCCTGTGATGAAGTTTTAACAGACACGGCAGAGCCGGGCGAGGCGCATATAGCATAACTGTTAAATAATGCTTGACAAGTATTATAAATCGTGATATACTTTAAGAGTATAATTAAAGGCTATGACCGAGAGAGTAGAAAGCTTTGAAAGTTTCAGCGAGCCGGAGTTGGTGTAAGTCCGGTACGAGTATTAGTTTTTGAAAATCACTCGCGAGCTTCTGCGTGAAAAATAGTTATATTTGTTAGCGTATGACGGTACCCTGCCGTTACTCTGGGAGCATATAAACGTATGCAGGTGGTATAAACGAAGCAAGACTTCGTCCTGATGGACGAAGTCTTTATTTTTTGAAAGGATTGGTTGAGAGAATGTACAAGAAAGTGCCAACCACTCTCGATTTTGTAAATCGTGAGAAAGAAACTCTTGAATTCTGGAAGAGTAACAAAATCTTTGAAAAGAGCTTGAAGCTTAGAGAGGGAGAAGAGACCTATACCTTCTATGACGGTCCTCCTACGGCTAACGGTAAGCCTCATATCGGACACGTACTTACACGTGTTATCAAGGATATGATCCCGAGATACCATACGATGAAGGGGCAGGACGTACCGCGTAAGGCAGGTTGGGATACACACGGTCTTCCCGTTGAGCTTGAGGTTGAAAAGCTTTTAGGCCTTGACGGTAAGGAGCAGATAGAACAGTACGGTATGGCTCCCTTTATCGAAAAGTGTAAGGAAAGCGTATGGAAATACAAGGGAATGTGGGAAGACTTTTCAGGAACTGTCGGCTTTTGGGCTGATATGGAAAACCCCTACGTTACCTATGACAATAATTTTATCGAGAGCGAATGGTGGGCGCTCAGACAGATATGGGACAAAGGCCTCTTATATAAAGGCTTTAAGATAGTTCCGTACTGCCCGAGATGCGGTACACCTCTTTCCTCGCACGAAGTTGCTCAGGGATATAAGGACGTTAAGGAACGCTCCGCTATCGCAAAGTTCAAGGTAAAGGGCGAAGAGAATACCTTTATTCTTGCGTGGACAACAACACCGTGGACACTTCCGTCCAACGTTGCGCTCTGTGTTAACCCCACAGCTGAATATATCAGAGTAAAATCAGGCGAAGTCGTATATATTATCGCAAAGGCCCTTGCAGACAAGGTGCTTGGCGAGGGCGAGTATGAGATCATCGCTGAGTATATCGGCACAGACCTTGAGCACATGGAATATGAGCCTTTGTTTGCTTACGTAAATCCCGCAGAGAAGTGCTGGTACGTCGTATGCGACAGCTACGTTACAATGGATGATGGTACCGGTATCGTACACATTGCGCCTGCATTCGGTGAAGATGACGCGAATGTTGGCCGTAAATATAATCTTCCTTTCGTTCAGCTCGTTGACGGACAGGGCAAGATGACAAAGGAAACAGAGTGGGAGGGCGTGTTCTGTAAAGATGCAGACAAGCTTGTGCTTCGTACTCTCAAGGACAGAGGACTTTTATTTGACGCTCCCGAGTTTGAGCATAGCTATCCGCACTGTTGGAGATGCGGCACACCGCTTATCTATTATGCGCGCAATTCATGGTTTATCAAGATGTCGGATGTCAGAGATGACCTTATCCGCAATAATAACACGGTAAACTGGGTTCCCGAATCGATAGGTAAGGGTCGTTTCGGCGACTGGCTTGAAAACGTGCAGGACTGGGGTATCAGCCGTAACAGATACTGGGGTACTCCTCTTAATATCTGGGAATGTGAATGCGGTCACAAGCACTCGATTGGCAGTATTGCAGAGCTTAAAGAGCTTTCAGATAATTGCCCTGATGATATCGAACTTCACCGTCCCTATATCGATGAAGTTACGATCAAGTGTGAAAAATGCTCAAAGCAGATGAAGAGAGTTCCTGAGGTTATCGACTGCTGGTTTGACTCTGGTTCAATGCCTTTTGCTCAGCACCACTATCCTTTTGAAAATAAGGAATTGTTTGAAAAGCAGTTCCCCGCAGACTTTATCTCAGAAGCTGTTGACCAGACACGCGGATGGTTCTATTCGCTTCTTGCAATATCAACGCTTCTTTTCAATAAAGCTCCGTACAGAAACGTTGTCGTTCTCGGACTCGTTCAGGACGAAAACGGACAGAAGATGTCTAAATCCAAGGGTAATGCAGTTGACCCTTTCAATGCGCTTGAAACCTTTGGTGCAGACGCTATCAGATGGTACTTCTACACCAACTCTGCTCCGTGGCTCCCCTCACGTTTTAGTGAGAGAGCTGTAACCGAAGGTCAGCGTAAGTTTATGGGTACTCTCTGGAACACATACGCGTTCTGGACGCTTTATGCCGATATTGACGAGTTTGACCCCACGAAGTATGATATCAAGAAGCTCGATTTGTCCGTAATGGATAAATTTATCCTTTCCCGCCTTAATACAATGGTTGGAAAGCTTGATAAGAATTTAGCTTCTTACAAAATACCTGAAGCCGCTAAGTGCTTATCTGACTTCGTTGACGAACTTTCAAACTGGTATGTTCGCCGCTGCCGTGAACGTTTCTGGGTAACAGGCGAAAATGCAGACAAGACTGCGGCATATATGACTCTTTATACCGCACTCGTAACAGTTGCAAAGGCGGCTGCTCCTATGGTTCCGTTTATGGCAGAGGATATATACAGAAACCTCGTATGTACAGTTGACAAGAATGCTCCCGAGAGCGTTCACCTCTGTGATTTCCCCGTTGTTGACGAGAGCATGAGAGATGAAAAGCTTGAAGACGAAATGAGCTTCATACTTGATGCGGTAGTTCTCGGACGCGCTGTAAGAAACGCGGCTAATATAAAGAACCGTCAGCCTCTTGCATCTATCTATATCAAGACAGACCGCACTGTAAGCGATTATTACAGAGATATAGTTCGTGATGAGCTCAATATCAAGAGTGCAGAGTTTGTACCTGACGTTTCCGCTTTCTCATCATACAGCTTTAAGCCTCAGCTTAAGACGGTAGGCCCTAAGTACGGCAAGCTTCTCGGCAAGATAAAAGCGGCCCTTGAAAACCTTGACGGTAACAAAGCTATGGAAGAGCTTGAACGCGACGGCGCACTTAAGTTCGACTTTGACGGCGAAGTATGCGAGCTTACACGTGAGGATCTTCTCATAGACGTTATGCAGAAGCCCGGCTATGCCTCCATGGCAGACAAGGGAATAACCGTTGCACTTGACACAACTCTTACAGAAGAGCTTATTGAAGAGGGTTATGTTCGTGAGGTTATTTCAAAGATTCAGACGATGCGTAAGGACTCTGGCTTTAATGTAACAGACCGCATAGACGTTCTTATAAGCGGAAGTGCAAAGCTTGCTGACATTGTAGCAAAAAACACAGAGTACATTTCAAAGATCGTACTTGCAGACAGTATTGTATATGACGGTTCGCTTGACGGTGTTGCAAAGGATTGGAACATCAACGGCGAAGACGTAGTTATTACTGTAAAGAAAAAATAAAAAAATAGTAAAGGCACTCCAAAAGGAGTGCCTTTACTACAGTCTGAAGCATCCTTTATCAAAAGGATGCTTTCTATTTTTATTGCGTATGCGATTAAGAAAGTGATATATTACTTTCCTGTATCAAGGCTTGTTATAATATCATCCATACTGCCGCCAGGAGGCAACATAGGAAGAACAAATTCGTCTTTGCCTATCTTACAGTCTATAATATAAGGCCCTTTGCTATTAAACGCACGCTCTAGAGCTTCATCTAACTCTTGCGGTGTAGCAACAGCCTCGCCTTGCGCGCCGAAAGATTTTGCAAATGCTGTGAAATCGGTTTTTCGGTTTAAAACTGTATTTGAATAATGCTTATTATAGAACAAGGTCTGCCATTGGCGTACCATGCCAAGAACTCCGTTATTCATTATAAGTATAACCATAGGTACTTCGTATGTAACTGCTGTGGCAAGCTCCTGTAAGCACATACCGAAACTGCCGTCACCCGTTACGAGAACGCTTCGTTGCTTTGTTCCGAAAGCTGCGCCGATTGCCGCACCGAGTCCAAATCCCATAGTTCCAAGACCTCCGCTTGTAACAAAACGGCGGGGAGTTTTCATGCAGATGCTTTGTGCTGTCCACATCTGATGCTGACCTACATCGGTACACACGGCGGTGTTTTCTCCTAAGTGTTGGTTTAGTGTTAAAATTGCTTTTCTCGGTGTTAATCCATCGCGGTTATCAAGATAAGACTCCTCCTCTTTGCGAAAGGCTTCAACTTTATTTCTCCACTCAGGCTTTTTATTTTCATGAAGCATCGGATACAGCTTGGCAAGGGTGGATCTTACATCGCCCCGCAAGCCGCAGACAGCGTTAACGGTTTTGCCCAGCTCAGATCCGTCTACATCAATATGAATGATCTTTGCACCCGTTGCAAACTTTTCTCTGTTTCCTGTAACACGGTCATTAAAACGAACGCCGAGTGAAAGTATCAGATCGGCATTGTGCATAGCCATAGACGAAGCAAAATGGCCGTGCATTCCCTGCATACCAAGAAAATCGCGATTATCTGTTCTGATAGCAGAGATACCCATTAAGGAGCAACCGAGAGGGGCGTCAATTTTTTTGGCAATTGCAAGCATTTCTTCTTGTGCATTTGCGCTTATCATACCGCCGCCGAAATAAATATACGGCCTTTTGGCGGCATTGATGATTTTTGCGGCCTCTTCTATGCGTTCATCCTTGGCAGACATAGCTTCGTTTTTCTCCCAAGCAGTTTTAGGTTCATATTGGCATTTAGCTATCTGTACGTCTTTTGGAACGTCAATAAGTACAGGCCCCGGTCTGCCTGATCTTGCTATTTTAAATGCTTCGCGAATCGTGTCTGCAAGATCCTCAACGTTGCTTACAAAATAATTATGTTTAGTTATCGGCAAGGTAACGCCCGTAATATCGATCTCCTGAAAACTGTCTGTACCGATATGGGTTGTCGGAACGTTTCCGCAGATAGCAACTAGCGGTATAGAATCAAGATAAGCCGTTGCAATGCCTGTTACAAGATTTGTTGCTCCCGGTCCTGAGGTAGAGATAACAACTCCAACCTTGCCGGTAGTCCTTGCATATTCGTCGGCGGCGTGTGCCGCGCCCTGCTCGTGAGCTGTTAAGATATGGTTTATTTCATTTTGGTATTTATAAAGACTGTCATATACGTTAAGTATCTGTCCGCCCGGATATCCGAAAACGGTATCACAGCCCTGTTCTATTAAGGTTTTTACAAGTATATCTGCGCCCGAAAGAAGCATTGTACTCACTCCTTTTCTGCAATTACTTCCACCTCAATAAGAGCACCTTTGGGAAGAGCTTTTACTGCTACACAGCTTCTTGCAGGCTTTTCGGTAAAATACTGTGCGTAAACATCGTTGAATGCGGCGAAGTCTGACATATCAGCAAGAAAACATACTGTTTTTACAGCGCTTTTGAGCGAGCTTCCGGCTTCTGTCAATACCGCTTCTAAATTTTTACAAACGCGGTGTGTCTGATCTGTAATATTATCGCCTTCGAGAACTCCTGTATCAGGGTCAAGCGGAATTTGCCCCGATGTAAAAATGAGATTTCCTGTTATAATTGCCTGTGAATACGGCCCGATTGCCGCAGGAGCTTTATTGGTTTGTACTTTATTACTCATAATTTTATTCCTTTCAATAATTATACTAATTTAAAGCCTTCATTTTTAAGTGTTCTTGTAATAAGGTTAACATGCTTGAAATCTCTCGTTTCCATTTCAATACGTAAGAAGCATCCGTTTACGCTTTCTGTATTGCCTTTTTCATAGTGAACACCGGTTACGTTGCCGCCGCAATCGGCGATGATACGGGAGATCTCTTTTAGCTGCCCGGGCTTATCAATAAGCTCGATAAGCAGACTTGTGGAACGCCCGGAATTAAGAAGACCGCGGTCTATAACGCGTGAGAGGCTTGTAACGTCAATGTTACCGCCCGATACAACAGTAACGACTCGTTTGCCCTTAAGGTCAAACTTGCCTGACATTACAGCCGCAACAGCAGTTGCTCCTGCACCTTCCGAAATCATTTTTTGCTTTTCCATAAGTGCAAGTATCGCGCTTGCAACTTCATCATCGGAAACAAGAGTGATTTCATCAACGTACTCTTTAACAAGAGCATACGTGTTTTCTCCCGGCTTTTTAACTGCAATACCGTCTGCGATAGTGGAAACCGAAGACAAGCACTTGATCTCCCCGCCTTTTACGGAATTATACATACTCGGCGCGCCTGCAACCTGCACTCCGTAAATCTTAATTGAAGGCCTGATCTGTTTAGCGGTATAGGCAATACCTGAGATAAGACCGCCTCCTCCGATAGGAACTACTATGGCGTCGATGTTGTCAAGGTCGTTAATAATTTCAAGAGCGATCGTACCTTGGCCTGCAATAACGTTTTCATCGTCAAAAGGATGAACGAAGGTGTATCCCTCGCTGTCACGTAGCTCCATTGCTTTTTGATAAGCATCGTCATAGCATCCTTCTACCAAGCAAACCTCTGCGCCAAATCCTTTTGTTGCTTCAACCTTGGATATAGGAGCGGTGTCTGGTAGGCAAATAAGGGATTTTATTCCATTTTTCGTTGCGGCAAGCGCCACGCCCTGCGCATGATTTCCTGCAGAGCAGGCGATAACGCCTTTCTGTTTTTCTTCTTCGGTAAGCATGGCGATCTTATACGCAGAGCCTCTGACCTTAAAGGATCCTGTGATCTGGAGGTTTTCGGGTTTCAGGTATAGTTCACATTCGTCAGCGATACCGTAGGCTCTGACCACGTTCGTTTCACGAACGATATTTTTGAGAATCTGTTGTGCATCAAAAACTTTGTCGAGGGTAAGCATGTTTAATTCCGCCTTTCAAAAATATAGTTGTTTTCTTGCTTTGAGACAAAATAAAACCCGCCTCAAAGCTTTAATTGCTTTGAGACGGGTGTAATAATTCAACACTCGCGGTACCACTCAAATTGCGGACTTAAGATCCGCCACCTCTTCGAAGCCAAACAACTTCTATGCGTTGACGCAGCATTCACGGGAAGCGCCTACTGGGTGTTAACCTTTGGGACTTCCGGCTCGGAAGTGATAAAAATTCTACTGTATTTTATCGGGATCGCACCATCCCCGATTCTCTGAGAAAATAATTCATAGATTCCGTCTTCGTCGTAGCCTTTGAAGTATTCACTTTGAAAAACATTTTATCACATTAAAGCGATGATGTCAATAGAAATTTTGACAATTCACAGATTGTTCACATTGTTTGACTGCGGGATCAAGCCTAGTGTATCTCTTTTGCATATGCAAGCGTTTGTGCCAAAGCCTCTTTTTTGTCAACACCCGATATACGTAACTTGTGCGCATATTCAAGAAGCTTTGAAAAATTCTTGCCCGGATTTAGTCCGGCAGTTATTAGATCGTTTCCGCTAACAAAAGGACGGCTCATGATCTCTCTGTATTTATAAAGCGCATTTTTTAATTTTGCTTCAGTTTGCTCGTACGGCAAAGATCTCATATTACTTAGACTTCCGAGATGATCTGCTTTTGCAAGAAGCAACAGATCTGACGGTGAGTAAGCTTCATCAAACAAACGGTTATACGCTTTTTTTCCTGCGTTCTGACCGACCAACATATTCGGCCTCATATGAAGTTTTATCATATTTAAAACATATTTTTTCAATTTGTGCTCGTTGCTCAGGCGCGATAAAAATGTGTCTGCAATATCTATTCCGCGGTTTTCGTGGTCAAATGCCCGGATCTTACCGTCTATGACCTTTGTTGTGACCGCTTTTCCAAAATCATGGCACAGGGCAGAGAGCATAAAGTAAAGCGGCTCTTCTGCCTGTTCTCTGAGACCTGCTGATATGTCGAGCACAAGCATTGTGTGATTATAAACGTCGCCCTCCGAGTGATACTCGGGGTTTTGTGTTACACTGATTAGTGATTCTATCTCACTAAACCATTCTGTCAGCTGACCACATCTTCTTAAAATGTCAAAGAACAAAGACGGCTTTTCTGATTTTGTAAGCACTTTTGTTAGCTCTGCAAAAACGCGCTCACGTGAAAGCGTGGTAAGTTCCATTTTTTCGCAAAGAAGTCGCGTTTCATCACAAACTATAAAATTAAATCTTGCCGCAAAGCCTGCCGCTCGAAGCACTCTGAGCGGATCTTCTCCAAAGCTTTTGTCGTTAACATGACGGATTATTTTGTTTTTTATATCGCTGATACCGCCGAAATGGTCAACAAGTTCCCCCGTGAGCACATTTTCCATTATGGCGTTCATGGTAAAATCGCGTCTTGCAGCGGCTCTTTCTGTGCCAAGAAACGGGTCTGTATAGGTCTTGAAATCACGGTGGCCTCGCCCCGTTGCTTCTTCCGTGCGGGGCATGGCTATATCTATGCTATATCCGTCAAGCCCCCATATACCAAAGCTTTTGCCCATTTCACGCTTGTGGCCGATGTTCGAAAGTATTGATTCAAGAGTATCTGCCATGATGCCGTGAACTTCGATATCAATATCGTCAAAGCTATTGCCCAATATCTTATCGCGAACGCATCCGCCGACAAAGTAGCACTCTCCGCCTGCCTTTTTTACCTCGTGTGCGATCTTTTCTGCTATAAGAATATTTTTATTCATCGGTATTATCTGCCTCGGGTAGTGTATCCAAGGTAGCCTCCTCGGGCATTTTTACTCTGGGCACAAAACCTTCTACTATTTTCCTGGTTGCACGTTTTCCTCTTTGCGTTACGTATATATATCCGAAAGCACAGAACACAAGCGCGCCTACGAAGTTAACGAAAAGGTCTTTCATCGTGTCGATTATACCAATATCAAGGTATCCGCCAGGGATAATCGTTACGCTTTTATCTGAATGCTCGACGGTAGTTTTTACTATATTTGTCAGTTCAATGGTCTTGTTCTGTAGTGTATCGTCAAGAGCTACTGTATATATGCTGTTCACTACAGTGTCTTTTTGCATGTCGGTATTAAAAAAATAGTCAGCGCCAAACTCAAAAAATTCCCACAAAACACCGATCGTCATAGAAAAGCAAAAAGCCATAAGGGCAAGAGCGAGCGGTGTGAAGCTTACCTTTTTCTTGCGGTTTAACAAATCGAGCAGACAAAATCCGAATGCGGCAAATATAAATCCGCTTGTCGTATGAAGTGCCGTGTCCCAAAGGGGATACTTAACGTAATAAGCGCTTATCTCGCCGAGTATTTCCGCGCAGAAAACGAACACAAACGCAGTTATTTCAAGGCCTGACGGCAGTTCGATATTGAACTGTTTTTCAATAAAGGCAGGAAGCAGGAGAAGGATCAGAGTCAGCACACAAACGAATACGCTTTCCCATTGCCCAAGCAGTATACACCTCACTAAAACGAGTATTACCATAAGACGTATTATAGCGTAAACTGTGAATGCAACCTTATTCTTCTTTATCTGCTCTGTAAGTTGGCTTAATTTGTTTCTTAGTCTTTTTTTCTTCATATCTTCACCGGTATTATAACAATATTGTTGATTTAATGGTAACATAAGTATATATAAAAATCAACTTTATAATTGTAAAATAATATAACCGCCTGCGTTTTTTGCAGGCGGTTATATTATTAAAGGTCATTTCTTATAAGGTCCTCGTAGGTTTCGCGGCGTACAGCGAGAGTGTCAACACCGTCTTTTATCATAACCAGTGCAGGGCGTGGTATGCGGTTGTAATTTGATGCCATTGAGTAGTTATACGCACCTGTTACAAGAACGGCAAGCGTATCTCCTCTCTTGGGCTTCTTTATTTTTACGTCCTCTGCAATAAGGTCGCCGCTTTCGCAGCACCTGCCGCCGATTGTTGCCGTGAAATCTGCTTCTTTATCAGCATAGCTTGCGTTGAGTATCGTATATTTTGATTGATAAAGCGCATATCTCGGGTTGTCAGTCATGCCGCCGTCAATCGAAACGTAGCTTTTATATCCTGTTATCGTCTTTGTGCTTCCCGCAGTATAAAGGGTAACTCCTGCATCAGCAACGATGCTTCTGCCTGGCTCCATAAGAACGCGGGGGAGAGTATACTCAAATCTTACGCAGGTTTTCTCTATATGCTCTGCTATAAGCTCTATTGATTTTTCAATATCTATATGCGGATCGTCCTCTGTATATCTTACACCGAATCCGCCGCCGATATTGAGAGTTGTTGTAGCTTTACCAAGTTCATCGCGAACGAGCGCCATGAACATTATCATAATATCTGCCGCGTCGCAGAAAGGCTTTATTTCAAAGCACTGAGAGCCGATATGACAATGGAAGCCTTCAAGCTCAATATTTTCAAGAGTCAGTACATATTTTACAAGCTCTATCGCCTGGCCTGTTTCTATGGCTGTTCCGAATTTTGAATCAACCTTACCTGTAGTTATAGCCGCATGTGTGTGGGGGTCAATTCCCGGAGTAAGACGCATGAGTATCTTCTGCTTAATACCTTTTTCGCCTGCTATCCTGTTAATAGCATCAAGCTCCTCACGGTTGTCAGCAACGAAGTATCCAAGTCCCGAATTTATAGCCAGCTCTATATCTGCATCCGTTTTGTTGTTGCCGTGAAAATACGCATTTGCAAGATCAAATCCTGCCGCGCGCGCTGTATAAAGCTCACCCGGAGAAACAAGGTCGATCCCCATGCCCATTTCTGATGCAACTGTGTATATCTTTTTAAAGCAAAGTGACTTCGATGCAAAAAGCGGCATTGAACCCAAGGGGAAATACTTACCCATAGCATCTATATAAGTTTTCATCTTTTCACGGACACGGTTTTCGTCAATGAGATAGAGCGGGGTAGAGTATTTTTGTGCAAGCTCTACCGTATCCATGCCGCCGAGTGTAAGATGGCCGTGTTCATTTACCGAAAGATTAGTGTGAAGCATTTTTTTAATTCCTTGTTATTTTATTTATCCTCTGATACGTTACGTGCCTTGCAAAGAAAGAGCGAAAAAGCCTCGCCCCACGGGAGAGGTGTCGCCAAGGGCGACGGAGAGGGTTAAAGACTTGCAACGAGCTCGCTCATCGCGTATAATCCGGGAGTTTTGCCGGCTATAAATAAAGCGGCTTCAAGCGCGCCGCGCGCAAAAAGCGCACGTGAGTGAGCTGTATGCTTGAGACTCAGAGTTTCTGCACCCGTATCAATAATGATCTCGTGTTCACCAACAGTATCCCCAAGTCTGAGCGCATGAATACCTATCTCGCCCGGCATGCGTTTTGCCTGACCTGCTCTGCCGTATATGAATTTTGCATTATCGATCTCTTCACTTATCGCACGTGCGAGCATAAGCGCTGTGCCGCTCGGAGCATCGAGCTTGCGGTTGTGGTGCTTTTCGACGATTTCTATATCAGCACAGGGGAACATTTTCGCGCATTCGCGGGCAAGCTTTGTGAGCATTGCAACACCGAGCGACATGTTTGCACTGAAGAAGAGAGGGATCTTATCCGTATGATTGTTTATAAATTCAAGCTCCTCGGGAGTCTGCCCGGTAGTTGCAAGAACAAGCGGTAGTGACATGCTTTCTGCCGCGCTGATAAGCTCTTGTGTACAGCTGTGATGTGAAAAATCAATAATGACGTCGGCTTTGCCGTTAAACTCTTTTATATTTTTAAGCATGTCCTCTCCGTTTATATCAACAAGAGCGGCAACATCGTGCCCGTTTTCCTCAATAATTCGCGTAAGCTCACGCCCCATAAATCCGGCTGCACCGTTTACTATGATTTTCATTGCTTTATCCTTTCAAAACAGGAATGATATTAAGCCTTAAGACCTTTTGCCCCGTGCTTCTTCATAATAGCTAAAAGCTTTTCTTCGTTTTCCTTTTCCATAGGAGTGAGGGGAAGTCTTAAATAGTTATCGCAGAAACCGAGCGCCGCCATAGCCGCTTTTACGGGAATTGGGTTAACCTCGCAGAAGAGTGCATCTATAAGGTCGTGATATCTGCACTGAAGCTCTGCGCTCTTCTGTATGTCTCCTGCAAGAAAGCTGTCTGTTATCATAACGCTTTCGCGGGGAAGTACGTTTGAAAGCACGGAGATCGCGCCAACGCCGCCGAGCGCCATGAGAGGCACTATCTGGTCATCATTTCCCGAATAAAGATCGAGCTTGCCGCGAACAAGCGCCATCGTTTCAACGATCTTTGAGATATTTCCGTTAGCTTCCTTGATACCTACGATGTTATCGTGCTCAGCTAATGCCGCATATGTTTTCGGCTCGATGTTAACGCCCGTTCTCGAAGGTACGTTATAAAGGATTATAGGCTTAGCAGATGCATCGGCTATCTTTGTAAACATCTGGTAAAGTCCCTTCTGAGTTGCCTTGTTATAGTAAGGTGTAACAACTAAAAGAGCATCAGCGCCTGCGCTTACTGCGTGAGCGGAAAGCTCGAGCGCGTAGTCGGTATCATTACTTCCCGTGCCTGCGATAACGGGAACTCTGCCTGCTGCTCTTTCAACAGCAAAGCTGATAGCGCTTCTGTGTTCCTCGTCTGTAAGTGTTGAAGCTTCGCCCGTTGTTCCGCAGACAACGAGCGCGTTAACGCCCTCATCTATCTGCCAGTCGATAAGTCTGCCAAACTGCTCGTAGTTTATTCCGTTTTCGTCAAGCGGGGTAACGAGCGCCGTTCCGATACCCTTAAATACAGTCTTTTTCATAATAATATACGCGGATTAACCGCACTCCTTTAAAATAATCAATAATAAACAGAGCAGCCATCACAGATGACTGCCCGTTTTATAAATATCCGTATAAAAAACAATTATACACGGCCCTTATTTATAAATCAGATAGCTCTCCGCGAAAGCGACAGTCTGACAAATCTTATTTCGTCCGACCAGAGAGGATGTGTGCCTTATCCCTCTTCGGCGTTTGCACCTTTCGCAAATGTCGTAGGCCATGCACACGGCCCATAGGCTCTTGCTACTGATTACATAACGCGCCTCTATCACAGACAAATGATAACACATAATTTCCCATTTGTCAACACATTTATTACATTTTTATTATTGTATTCTTATATGTACCGAGTATTGATCGTATATCTTACAACAGCTTGGCATTTTGAAACAGTGATAAGTCTATTTCGTTGTTATCATTTCTGTGATCACTCAGCGGATAATCAAGCCCGACGCTTTTGTATTTGGCTCCTGCCATGGGGTTGTAGGGAAGAAGCTCAACTGTGCTTTCTCCTGCAATTTCACTTATCTTTGCAAGATTTTCCTTTGTGTCTGTAATATCGGGTATGAGCGGCACTCTGAAAACGTGTGCTTTTCCGCTTCGCTTTAATATTTTTGCGTTTTCAAGTATGATAGAGTTGTCAACTCCCGTATACTCTTTGTGAAGACTTGGATCTGCAATTTTTAAGTCCATCATTATGTAATCGGCGTTTGATATTACCGACTTGAAGACCTCGCTTTTGGCGTATCCGCTAGTCTGGATCGCACGGTGTATTTGGCTTGTTCGCTTGAGGATATCCACGGTAAATTCATGCTGCATCAGCGGTTCTCCGCCCGATATGGTAATTCCGCCGCCTGACATGCTTAAAAAATCCTTGCCGCGAAGCACTTTTTGTGCAACCTCTGCCGAATCCATAAGCTTTCCCGTTAAGGATATAAGCCCCATCGGGCAGGCATAAAGGCATCTGCCGTACGGCTTGCAGGCTTCATGCTCACATCCTTCGAAGCATTTGCCGCAGTGTACGCATCTGTTTTCGTTTACCATTATATGCACATTGGGAGAAAGCCCTTCGGGATTATGGCACCATTTGCATCTTAGCGGGCAGCCTTTCAAAAAGACTGTGGTTCGTATTCCGGGTCCGTCGTGCACCGAAAACTCCTTTATGTCAAAAACTGTTCCAAACATAATACCAAGTTCCTTTATTTTCACCGTAAAAAGTATCACTACTTCTGTACGAATGATACCATATTCTGAGATTAAAGTCAAGAGGATAAGATGTCTGTCAGGCCAAGCAGATAGCCCTTGTGAAAACAAGAGAAAAATGCAGTAAAATCGTGGGTATTCTCTTGACTTTGGATATAAAATGTGTTATTATTATACTGTATGAAATTTTACCGGAGATAAGCAGCGGAAAGGCTTGATATGACAGAGTATAAGATGATAACTTGCTCGCCTGAAGAGACAGAGAGAGTTGGCGGTGAGGTTGCTGTGGCAGCGGCACAAAACAATATTAACTTTGTTGCAATGTACGGCGATCTTGGCGCGGGGAAAACGGCTTTTGTACGCGGTATGGCAGAAAAGCTTGCTCCGGGTGTTCCGGTTTCAAGCCCAACTTATTCGATAGTCAACGAGATCTGCCCCGTGGGATCGCACAAGCCTGTGCTTTTCCATTTTGATATGTACAGGATACAGAGTGAAGACGATTTAGACTCGATTGATTTTGACAGCTATTTTTTAAGAGGGGCGCTGATAGTCTGCGAGTGGAGTGAGAACATAGAATTTGCTCTTCCCGACAGATATTTAAGAGTTGATATAGAAAAGACTGACGAAAACTCGCGTGTTATAAGCGTGAGAGAAGTGAGCGCAAAAAAATGAAGATACTTGCAATAGATTCGAGCGCGCTTTGTGCAAGCGTTGCTCTTTCTGATGATAAGAGGCGGCTTTCTGAGGCGTTTATAAATACGACGAATACTCATAGTGAAACGCTTCTTACTATGGTCGAGTCGGTGATGAAAAACGCCGGTGTGACTGCGGATGATATTGATATGTTTGCGTGCACGGTAGGTCCCGGCTCGTTCACGGGTGTAAGGATAGGCGTGTCGCTGATAAAAGGGCTTGCGTTTGCAAGTAACAAGCCGTGCGTGGGTGTATCAACGCTTGAGGCTTATGCAAATCAGCTTGTTGGTATGAAGGGTATTATAGTTGCCGTGAGCGACGCGAGAAGATGCGGACTTTACAACGCTGTTTTTGTAAGCGACGGTGAAAAGGTTGAACGCTTGTGTGAAGACAGACTTAGTTTGCCCGAGGAGCTTGCGGTCGAAGCGGATTCACTCGCAAAGGAAAAGAAAATGAATCTCTATTATACGGGCGACGGATATAACAGGGTAAGAAGCCTTGCAAAAAGTGCGCGTGTTAAGGATATACCTGAAACTCTTAGGCTGCTGAATTCGTATTCTGTTGCGCAGACGGCGCTTGGAATATACGAGTCTGCAAAAGACAAGAGCGTATTTACGGATATGTCCCTTGCGGCAACGTATCTGAGACCAACTCAGGCAGAGAGAGAACTTAAAGAGAAAAATAAATCGGAAAAGAGTGATATATTATGAAAAGAATAGCTGTTGCGTGTGACCATGGTGGATACGAATTAAAGCTCGAGATAATTGCAAAGTTAAAGGAAATGGGCCTTGAAGTCACCGATTTCGGATGCGATTCAACGGATGCGGTGGATTATCCGATATATGCCGAAAAGGTATGCGATGCTATTGTTGATGGGAAAGCAGACTTTGGAATACTTGCCTGCGGAACTGGTATCGGAATGAGTATGGCGGCAAACAAAAGACGCGGTATACGCGCCGCATGCTGCTCTGATATGTTCAGCACGAAGATGACCCGTATGCATAACGATGCAAACGTGCTCTGCCTTGGCGGCAGGGTGGTCGGTCCGGGACTTGCATGCGATATGGCAGAGCTTTTTGTAACAGCCGAGTTTATGGGCGGCAAGCACGAGAAGAGAATTGCAATGTTTGATGAAACAAGAGCCTAAAAGCTTTTATTTTATAAATTATAATAACACAGTAAGACACAGTAAGCGGAGGAAAAATTATGACACTTGTTATTATGGCTGCCGGAATGGGCAGCAGATACGGCGGACTTAAGCAGATAGACCCTGTTACACCCCACGGTGAATTTATCGTAGACTTTTCCATATTTGATGCGATAAGAGCCGGTGTTGACAAGGTGGTTTTCATTATCAAGCGTGAAAACTATGAGATCTTCAAGGAAACCGTTGGAAGCAGAATTGAAAACAGCATTAAGGTAGATTACGTATTCCAGGATATGGAGGCTCTTCCTGCGGGCAGAAGCGTACCCGAGGGACGCGTTAAGCCCTGGGGAACAGGACACGCAATTCTTTGCTGCCGCGGTATAGTGAAGGAAAACTTCATCGTTGTTAATGCTGACGACTTTTACGGTGCAGATGCTTATGCACGCCTTGCTGAATTCTTAAAGACTGCTAAAGCAGATGAAGACAAGGCTCACTTTGCAATGGTAGGATACGTACTTGAAAATACTATTACCGAAAACGGTTCAGTTGCAAGAGGAGTTTGCGAGTGCAAGGACGGCTTGCTTACTCACGTATGCGAGCGCACAAAGATAATGGAAAACGACGGTGTGGTTCAGTACTGTGAAGATGACAAGTGGTACGACCTTGACCGCAGAAGCATTGTTTCTATGAATTTCTGGGGCTTTTCTCCCGAAATATTCGATATGCTTGCAAGTGACTTTGATATATTCCTTGACGAAATAGAGGCAGGTAAGCAGGATCCCATGAAGGGCGAATTTTTCCTTCCTTTCGTTGTTGCAAAGGCAATAGAAGATAACAAGTGCGACGCACGTGTGCTTGAAACAGACGCTAAATGGTACGGCGTTACATATCATGACGACAAGCCTGTGCTCGAAGCGTTTATAAAAGAATCAGTCAAGAAGGGCGACTACCCCGACGGACTCTGGAAATAAGATATAATTAAGCCCCGCGGGGCAGGAGGTACTACAATGGCAATACTTGTTACAGGCGGTGCAGGCTTTATAGGCTCACATACTGCCGTTCAGCTTTTAAATGACGGCCGCGAGATCGTTATTCTTGATAACTTCTGCAATTCAAAACCTGTTGTTCTCGACAGAATAAGAAAGATCACAGGCAAGGATTTCAAATTCTACGAAGCAGATCTTCTTGATAAAGAAGCATGTGAAAAGGTTTTCAAGGAAAACAATATTGAATCGGCTATCCACTTTGCAGGACTCAAGGCTGTTGGCGAAAGCGTTGAAAAGCCGCTTCTTTACTATCACAATAACCTTACATCCACTCTTAACCTTTGCGAGCTTATGACAAAGTACAACGCTAAGAAGATAGTGTTCTCGTCATCGGCAACAGTTTACGGCAAGCCTGAGAGCGTGCCGATAAGAGAGGATTTCCCTCTTTCAACAACAAACCCGTACGGCGAAACAAAGCTTATGATAGAGCGCATACTTAAGGATCTCTGTGTTGCAGATAAGGATTGGAGCGTTGCAATTCTTCGTTACTTCAATCCTATCGGAGCGCATGA
>SVSR01000023.1 GCA_015064205.1 Oscillospiraceae bacterium
TTTCGTTATAAACTACGCCGCATATTTTTCGGAAATATACCGCGGAGGTATAGAGAGCATGCCGCGCGGTCAGTATGAGGCGGCACAGGTGCTCGGCATGACGAAAACGCAGGTTTTCTTCAAGGTTATACTCATGCAGGTGGTAAAGCGAATAGTACCGCCGATGAGCAACGAGATTATCACACTTGTTAAAGACACGTCTCTCGCGCGTACCATCGCCGTTCCCGAGATACTCAAGGCGGCAGAGCGCTATACGTCCGACGGTCTTATCTGGCCTCTCTTTTATACGGGATTATTTTTCCTCGTATTCAACGGACTTGTAACGATCGTTCTTGAAAAGATTGAAAAGAAATTCAGTTACTATAAAAGTTAAGTTTCTGACGGCACTTAACTTTTGTAAAAATATAATCAAACATCATAACTTTTAACGGAAAAGGATAAAAGTATGCTTGAGGTATACGATATACGAAAAAGCTTCGGTAAAACCGAAGTATTAAAAGGAATAAACTTCAAACTTGAAGAAGGCAAGGTTCTTGTAATACTAGGCTCATCGGGTAGCGGCAAGACCACACTTCTCCGCTCGCTCAACTTTCTTGAAACTCCCGACAGCGGTAAAATTATAGTTGACGGCGAAACGATATTCGACGCGTCTGCGCCTGAACTTTCAGATACGCAGAAAAGACTGAACAGACTAAAATTCGGGCTCGTTTTTCAATCGTTCAATCTCTTCCCTCAGTACAGCGTGCTGAAGAACGTCACCCTTGCAGACGAAATGCTTCAAAAGGAGCTTCTCAGAGCTAAAAAAGGGAGACTTTCGCACGCTGATAAAGCAGAGATCGCCGCAGAATGCGATAGAAAAGCAAAAGCACTGCTTTCAAGCGTCGGTCTTTCGGATAAAGCCAACTCATACCCCTGCGAGCTTTCAGGCGGCCAACAGCAGCGCGCGGCAATAGCACGTGCACTTGCACTTTCACCAAGTATACTCTGTTTTGACGAGCCTACGAGTGCGCTTGACCCGGAGCTTACGCAGGAAGTTTTAAAGGTTATACGCTCGCTCAAGGATCAGGGAAGAACGATGATAGTTGTAACTCACGAAATGGAATTTGCCGAACACGTCGGCGATCGCATAATATTTATGGCAAACGGCGTTATCGAAGAAGAAGGAAGCCCTGATGATATCTTCCATGCGCCAAAAAGCCGCGCACTTCAAAGCTTCCTTGCGCATACAAAGTAAACACGGCGAAAAAAGTTCTGAATTTTACAAAATATCCTGTGATTTTTCGCAAAATTTCATTTTTAAGTCTATTTTATTGACAAAATTCAAGAAATATAGTAGAATAACCACATAAGGCCGTGACCGGAAATAAGTAGGAAAATGCAATTTCTTTCAGAGAGCCGTTGTTTGGTGCAAAACGGCAGAATAACATTGTCCGAATACATTCCGAGAGCCGCACACCGAAAAAAGCAAGTCTTTGAGTAGGCTGTGACGGGATCCCGCCCGTTATAGCGGTGAGGCATTAAGTGAAATGTTTTCACGTGTGCCCGACAAGGCTGTTTTGGTAACAAAGCAGTAAATTGAGGTGGTACCGCGGATCAAATCCGTCCTCTTTCCAGAGGACGGATTTTTTTGTCCTCTATAAATACAGTGCACCGCAGGTGCAGAAAGGACAACATAAATGGCATTACAAATTATTTTTCTCGTTTTATTTTTCGCAGTAATGATTGGCGTCGGTCTTTACTGCAGCAAGCATGCAACAAACGTTGACGGCTTCGTTCTCGGCGGCAGATCCGTTGGCCCGTGGCTTACCGCGTTTGCTTTTGGAACTTCATATTTCTCTGCGGTAATATTCGTGGGATATGCCGGACAGTTTGGCTGGAACTTCGGTCTTGCTTCAACGTGGATCGGACTCGGCAATGCATTTATCGGGTCTCTTCTTGCTTGGGTAATACTCGGCAGACGTACACGTATAATGACTCAAAAGCTTGAAAGCCGCACAATGCCCGACTATTTCTCAAAGCGCTACAGCTCAGAAAAGCTTAAGATCGCGGCTTCTCTTATAGTTTTCATATTCCTTATTCCCTACACCGCGTCGCTTTATAACGGCCTTTCAAGCATATTCTCAATATCGTTCGATCTTCCCTATTGGGTCATAATACTCGCGATGGCGCTTATGACGGGTATATATGTAATTTTCGGCGGTTACATGGCAACGGCAATAAACGACTTTATACAGGGCATTATTATGCTTGTCGGTATAATTGCAGTTGTAGGCTCGGTTCTTGCCGATAACGGTGGATTTACTGAAGCCTACAAGGCTCTCTCTCTTATCCCTTCCGAATATCCCGAAACTCTGGGTATGCAGGGCGCGTTCACGTCATTTTTCGGTACACAGCCGATGTATCTCTTGGTTGTTGTAATACTGACCTCTCTCGGAACTTGGGGACTTCCTCAGATGATAGGTAAATTCTACTCTATCAAAGATGAAGAAGCTGTTAAGACCGGTACTATAATATCAACAGTGTTTGCAATAATCGTTGCAGGCGGCTGCTATTTCCTCGGAGGATTCGGCAGGCTTTACGACAGTCCCGCACTTTACAGCTCTGCAGGCAAAGTACTGACCGACAATATCGTTCCGACTATGCTTTCAAAAATGCCAAACATCGTTATCGCAATAGTTATAGTACTCGTGCTTTCAGCGTCGATGTCTACACTTTCATCTCTTGTATTAACTTCAAGCTCAACGCTGACTCTTGATGTTATAGTTCCCGCCCTTGGCCGCAAGCGCGAAGTCAACGAAAAGAAAAAAGTATTTATACTGCGCGTATTCATTGTATTCTTTATAGTTATATCAGCAGTTCTTGCAATAGTTAAGGATATGTTCCCGGACTTTATATTTATAGCACAAATGATGGGCGTATCGTGGGGCGCGCTTGCAGGTGCATTCCTCGCTCCTTTCCTGTACGGCTTATACATGAAAAAGACAACGCGCGCGTCGGTTGCTGTATGCTTTATTTGGGGCACAGGTATTGAAATAATCCAGCTTCTCATCACCCTCGGAGTTATAGCTGCTCCCGGCGGTGCACTTGGACTTATATTCAAAAACTCGCTCTACTCGGGCGCATTTGCAATGCTTTCGGGCCTTGTTCTAGTACCGCTTATAAGCCTTATTACGAAAAAGCCTGATACACAAACCGTTAATGAAATATTCTCCTGCTACGATAAGACCGTAACCACAGAATTAAAGAAGCATCTCGGAAAATAATTATCATACACTTGCATATTGTCTGATTATGTGATATAATGTAAGTTAGGATACATAAGTATCACATTCTCGGTCAAGCGACCTTATATCCGGAGGCAATCGTGGCTTTACATATCAAGAAAGAAAAATCGTGCGGCGCAGTGGTCGTACGCCGCGTTAAGGGCGGGTATCTTACCCTGCTTATTCAGCACAGAGGAGGACATTGGGGTTTCCCGAAAGGGCACGTTGAAAACAATGAAACCGAGCCTGAAACGGCAGTACGCGAGATCCGCGAAGAAACAGGGCTCGACGTTATTATCGACACAAACTTCAAACAAAGCGTAGTATACTGCCCCAGAAATTATATTGAAAAGGAAGTAATATATTTCACAGCTATAACAGAGATGCGCGAAACAACTCCTCAGCCTGAAGAGATACGCCGTGCGGATTGGTTCACGTTTGATGAAGCAAGTCTGCAGCTCTCGCATGAAAACGATATACAGATACTGCGTAAGGCTCAGAAATATTGGAAAGAAAGATTAGCCCAGGAAAATAACGCTTAAAGGAATATGGCAAAATGAGTGATATAAATATCGTCCTCGTTGAGCCGGAGATCCCTCAGAATACAGGAAATATAGCACGCACCTGTGCTGCCACAGGTGCGTCTCTTCATTTAGTAAAGCCGATGGGATTTACGGTTGACGACAAAAAGCTCAAGCGTGCAGGACTTGATTACTGGCATGAGCTTGATATAACATATTATGAAAACCTTGATGAATTTTTAAAGATCCATTCGAAAGAAAACATGTACTTTTTCTCAACAAAAGCGCCGCGCGCATATACGGAGATAAATTATCCCGAAAAGCTGTTCCTCGTTTTCGGTAAGGAAACCAAGGGCTTACCTGAAACACTTTTGCAGGCAAATGGGAACGCGTGTGTTCGCATACCGATGAGAGACAGGCTAAGAAGCCTCAATCTGTCAAACTCGGCGGCAATAGCCGTCTATGAGGTTCTCAGGCAAAGAGATTTTGCAGGTCTCAGAGAAGACGGTATCCCCACAACTTTCGAGTGGTGATAAGAATGGAAAACAAATATAATAAGAATTTATTATCAATAGCGCGAAATCTTCGGAAATGCATGACAAAAGAAGAACGCCGTTTATGGTATGATTTTTTATCAACGTACCCTATAAAATTTCAACGTCAGAAAATACTTGGAAAATATATAGCTGATTTTTACTGTGCTTCTGCAAAACTCATTATTGAACTTGACGGTTCACAACACTATTCTGTTGAAGGCAAGCAATATGATGATAAACGCACAGAATTTTTAAAAAACTACGATCTAACAGTTATAAGAATACTTAATAGAGATATAAACAATAATTTTGAAGGTGTTTGTAAATACATCGATTTAGCAGTAAGAAAATCCATAGAAAACAAAAGTTAGTAAAGTTTTGCCTCCCCTTTTTAAAGGGGAGGGGGACCGCGTTAGCGGTGGAAGGGTTTTTAGTCCGCTTGCAGTTTCGTCTCTTTTAAACCCCTCAGTCACCTTCGGTGCCAGCTCCCCTTTAAAAAGGGGAGCCTTTTTTGTGTGCTTATTCCTAAAACAACACAAAAAAATGCTTGATGATATCTCATCAAGCATTTTTTAAATTTCTTTATATACTATAACTTTTTTTCCGCGCTGTTTGCACTTCTCTATCACCGAACGCGTACCGCGCGATCTGCCGTCCCAAAATGCAAGCACAATGTCTGCATAATCTATTATCTTATCGTTTCTTATATGAGGTGCCGCCTTAGGACCGTATTTATCATACTCAGGAAAAAACTCGGTTATTAAAATACCATGCCTGTTTGCATATTCCCTGGCACTCGTGTCTATTCCGCGTGCACCGCCTGACACTATTTCTGTTATTCCATCCGGTAAATACGGTGAAAAATCGTTAACACAAAGTCCGCGCGAGCCTATTATCGCTACCTTCATTAAAATCCCCGATCAAATGATATTTATTATAACGTATGATATTATAAGCGCCACAGCAGGACAAATTCCGCCCAGTAAAAGCTCTCTTATGCTATGTCTGCCAAGCTTTAATGATGACCACACTACAAAAGTTGATAATAAAATACACGGCGCAAGCATATAAACTCCACCGGCATATATAAATACAAGCATAGGGCCAAATACACCGCATGCATGCCCGCTTGCTTTTAGCATTGGTGTGCTATTAAATATTGTAAGCAGAATTACCGAACAAACATACGTTAAGCATATCACCGAAAGGTTATCAGTCAAATTACCGAAAATAACCAGCGGAAGCAAAAGCGCGTATCCAATACCTGTGGTTATAAACGCCGTACCGCGTTCAACCTTGCGGCCGCCGCGGCGAAGCTTTGGGAAAAGAAAACATATCGGATAGGCAAGAAGCGGAATGATTACTATACAGATAGCAACAAGTATTGCTTCAACGTAATTATTAAAATATCCGCCTGCCCCGTAATAGAGATAGATTATCAACAGAAGAGCTAAAAATGGCGGAACTGTTATTACTCTCATTATTTTTGCTGTTATTTGTGATAGTGTCATTATGATCTTTCCTTTTATTAAAGTAAGATTATATTATCACAAGACAATTGTAAATTCAAGTATATTTTGTAAAATATAGAAATTTAGATCCGGACTTTTATAAACTTTAGCCTTTTATTTGACTCATTAAGATATAAAAAACGGCTGCGCCGATTGGCACAGCCGTTAATTTTATTAATTATTCAGCGTCGTTTACTTCAACTTCTTCAGTTGTTTCTTCAACAACTTATTCAACTGTTTCTTCTACAGTCTCTTCAACTGCTTCTTCTGCTGCAGCTGCCTTTTCAGCTTCTCTCTGAGCCTTGATTTCGAGCTCGTCGAGAATGCCTTCAGCGTATGTGAAGGAGCCTGCGTCTTCAACAGACTTGAAGAATGCAATGTACTGAATATCAAGGTATGAGCCCTTAAGTGCTGTTGTACCGATGGAGCCGAATCTGCGGTTGAAGCCTGCAAACTGCATGTTCATACCGAGTTCCTGCATTTCATCAAGCGTCTTGCCGGCCATCTTACCATCACCGCCTGTGTATCTGCGGTTTTCCATGTTGATGATAGCCTTCTGCCACTTTTCATCAGCAACGATTGTGGGAGCCTTATTAACGCCGCTTGCGCCGCCCCATGCTCTTGCAACTGCCATGTTTTCATCATACCAGCACATATCGCCGCCCATTGTACCACCAACGTTGGTTCTGTAACCAACTACCATTACAGGTGTTTCAGCAAGTGTGATAGGTGTATCGGAGAGGAATCTGATCTGTATGAGAGTTCCGTCCTTCATGTTTGTATCAGCTCTGAGCTCGAATCTGTAGTAACCGTCTTCAAGCTTACCTTCGATACCGTTGATACCGGAGCAGATTGCAAGTTCCTTACCGTCGAAGAGAGCATAAGGTCTCTTACCTGTTGCCATTGTGGGCTTGCCCTGGTGTTCCTTGATCTTCTTCATAACGCCGATAAGAACTGTGAGAGGAGCACTTTCAGATGTTCTTTCTGCTTCATAGAAGTCAGCTTCAAGTACGAGGTTTGTATAAACCTTTTCACCGTTTGCTATTGTGCAGTTGCCATCAGCTGTCTTCCAGTCGAGGAATGTTCTTTCGCCGATTTCTTCAACTGTAAGTTCGGGAAGAAGGATGCCTTCGCCTCTTGTGTATTCTTCAACCTTCCATGCAGCACCGTCAACAACGTATGTTACATAGCGGTATGTCATGTCGTAAGAAGCAACAAGATCCATGTCACGGTCGAGAACGTAGCCGTCTACGATCTCCCACTGTGAGCCTTCATAGAACCAGCCTGTGAAGTCCTGTCCGTCGGGTGCCTGCATTTCGCCAACATTTTCAATGTGGTCGAGAACTGTGCCTGCGGGAAGTTCAAATGTTGCGAGTTCGCTATTACCGTCATAGTATGTTACTCTGAAGCTTGAAGCGTCAGTGTATACAGCTGTGATGGTCTTGTTTGTTGTAGCAACAACTTCATCGCCTGCCTGATATACGTTTCCGTCTTCATCCTCATAGTGAGAGAAGTCCTTGAAAGGTTCAACCTTAGCTTCAGGAAGGATTACAGAGTAGCCTGCAGGAACGCTTGTGTTCTTGCCGTTAACGTTAACGAGAACGGGTTCAAGAGCGTCTGCAGCATTTGCATTTGCAAAATCCTTAGCTGCATCTACATCCTGGAAGAATGCAACGTATGCAAGGTCAAAGTGCTCGCCGGGAAGGGGAGCGGATCCGCCGCCCATGAATCTTACCCAGAAGTTGTTGAGGGAGTTATCCTTATGGTTAGCCCAACCCTGCGGGTCGCCGGCTGCACCTGTCCAAGAGCCCTTGGAGAGGTCTACGATATAGTTGTCAAATTCATTGCCTTCGATAACAATCTGGCTTGTTCCGTTATCATTGCCAACATTACCGATACCCCAGAACATGCTTGCGCCTGCATTGTAGGAAGCCTGAATTTCACTACCACGTGCGTGAGTCTTGTTGTAACCAACAACCATTACGGGGTATGTTCCAAGCTGAACGTCAGAACCGAATACCATAACAGCATTATCGGAGTTTGCAAGAGCGGAGCCCTTTGTTGACTTAACTCTGATGTAGTCAAGTCCGTCTGCATCGTTAACTCTTGTGCTTGAGTATGTACCGTAGTTCTTTACGCCAAGTGAACCTGCTTCTACTGTGAAGTAGAGGTATTCAGGTGTTGCGTCAACGCCTGCAGGAGCTACGTATGATGTGCCGGATACTGAGAATGTAGGTCTGATAACGATCTGAGTTGCATCATCAGCAAGGAATGTTGCGATGAGGTCAGTTTCGTTAGCTGTGCATGTTTCAGCAACGCCTTCAGCGTTAGCTATATCCCATGCATCAAATGTGTAACCTACCTTAGCAGGTCCTTCTGTGAGAAGTGTTATAGTATCGTGTGTTGTATATGTTTCTACTGCATAAGCGGAATCGCCTTCAGTATCGAGCATGTATACAACCTTGATTTCTTCTGCATCAGAAAGTTCATACTTAGCGAAGTATGTAGCTGTTGCAGTTACAGGAGTGTAGTCGGACTTAACAGTTCCGTCATCGTTTGTAATCTTAACACCCGTGTCATCAAGTGCTGTGTACCAGCCTACGAAATCGTAACCTCTCTTAGCGGGGATTTCGTTTTCTGCAGGAAGCACAAGCGCTTCGTTAGCTTCGATAGGCTTAACGATCGGGCTTCCGTCGCCGCAGTCAAATGTTACGTTATAAGCTGTGGAGATGAAAGGATAGAGCTCGAGGCCAGCTGCAGGAATTGCTTCGCCGCCCTTGTATTCTGTGCCCATACCGTCTTCTTCGGTAAACCAACCGATGAAAGAAGCATCAGGATCAACCTGTGTAGGATCGGGGTTTTCTGCAGGCAGAGTTACTGTTCCGCCAGCCTTCCATGTCTGGTAGGAATAGAATACTGTTGTGCCGTTTGCATCATAGAATGTTACTGACGGATATTCGGATTTCCATTCAGCTGCCTTTGCAGAAGCAACAGAATCAAAGAAGCCGATGTATGCAATGTCGATGTACTCATTGCTCTTAGAAGTAAGGAACTTACTTGAATGAATATCACGAAGCTTCTTACCGCCTGAGCCGATGGATGCATTGCTGAAGTTAACAATGATGTAACCCCATTCGCCTGCCTTAGTTGCAGGAGCAGAGTTAGTTGCATCATAGTAGTTTGTGAACTTTACTTCAGACCAACTCGAATCAGTATATTCAAGGGTTGTGGGGACAGCGAGATTTTGGCCGTCCATCTTGTTTGTTCTGTAGTAGAGTTTCAATACAGGAACTGCAGTAACGTCTACTGTACCCATAGCCATATCATCCGAGCCAGCTACATGGTACTTTTTAGGAAACTCAATTGTAGGGCTAGGGTTAGAGTCTGAAGCAGATTTGGAACTATCCCAAATAGATGCATCGTGATGATACATTTGGGGAGTTGTTACTGTTGGAGCAGAAACTCCCTGATAGTAGAATCTTGAAGACGGACGGCTAAGCGTACTGCCTGCAAAAATTATCGGGTCTGCTGCCGCGCTTACAGATACCGGAATAATGCCGGCGATCATGATGATGCAGAGAAGCATCGAAAGCGCGCGAGTTGCAATTTTCTTGCAATTCATAGTGTTTTCCTCCTAAAAGAAATAAAATTGTGTTATTGCCGGAACCACAGTCTTTCTTCCTCCGATTTGCACCAGGGGGCAGAAAACCTGCGCCGGCCTTCGGACTAAGGCTGTTATTCCGTGCCTTATGGTCCGTACTGCGTATGTACTCTGCCATGCTTATAATCGACTTGCGGCCTCTCCCGTTTATCTTTTATACACTTTAGCAGGTTACAATGACAGCACTATAACCATGTATAATTGTAGCATGTATTGAAATTATTGTCAATAGTTACAATATATTTTTGTTAGTATTTTTTTTATAATTCTGAATTTTGTGTGATTTTTCTTTCGACAGGGTGCGACATATTACGATTCGATGTGAATTTTATGTAAATTTTAAGTCGGCGGGGTTCATTGCATCCGCACAGAACAGATTTTAAGCATTCTTTCGAGAGGGAGCAGGAGCCGCGTTAGCGGCGGAAGGGTTTTAGTCCGCTTGCAGTTTCGTCTCATTCAAACCCTTCAGTCACCTTCGGTGCCAGCTCCCCTTTAAAAAGGGGAGCCTATTTTAGGCCAGCAAAAAGGAGAGCTTGTCAGCTCTCCTTTATTTATGCAAGTTTACCTTTGAGCGCAAGCTCAAGCCATGCCGAGCCTACGTCAAGCGCTTCATACAGTCCGTGCTTCTTTGCGGCCTTTACTATCTTTCCGTCCGCATTCGAGCGCACCATTATAGTAACCGTGCCTGCAATATCTAAATCGCCCTGCTTTTCGGTATCGTGAACGCCTATAAACAACGAATGTGTATCGTCAAGATAACCGTAGAGAAACTGTCCGCCCTGCCTTACAAGTGGCTTGCCTCTAAACATTACGTATTTATCTTTTTCAAGTATATTTGCCATTATATTATCGCCCTCTCTGTGTTTTATTTACGAAGCTTATCTATCCTATTTATTATATCGCACTTTATCTCCCGTGTCAACTGTTTTTTATTCTACAGACGCTCCGTATTCCCTTTTCATAGCTTCAACAGACACGACCCATTGTTTTCCAAATTTACAAACATCAACTCCGTTAACAAGCTTTCCATACGCAATTGCCTTTCTAAGCGTACTTTCATTAAGCCCCCACAGCTCTGTTGCATCGCTGAAAGCCATAAGTCCGTCAAACGGTGTAGCGACTGTTTTTGAGTTTTCCCACAACTCATCGCACGAAAGATCAAGTTCATCATTCCATACTATACCGTATCCGCCCACATCGACCGACACATTGTAAAATTCTTCATTATTATTTATAAGCGCACGAAATGACGGTATTTTATCAAACAACGGCTTTACATCGTATATTTTTGTAACTCCCCGAGAAAATTGCACGCTAAGCCTATAGTCGCAAAGAGGCGATACGCTTTTAATCTTATGAAACATTCTGATACCTCCTCATTCAAGCGGCGGAAGCTTTTTGAACTCTTGTGTATTCCATATTTCTTTAAGTTCCGTCTTATGTATGGATATCCATTCTCTTACCATACTTAATGCCTTGGCCGGGAGATGCCCTTCAATCACTTCCCCCGTCATAATATCAACTGCCGCAACGTCATCATTAATATATAGCGTGAATATGCGGCGGATTATGTTCGCTTTGCAAAAAATACATTCTAATTACTATACCGTAAAATCTCGTTAACACAGGCATTGCTAACCCCTCCGTTTTGCCTTTTCATTTATATTATATCACGATACCGTGATTTTGTCAACTGTTTTTTCAGGTCAGTTGCTCAATATGCTTGCAGTGCAGATTTTTCCAAATTTTCCCTTGTGTGTTTTTATAGCTTTTATTTGACAAAATACGTGCGGCGTTATATAATATTATTATGGAAGTTTGTACCACAGGAAGGAATTATAAACTATGCCAAACATAATCAAGCTTTTTATCATCTCACTCTTACTGTTATCGGTAATTTTATGCTCATCGTGCGCTATTATCGAAAAACGCACCGAAGAATTCGACACCAAGGATGACTTTATAAGCGAGACGGCGTCAGACTCCGAAAGCGAATCTGAAAGCGAAGAGATACCCGTTGTTGTAATTCCTGAATATATAAATCCGCTTACAGGTCTCGGAGTCAGCGAAGACGTTGCAAACAACCGTCCTGTTGCCGTTATGATAAACAATATAAAGGCCTCTATGCCTCAGCTTGGCACGTCGGGCGCAGACGTTATTTACGAATGTATCGTTGAAGGCGCGCAGACACGTCTTATGGCGGTATATCTCGATTATGCGGATATAGGCGCCATTGGTTCAGTACGTTCAAGCCGCGAATACTATCTCGATTTCGCCGGCAATCACGACGCTATCTATGTACATGCAGGCGGAAGCGACGAGGCTTACCGTCAGATAAAGGCAAGCCGTGTTAACAATCTTGACGGCGTTAACATGTATCTTCCAAGCACGTTCTACCGCGATGAGGCGCGTGTAAAATCAATGCCGTACGAACACACGCTTATGACAAGCGGAGAAGGTATTGTTGACGGCATTGATTACAAGGGTTACAGGAGCGAGGCAAATGCGGACTTCAAAGGACCGTTTGAGTTCGCAGAGTTTGGCGAAGAAATAATACCCGAGGGAGACGTTGCAGAATACGTTAGCGTTTCATATTCGGACAAGCATGAGCCTTATTATATATATAATGGAGAAAACAATCTTTACGAGCGTTATCAGTTTAATGAAATACAAGAAGACGCCTCTACCTGCGAGGGCTTAAAATTTGACAATATTATAATTCTATATTGTTCAACCTACAACACAGGCGACGAATACGGACATTACAGCGTATCTGCCACGGGCAAGGGCGACGGCGTATACGTCACTCGCGGCAAGGCGGTTAGTATCAAGTGGGAAAAGTCAGCGAGAAACAACCCCGTTAAGCTCACACTTGAAAGCGGTGAAGAGCTTATCATCAACCGCGGCAAGACGATGATGCAGATATGCACAAATTCGATGAAGGACGATACCGTTATTTCTTCGAATCATGCCCCGAGTCAGAATCAGCAAGACGCGCAGGCAGACGGAATAACAGTCTACTGAGAGCTTTTCTGTTAAAAGGAAGAAGCGGATAGAGGTAGCTGCGGCTGCCGTCTACAGTATTATTTGAAACTATCAGTAATGCTATAATAAAATAGGAAGCGATATATCCGGGCAGATCAAACAGAGCGGTCAGTAAAAGCATGAGCATACGCATGAATTTAAATGCGAAACCAAGCTCATAGCTTGCCTGCGTAAAGTTTGCGATCGCAACTATTGCCATATATACGATGACTTCAGGAGTCAGAAAGCCTATCTGTACGGCGAAGTCGCCCAGTATCAGACCGCCGACTACCGAAAGAGAGTTGCTCAGGGTATCGGGGGTATTAAGAGAGGCGAGTTTGAGTCCGTCAAGGGCAAATTCAACCAAAAACAGCTGTGCTATTATCGGTACTATCGGCTTTTCGGTGATTTTAATAAATTCAAGCCATTCGGGTATCAGATTCGGGTTATCTATCAAGAGATACCATGTAGGAGTCAGGACGAGTGTCAACAGAAAAACGAAATGGCGAAGTACTCTGAGATAGCAGCCTGTAAATGGCGGTAGATAATAGTCGCTTGCCTCTTGCAAAAAATCAAATATGCCGCACGGCAGGATCATAACTTCGGGAGAAGCGTCGCAGAGTACGGCAACACTCCCCTCAAGTATTGATGCGGCGGCGGTATCAGGTCTTTCGGTATATCTGAATTTAGGAAAAGGGTTATACCATTTAACAGGCACAAGCGCTTCCGCAAGGCTTTGGTGGCCGAGCGTTAGCGCTTTTATATCAAGGCTTTGCAGTTTCTCTTTTAGTTTATTTACATACGCTTCGTCTGCAACACCCGAAATGTAGCAAAGCGCCACGTCAGTCTTGCTCTTTTTGCCAACCGTTACGCGCTCTGCTCTGAAGTTTGTATCGCGGATACGTCGGCGTATCATACATATATTGGGTTTGAGCGCCTCGATAAATCCGTCGCGCGCGCCGCGAAGGACTTTATCGTTGCTCGGCTCGTCTATTGAGCGCGAGGGGTAATTTCTCACGTCAATTATGAGAACTTCTTTACCGAAGGTATCAAGCATGAGGCAGAGCGTGCCCGACATAACCGAATAGGCTATCTGGTCAATACTCTCCTGAACGATCACCTCGCCATACGGCACAGCCGCTTCGGCGAAGCGCTTTGCGTCGCTTATCGACTGGATATCCTCACGCTCCAGCTTTGCAAAGAATATGAGCAGCTTTTCAAAGAGCTCACCGCTCATAAAGCTATCTATAAAATAGAGCTTAGCGCGGTGAGTTCCGAACACCATTTCCCTGCCGGCAACGTCGAAGTTTATACCAACCCCGAACAGCTCGTCGAGCATACTTTTATTAACTTCAAAATCTGCGGTGAGTTTTTTATCGCTCATTTTTATTATCCTTCATGTTGGTGATTTACGGTACGTCGTCGATTCCGTCCCCTACGGTGTTTATTATCTCACGTTAATGAGAAATTATGTATCAGAGTCCAAAATAAGCAAGAATTCCGTTATATATTCCGCGTGCGAAAACGTCGGGTTCTGTTCCCATGAGCACGGCGTCGCGGCGGTTTGATATATATCCCATTTCGATAAGAACGGACGGCATACGTGTACGGCGGAGAACATATAGAGACGGGCGCACGAACATTCCCCTGTTATCAAGACCCGTTGCGGCGGCCAGTGACGTGAGTATATACTCTCCGAGAACGTACCCCTCGGACGCGCGGCTGTATGCATATCCCTCAACGCCAGATGCGGTTGCGTTCGTGCTTGCGTTGGTATGCAGGCTTATATAGTAATCTGCTCCCCATGAGTTTGCATCGTTAACGCGTGTGGATAGGCTTGTTGAGTTGCTTGTGCCAAGCACCTGTGTTGGAGAGTTATGCGACGTGCGGGCTTCAAACTCGGGGTTGGCATTTAAAAGTGCGGCAAGTCTGCGGCCTATGTCGTAGGTTATCTGATGCTCGGTGTAGCCGTTACCCTCGGCGCCGGCGTTCGGATTTGTGGGATTGTGACCCATATCAATATAGATTTTAATCGGCATAATTTGTGCCTGCCTTTCTTTATTGTTTTTTCTGTATCAATATATGAAAACGCAGGCAGTTTTGTTATATAAAGGAGCATTTGATTTGGAAAACATCAGAAGAATACTGAGCTTTGTAAGGCGTGCGGTTGACGATTATAATATGATAGAAGAGGGAGATCGGATCGCTGTCGGTGTATCGGGCGGAAAGGATTCGCTGACTCTTCTGGCGGCGCTTTCTGATCTTCGGACATTTTATCCTAAAAAATATGAACTTTATGCCGTTATGATAGACATGGGCTTTGAGGGCGCGAATTTTTCAGCTGTTGAAAAATTCTGTAATGATCTTGGGGTCGAGCTTAAAATTGTACGCACAAACATCTCTCACGTTATTTTTGACGTGCGAAAGGAAAAAAATCCCTGCTCGCTTTGCGCGCGTATGCGCCGCGGCACGCTCCACGACGCTGTGCTTGAGCTTGGCTGCAACAAGCTTGCACTCGGACATCACTATGATGACGTTCTTGAAACCTTTATGCTTAATCTTTTTCACGAGGGCAGGCTCGGTACGTTCTCGCCCGTAACTTATCTTGACAGAAAGGGGCTTACGATGATACGCCCGATGATATACGCGCCCGAAAAGGACGTTAGATATTTTGCAACAAAGTCAAAGCTGCCCGTTGTAAAGTCGCCATGCCCTGCCGACGGAGCGACAAAGCGCGAGGATATGAAGCAGTTTTTAAAGAAGCTTGAGATCGATAATCACAGAGGGCTCAAGCACCGCATATTCAAGGCGATATGTAAGGCAGAGCTTGACGGATACAGGGAAACTTGACATGAAAATGCACTCTGATCAGAGTGCATTTTCATGTTTTGTATTTCCCGTTATTGCCTCCACTTTTCCAAAGGGGAGGGGGACCGCGTTAGCGGTGGAAGGGTTTCAGTCTGCTTGCAGTTTTACCTCTTTCAAACCCTTCAGTCACCTTCGGTGCCAGCTCCCCTTTAAAAAGGGGAGCCTTTTGTTAATTTTAATCATAATTATTTATTTTATGGGGCCAAATGCTTGCATTTGTTTTTTTACTATGGTATAATATGCTTGCGACATAAGTTAATACTATTTATACATTTTGGGAAAGATACCTTGGTAAAAGGTTGCTTTCTCTTCTCACTTATACCCAAATTGTGTATTTAGGAAACTTGTGTCGCAACAACGAGGAGAAAGCACTTTTTCGGTGCGTTCCCTCGTTGGAGCGCACTTTTTTATTTGCGCGCATAAAAAAGTGGTTCAATGACTTTTTTATGAAAGGGGATGAGAAGAATGACTAATATAAAGCGATTTAATTTCCGTATCAACTCTGATATGCTTGATAAAGTCCGTTATATAGCAAATTTTAACGGCAGAAGTGTTAACAGCCAAATATCTGTTTGGTTACATGATTATATTGATGATTTTGAACGCACCGTCCAAAAGATCACAGACGATGACCTGCGTGATGCAGGTATTATTTTATAACTTTCCCTTCATTGTTGCGACTCAATTTAAAA
The DNA here is from genome assembly GCA_015064205.1 of Oscillospiraceae bacterium. Taxonomy (GTDB): domain Bacteria; phylum Bacillota; class Clostridia; order Oscillospirales; family CAG-272; genus UBA4717. The sequence goes on from SVSR01000023.1 coordinate 16,077, forward strand.
AGGCACCCTTTCGGGTGCCTTTTCTCGGTATATTTTCAGTCTATCCAGCCGTCGTCTTCGTCTTCGTATTCTTCGTCCTCAGGATCTTCTTTTTCAGAGTATACCTCGGTTTCTTCTTCGGTATCTTGTGCATCATCTTCTTTTTCTTCGCCGAACATATCTGAATAATACTCAAGATGAGTATCCGCAAAATACGCCGTTAATATAAACTCGGCATCAAATCCCTGAAGACCGAGGCTGTATGCGCCAACCTGAGAAAGTCCTACTCCGTGTCCCCATCCGCGTCCGACGAAAATAAAGTCGTCGCCTTTGTCTGCTCTTATCTTTATACTGCGGTCGACGTATTCTATTTCACCATCTGCCGTTATAACGGGTGTGTCCACACTTGCCCATGTATAGCCTTCGCCGTCGGCGGTGGCAACACACATCGGCTCTGTCCAGTTTATGTATGATATCTTTGAGCCGCTAAGCCTTGAAAACATTCTTTTCTCGCTCTCGCTGCCAAATGCGGGATCGTTTATTGTAACACTTCCCTGTCCTACGACAAAATTCGCGCTTTTAAGATTAGGTGACAGTTTTGAACGGACTGTATCAGTATTTTTTATTTGGGCCTCGTTGCCGTATTCATCTGTAAACGTTAGCTTATACACGTAAAGCGAATCGTCTGCATACTCAGCATGAACGTCAACTATATCTCCCTTTATTGTGTTATATCCCTTTGAGATCAGCAGCTCTGCAAGATCACTTGGAGATATGCTCCATTTCCATGTGCCGTTCGGATGACTGCTGTAGTCTTCCCACGGTGTTGGCTTTGCCAAAAGGTAGCTCTTTCCCGAGCCTCCCCATGCTTCACGCGCGCTGACGGTCGTACCGCCTGCAACTGCGCTGTAATAGGTCGTGATTATTTCGCCGTCGCGGCTGACAAGAACTTGTCCGCGTGTTCCCTTAACAGCCTTTCTGACAGTATCGTTTATGTTTCTTACTCCGTTATAAGCCTGACAGCATACTGTATTGCAGAGGTCAAACTCATATGTTTTAGCATGCTTTCCTGCGGTATTAACAGTATAGCTTCTGACAGCAACGGCAAACGCCTTCTGCGTTTCAAGAGGCCATGAGTTGCTTATCTCATAAGGAAGCACGCCCATTACGTAGTCTTCAAGTCCTATAAGGTTTACAAGTTCAACACCATCTTCATAGCGTGAAAAAACAAAAACTCCGTCGTAAAGCTTGTTAGCTGGTGTCTGAAGATATGCGCGCTCATCGTCAGGCGAATCTATCGCCATAAGTCCAAGCTCTTCATAGTCCTTACCGTCATAACGGAAAACTATCATATTGGTCTGATAATCGATAAGGTTAAGCGCGGTTTCACTCGGCGATAAAACCGTGAGCTCCTCACAGGGTTCCTTGTTAACTTCAAAGCCTTCAAATATGTTTCCTGCTGAATCAATGTAACTCCATGCAGAGTCTTCGTCGCTGAAATTGCCGACAAGCAGGTAATAAGCGCCGTCGATATATGACGCTATCATGGGAGCATCGCACCCGTTATCCACCGCTATGTGCATAGCGAGATACATTTCGTCAAGTGTAAGCGGCATATCAAGCATAACGTGATATGCTCCTATATCACCTTTTTTTGAAGTAGGAATATAGTCGCCGCCCTGCAAGAGCAGGTTTTTATCAACGGTAGTTTCAATCGTTTTAACGTCCGAAAGCGTATAAAGCTCTGTAACCTCATCGCTTTCCTTATCAACGCTGCACACCGTAAATCCATACGGCGAGCGTGTCTGGAATGCAGGCACTACGCTTGTGCCGTACAATAAACCGATACGGACGATAGTATCGTCCGTATGCGTGTCATATGCTGCACTTGAATCAAGTGTGAATATCCAGAGAAGAGAGGGCACTACCGTGCCAAGCACCATCAGCGCCACAAGCACCCATACAAGAACTCTTTTAGCCAATGTGCCCTTTTTTCGAGAAGATTTATTCTGAGACAATCGAGAAACCTCCTCTCACCATTATGTATACTTCATCCGACTCTACCTTAAAGCCTCTGCCGTCGCCGCCGCGCGGAACGAGCAGAAGGTGGTTAGCCGCAAGCGCTTCGCCTTCTTTAAGGTCAACACCTGCAGTAAGGTCGGCAATACCTGATTCGCCTCCCGAAAGGTATGCATTTGCGCTTCCCGAACGAAGTATTATTTCGCAGGGTGTATCTGCAAGCACTATATCGCCCTTTACAAGATGCAGTACTTCATATTCGTTAGCAGGCACAACGGGCATGGGATCAGCTGAGCTCTCCTCGTCGTCATCTCTGCCGCCGTCAACAAAGCCTCCGGCATCTTCAATAGCTTCTTCTATCTTAGGCCAGAACACTTCATTTAAATAGCTGAGCGAAACAAGCGGGTCATTTGTAAGATCAAAGTCGCCGCTGCCGTATACGGCATAGGCGCCGACTCCTATTATTAGTGCGCTTGCAAGCGCGAGTATTATCGTTCTTGTTTTCATGTTACAGTTTCCTTTTCACCAAAAGAAAATAAATACATCTATATTGTATCAGAAATTTCGACTATTGGCAATAGTATTTTTATGAATATTTTCTGACAGTTTTGTTAGATTATTTCATTGAAGCCGGAGTTGTCGGAAGTTTTATCTTGCGAACGCTGTCGCCCTTAGGGTATTTTTTCTTGTAGTCCGTTCGTGCGTCAGCTATTTTCTTACCGCCCTTCAGGCTTGCAAGCGTAACGCCCGACGCGCTTCTTGTTGATTTTTCAACTATAAGAGAAGATTTTATAAGCATACCGCGCTTATCGTTTGTTACAAGAAGTATGTCGGGGTCTTCCTTTGGCTTTATATGGAAGACACCAACAATGGGAGATGCATCTGAATAAGCATTTGTAAGTTTCTTTCGGTTTGCTTTTGTTTCATATGCTTTCATAGAAACGCGAACGCCCTTGCCGTTTTCAAAGATAAACGCCATCATGTCGCCATCGTCATATCCCTTAATAACAGCCATACCCGAAACACGCTCGCTTTGGTCAAAGCCGAGCTTTGCAGGAATATAGTCACCCAAAGCAGACGCCTTGGTGGTATCAAAGTCGGATATTTTTGCCTTGTATACCTGTGCGCGGTCTGAGAAGAACAAGACTTCGGCAATATTTTCCGTATCGTACGTGGAAAGTATTTCATCGTCGTCCTTCAGAGCATGCTCGTCGTTACCCTGAAGCGAACGGTAGGTTATCTTCTTGAAATATCCGCCGCGCGTGAGAACAACATGAACAGGATAGTTTTCGATCTCCTCTTCTTCGTCGAACACCTCTATATCTTCTGCATACACTATCTGAGTTTTTCTCGGAACAGCATATTTTTTCTTTATGTCCTTAAGCTGATCCGATATATAAGAGCGAAGCTTGAGTTCATCTCCTATAATACCCTTGAGGCGGTCAATCTCGCTTCTGAGGCTTTCAATTTCCTGAATCCTGTTGAGTATATACTCACGGTTAAGGTGTCTTAGCTTGATATCAGCTATATATTCTGCCTGCACCTCGTCTATTGAGAAACCTTCGCAGAGGTTGGGGATTACGTCCTTATCGCTTTCGGTTTCTCTGATTATTTTTATGGCTTTATCGATGTCGAGAAGTATCTGACCAAGTCCGAGAAGCAAATGAAGCTTGTCCCTGCATCTGTCAAGTTCAAACGAAAGCTCTCTCTTTACGCACTCACTTCTGAATTTTATCCATTCTCTCAGTATCTCAACAACGCCTACCTGACGGGGAGAGCCGTCGATAAGCACGTTGAAGTTGCAGGAGAAATTATCCTCAAGCGAGGTAAGCTTGAAAAGCTTTGCCATAAGCTTGTCCGGATCTGTTCCGCGTCTGAGGTCTATCGTGAGCTTAAAGCCGTTCAAGTCGATTTCATCGCGAACGTCGGTTATTTCTTTTATTTTACCGATCTTTATAAGATCGGCTATGGTGTTCATTATCTGCTCTATTGACGTTGAATAGGGTATCTGCGTTACGTCTATGCAGTTTTGCGCTTTGTCATAAGAATAGCGCGCACGAAGCTTAACCGGTCCGCGTCCCGTTTCATAAACGTTTTTCATCGCTTCTCTGTCGTATATAAGAAGCGCGCCGCCTGCAAAATCGGGAGCCTTTATTATATCAAGCATTTTTTCGGTTGTTGTGTTAGGGCTCTTTAAAAGCTGTATAGCGCCGTCGCATACCTCGCCCAGGTTAAATGAGCATATGTTACTTGCAAGACCGACGGCTATTCCGAGATTAGGCGAAACGAGAATGTTTGGGAAAGACGTTGGCAAAAGCGTCGGCTCGAGCATTGTAGAGTCATAGTTATCTATGAGGTCAACGGCGTTTTTATCAATACCGCCGAAAAGCTCTGCCGCAAACGGATCAAGTTTGACCTCGGTATAACGCGATGCCGCATATGCCATATCACGGCTGTACTGCTTACCGAAGCTTCCCTTTGAATCTATAAACGGATGAAGAAGCGTTTCGTTTCCGCGCGTGAGGCGTACGAGTGTTTCATATATTGCCGCATCGCCGTGCGGATTGAGTTTCATTGTTGAACCTACTACGTTGGTACTTTTTGTACGAGCGCCTGTAAGAAGCCCCATTTTATACATAGTATAAAGAAGCTTACGATGCGATGGCTTGAATCCGTCAATTTCAGGTATGGCACGGTCACGTATTACATACATTGCATACGGCATGAAGTTTTTAACGATAGTATCGGTAATAAACTGATTAGTTACCTCTGCCGCCTTACCGCTTGATATATGTGACGGTTGTTGTTTTTTTCTCTGTTTAGCCATTTAACTGACCCGTGCCTTTCTGTAATTTATCTTATACGGTGCGCCTTATCACGATATCACCCTGTATCCTGCCGCCTTTATAATGCGGTTATAAAGCGCAAGCGATATTCCCTCTCTTGAAGGAAGCCGCGAGTATATTTTCTCAAAATCGTGTTTATCGCACTCGCGAAGCAGCGAAAAAAGCCTTGCCGCGTGCGACTTTATATCTTCAGAGTTACCAAGCGAGAGTATGTTATCTCTGCCGACACCCGCTTTTATAAGTGTCTGAATGTCCTCGTCATATGCTATAACTGCAATTTTTTCTTTATCTTTAATAGACGTTATAAATTCGAAAAAGTCTTCGTCGCTTCCGTCAAAAAGCTCAAGCGGAGACTTCGGAGCATAATGACGGTACATCATTCCCGGAGCAAGCGGTCTTTCTCCCTCTGAGAGCTTTTGCGTTACCGCCTTGTCCACTTTAACTTCACCGAAAAGAGCGCCGAGCTGTTCAAGCGTAACTCCGCCCGGCCTGAGAAGCGTGGGGTATTCTCCGTCAAGCTTTACAATAGTGGACTCAAGGCCGATTTCAACCTGTCCGCCGTCTATTATCATATCGATCTTTCCGTCAAGGTCTTCGATAACGTGGGTAGCACACGTTGGGCTTGGTCTGCCCGACGTATTTGCGCTCGGCGCGGCTATCGGCACTCCTGAAAGCTCAATCAGTCTATGTGCAATAGGGTGTGACGGCACGCGTACTGCAACGCTGTCAAGTCCGCCCGTAACGCTCATCGGTATATTATCGCGTTTTTTCAGTATTGCCGTAACAGGGCCCGGCATAAATGCTTCAGCCAATAGCGCGTATTTATCGTTTACACACGCATATTTGTCAACATCAAGTGCAGATGCAATGTGAATTATAAGCGGATTATTGCTAGGTCTGCCCTTTGCCGAGTATATTTTTTCCGCCGCATAAGAGTCAACCGCGTTTGCGCCAAGTCCGTACACAGTTTCGGTAGGAAATGCAACAAGTCCGCCCGATTTTATTATTTCTGCAGCATGGGCAAGTATTTTTTCATTTTCCAAAGCGTTATTGCCTATGCGTGCAATTTCGGTTTTCATTGATGCTTCTCCTTTAGATGTATGTCTTATTGATGGATTTTATTATGTCTTATTGTCCGGTAATTGATAGGCTGAATTATGTCTGATAAAATCGTTCGTTTTACGGGGGTGTTACTTTCTCTTCGCAGAGAAAGTAACCAAAGATGCGTATAAGGGGAAGTCTGTTTGCCTTGCCCTGTTTTCGTCAATACGCTTAAAGCTTTATTCAGCTTTATCATCTACACCCGTATCTTTTGCTTTATTACACCGACGGAGGCAAATCAGCTGATTCTCCCCCTTATATATCCCCCTCTTGGCGTTCGTTTGTATCTATAATCGTTTGCTTTGTACTCGTATTATCAACATTACAAATTTTAACAAACGATTGGGTATGGGTCGAAGCTTTGAAGCCACTCAGACTTCACGCGCGCTTTGGCTGTCCGGCCCACCGGACCCTTTGAGCTTTTCAGCCGTGTCGGCGCTGATAAGCGCTTCTATCATTTCGTCTATATCGCCGTTTATAAACGTTTCTATTGAATGAAGCGTCAAGCCTATTCTGTGATCGCTCACTCTTCCCTGCGGGAAATTGTAGGTGCGTATACGTTCGCTTCGATCTCCTGTACCGACCTGACTTTTTCTCTCGCCTGCTATCTTCTCGTCGCGCTCACGAAGCTTCATGTCATAAAGACGTGTGCGCAATATTTTCATCGCCTTATCGCGGTTTTTATGCTGACTTCTCTCGTCCTGACATTCAACAACCATGCCCGTCGGCTTATGGATAATTCTTATGGCAGATTCTGTTTTATTGACGTGCTGACCGCCCGCACCGCTCGATTTACAAGTTTCTATCTCAAGGTCTGTGGGATTTATTTCAACCTCAACCTCCTCTGCTTCAGGCAAAACTGCGACTGTTGCAGTTGACGTGTGTATTCTTCCCGATGATTCCGTTTCGGGAACACGCTGAACACGGTGCACGCCGCTTTCAAACTTAAGCTTTGAATATGCGCCCTCTCCCGAAAGCGAAAAGGATATTTCCTTAAAGCCGCCGAGTCCCGTTTCATTTACAGACAAAAGATCAGCTTTAAGCCCGGATTTTTGCGCATACATCGTATACATGCGGTATAGCACCGATGCAAAGAGCGCTGCTTCTTCTCCGCCGGCTCCTGCACGAATTTCAACTATTACGTTCTTATCGTCATTCGGATCTCGCGGAAGAAGTAGTATTTTAAGCTCTTCGAGTATCTCTGCAAGCCTGTCCTTTAAATAATAATACTCCTCGCTTGCAAGCTCGCGCATCTCAGCATCGGCTCGTTTATCGTCAACAAGCTCCTTTGCTCCGAGCATATCGCTTTCACACTTAAGATACTCGGTGTATTTTTCAACAACCGGTGTAAGCTGCTTATGCTCACGCATCAGAGCGGTATATTTTTCATTATTACTTATTATCTCGGGGTTTGAGATATCGTCAGATATCAAGTCAAAGCGTGCCTTGACCTCTTTTAATTTTTCAAGCATTATTCTCTCCGCAAATTATGCAAAAAATGATATTATGAGCCCTGCAAGCGAGCCAAACAACCAGATATAACCGATGATAAAGAAGCTGTTTTTAAAGGTTCTTCCCGATTTTAGCAGTACTGCAATTCCGGCTCCCGCCCCCGCGCACAGACCTGCGACGAGCGCGCCGAAGGAAATTACACCTTCTGTAAACAAGCCTGTTAAAAGCACGCTTACAGCGCAGCTCGGAACAAGCCCGATAAGAGCCGTTATGAAAGGCTGGAAGTACTTTGCAGATTCCATTATACCCTCAATCGTATCTTCACCAACCAGCGAAACTATACTGTGGAAGATAAACACGGTTACAACTATAAAAAGCGCCGTTGTAAGCGTACGTTTGATCGAGTTTTTGAAAATCCCCTCATTTGAATCACAGAATTCGCAGTGGTGGTGCTCACCTGCCGCATGCACGTGTTCGTGACCATGACGATGAGAGTGTTCATGAGCATGGTGATGCTCTTTTTCTTTATGTAAAGCAAGCTTAATTATGCCGTTAAGCAGATAACCTGCTGTTATAGCACAAACAAGCTTGATTATAAGCATAGGTAAAAAGAAGCGCGCCGAAGAAGGCATGGATAAAAGTATCGGCAGTGCCTCGTCAGAAGTAGCGATAAAAACTGCAACAAGTGTTCCTGCGCCGATAAGCCTCTCTGAATAGAGATTAGCCGCTGCAACAGAAAATCCGCATTCGGGAAAAAGGCCGAGAATTGCTCCGCCCACTACTCCGCCGCGGTTGTTTCCAAGCGCTTTCCTTAATTTATCTGCCGCCTTATGCTCAACTATCTCAATAATAAGATAGGCTAAAAATAAAAGAGGCAGCATTCTTATGCTGTGAAGTAGCGTATCGCTTATTATATGAACAATATCAAAGCCGCTGTGCTCATGAACGTGCGCGGCCTGAAGCAACAAGTTTGCTATGGACATATTTTCTCCAATTTTATTTTATAGTATCCTTGTTTTATAACTATGCAAAAACACTGGATGAGGAGATCGATTTTATATAAAACGGTCTCCTCATCTGTTTTTCGCTTTTAGGGTTTGGCTTTTACTTTACTGAGAAAGCGTAAACTGTTGTATAGTCGTACTTTTCACCGGGCTTGAGTACGGTGGACTCAAATTCGCTATGATTCGGGCAGTCGGGCGCGTGCTGAGTTTCAAGGCAGAACGCTCCTCTGTGCATCTGCTTTGCTCCGCCCTTGAAGGGATATTTGTCCTTCATAAAGTTACCTGCATAGAACTGTACACCGGGCTGATTTGTGCATACGCTCATAACGATGCCGGTTTCTTCTGCATAAACTTCAGCAACCTTCTTTATGCTGCCGTCTGATTTGAGAATGTAGTTGTGGTCAAAGCCGCCGCCGAGCTTGATCTGAGGATCACTTGTATCGTTGATACCGTCGCCGATCTTTTTCGGCGTTCTGAAGTCAAACGGCGTTCCCTCAACGGCATACTTGTTGCCTGTAGGAAGAAGCGTTCCGTCAACCTCTGTTATATAGTCAGAATCTATCATCATATAATGAGTTTCGTTTGTTCCAAATCCGTATCCGCAAAGATTGAAGTATGCATGGTTTGTAAGGTTTACTACCGTATCTGCATCCGTTGTTGCCTCATAGCGGATAGTAAGAGCACTGTTTTCATCAAAGGTATATGTTACCTTTACTGTAAGCTCGCCGGGGAAACCTTCATCGCCGTCGGGGCTTACGTGCGTAAGCTCAAGACCTGCCTTGTCTGCTTCAACAAAGGGTACTGCAACCCATATTTTCTTGTCAAAACCAACAAGACCGCCGTGAAGAGTTGCAACACCGTTATTGTTCTTTGCAAGAGTATATTCTTTTCCGTTAAGTGTAAAGCTGCCGCCTCCGATACGGTTACCGTATCTTCCGATAAGCGCGCCAAAGTATGCGCCGGCATTTACGTGATATCCCTCAAGGTCGTCAAAGCCGCAGATAACGTCGCAAAGCTTGCCGTCGCGGTTGTGTACGCAGAGCTTGTTTATAATGCCGCCATACGTAAGTATTGTTGCAGATGCACCCTTTTCATTTTTAAAGGTATATGCATAAACTTCCTCGCCCGTGGGAAGCTTTCCGAATAAATTTTTTTCGAAAGTCATGGTTATGTATTCCTTTCTTATTTGCATTCATCAAATCCGTTGGGATTCTTAGCCTGCCAATTTGCACTGTCGCGGCACATTTCTTCAATACCGCGCTTAGCGCTCCAGCCAAGCTCCTTGTATGCCTTTGCCGGATCAGCATAGCATTCGTCGATATCACCGGGACGGCGGGGAGCTATCTTATAGTTTACTTTAAGGCCCGTTGCCTTTTCATAGGCTTTTACAATATCAAGAACTGAATATCCGTTACCTGTACCTACGTTGTAGTAATCAATGCCCTCAAGCGTCTGAAGCTTATCAAGCGCCTTAAGGTGTGCATCTGCAAGGTCAACAACGTGAATATAGTCACGGACACCTGTGCCGTCGTGAGTATTATAGTCGTCACCAAATACGCTTAAGCACTCGCGCTTACCAATAGCAACCTGAGCAACGTACGGAAGCAGGTTGTTCGGGATACCGCAGGGGTCCTCGCCGATAAGTCCGCTTTCATGCGCTCCGATAGGAT
>SVSR01000024.1 GCA_015064205.1 Oscillospiraceae bacterium
GCATCATCTTGAAGACTATGGCGGACAGCGTTTTGAACTTGGATATGCTTCTGCGATAGCGGTTGTACTTTTCGCTATAATGGTGGGAGCTAACCTTGTTATCAAGAAATTACTTTCGAAGGTGGGGGACTAATATGGCAAAGCTTAGAACAAGACAACATAAAGTCGTCCTCAACCGTTCTGTGGGAGGAGACCTTGGTATTAGCATATTCCTCGTTCTCATGGGTGCGTTCATGTTCCTTCCGATGCTTTATGTAGTAATGCAGTCGCTAAAGCCCCTTGACGAGCTTTGGATGTTCCCCCCCAGATTTTACGTTATCAGCCCGACGCTTAAAAACTTTTCAGACCTCTTTAAGCTTATGGGCGATTCGTGGGTACCTTTTTCAAGATACATATTTAATACTGTATTTATTTCAGTTACAGGTACAGCCGGTAACCTGATCCTTTCGTCACTCGCAGCATATGCGCTTTCAAAGATCAAGTTCCCGGGCAGAAAATGGATGTTTGAGATAGTTGTACTCTCACTTATGTTCCATGCAACCGTAACAGGTATATGTAACTTTATCACGATGAGCACGCTTCGCTGGGTAGACACCTACCTTGCGATAATAGTTCCCGCATGGTGTACGTCTCTCGGTCTTTACCTCATGAAGCAGTTCATGGAGACTAATATTACAGATGCGGTGCTCGAATCAGCGCGTCTTGACGGTTCAACTGAATTCAATACATTTTTAACGATAGCAATGCCTATGGTTAAGCCTGCATGGCTTACACTTATTATCTACTGTTTCCAGGGACTCTGGAATACCGGTTCGTCTATCTATATTCAGTCTGAGCAGCTCAAGACCTTCAACTACGCTATTGGACAGATACTTGCCGGCGGTATTCAGCGTGCCGGTGCCGGTGCGGCGTCAACAGTTATAATGATGCTTGTTCCTATCTCGGTATTTGTAATTTCGCAGAGCAACATCATCGAAACGATGGGCTCATCGGGTATGAAGGATTAAGGAGGTATAAGAATGAAAAAGTTTACAAGAATCATTGCTTTTGCCGCCTGCCTTATTATGCTACTCGGTGCGCTTCCGGTAAATGCTATAACACCTTATTCAACGTATACGTATTCTATCGACGGTTTTGCACTTGTTTCTCCCGATGCATACGTGCCCGACAGTATCATAGATTCGTCAAACCTTTCATACAAAGGTAAGGCAATAGATATTGTTGACCCGAGAGATCTGTTTGTTGATAAGAACAATAATATATACCTTGTTCTGGGTTCACCTAATCAGATTATCGTTATGAACGAATATTTCAACGTAAAGTTCATAATCAGCGAATTTACAAATAATCAGGGCGTTCCGGACTCACTTGCGGGACCTTCCGGCGTATTCGTTACAGACGACAAGATATACGTTGCGGATACTGATAACCGCAGAATAGTAATGTTCAACCTAGACGGCAGCTTCTATAAAACAATAGAAGAGCCCGATGCGGACGTTTTCCCTGCAAACTCAATATACAAGCCTGAAGCAGTTGCGGTTGATAAATACGGAAGAATTTATGTAGTATCAACAACAACATACATGGGCGTTATCGCGATAAACGAAGACGGTGTATTCCAGGGCTTCGTTGGAGCTCAGCAGGTAACGATCAGCGCGTTTGATATCTTCTGGAGAAGATTCATGACAGATGAACAGCGCGCGCAGACCCAGGCGTATGTATCAACAGAGTACAATAATATAGCCATGGATGATAACGGCTTTATATACGTAACAACATCAAGTATTGATGAATCATCTCAGCAGAGTGCTATTACCAGCAAGGACAGCAAATACTCTCCTGTAAAGCTTCTCAATACAAAGGGTACGGATATAATGAAGCGTAACGGCTTCTTCGGACCCGGAGGTGAAGTAAACGTATCAAACCTTTCCACGGCAACGATAACAGGTCCTTCACGTATCATAGACGTTGCGGTAGGACCCGAAGGAACATGGTCGATTGTCGATGAAAAGAGAAGTAAGGTGTACACTTACGATGAGGAAGGAAATCTCCTTCATATTTTCGGCGACAGCGGTACACAGCTTGGTAACATTGCTTCTATAAAGGCTATATCCTATCTCGGCGATGACATACTTGTTTTAGATAAGAGCTCGCTTAATATAACAAAGTTCAGAAGAACTGAATACGGTGATCTGCTTATCTCGGCTATAAAGAACACAAATGAAAGAAAATATGACGAGACCATCAACTATTGGCAGGATATCCTCCAGAGAAATAATAACTTCGACTCTGCATATATCGGTATAGGTAAGAGCCTATACAGAAGCGCTGAGTACGAAGAAGCGATGGATTTCTACAAATCAGCGTATGATACTTCAAACTATTCGGAATCCTTTAAGGAAATAAGAAAAGAATGGATCTCCAAGTTCTTTATTCTTATTCCTATCGGAGCGGTAGCACTTATAATCCTCGTAGTACTTTTCTTCAAGTATGCAGCGAAGATAAATAAGGCAACCTCGCTTAAGGTCGGACGCAAGAGCTTCAAGGAAGAACTTCTTTATACCTTCCACTTGATATTCCATCCGTTTGACGGCTTCTGGGATCTCAAGCATGAATACAGAGGCTCTATCAGAGGCGGTATTTTCTGGATCGCCGTAACGATAATCACGTTCTTCTATCAGGCGATAGGTACGGGCTACATATTTAACCCGCGTGACAGCTATTCAACAATATTTATACAGATCATATCAGTTGTAGTTCCGGTAATACTCTGGACAACGGCAAACTGGTGTCTGACAACTCTCTTTGACGGTGAAGGAAGCTTTAAAGACATCTTTATAGCTACATCTTATGCGCTTGCGCCTCTTTCACTGTTCATAATTCCTGCAACGGTATATTCAAACGTTGCGCTTGAGAGCGAATCACTTGTTATAAATCTACTTATAGGAATAGGATTTGCCTGGGCAGGAATGCTTGTATTCTTTGCATCTCAGGTAACTCACGACTATACTTTCTCGAAGAACATACTTACGACTATAGGTACAATAGTTGGTATGGCAATAATTATGTTCGTTGCACTTCTGTTCTCAACACTTTTAACTAAGGTTGTAACTTTTGTAACAGACATAATAACAGAAATTTCGTACCGAATGTAAGCAGAGGGAGGGAAATGATATATGAAAACAAATAAGATACTAAGAGCATTTCTGTCCGTGCTGCTTCTTCTCTGTATGTTTACAGTAGCGGTTGTTGCCGCAGAAGATGAAGAGATAAATTATCTTGAACTCAAATTTGATTCGGCAGAAGAAAAGCTTGCTTCAATGGAGCTTATGCTTGAATCAAACGGCAGCAAGCTTTATGTCGACCGTGTATCGGGAGAAGTCGGCTTTGTTGATGCAAAAACAGGGCAGCTTCTTCTTTCAAACCCGTATGATATAGGTTCGGCAAAGGGCTCGGAAAACATCAAGAACCAGCTGATGAGCCAGCTTATCATCAAATACGAAGATAACGGAACTGAAAAGACGCTCGACAGCTATTCGTCCGCAGCTCTCAGAGAACAGGTTAACGTTAAAAAGACAAAGACGGGTGTGCGTGTTGAATATATACTCGGTGAAATGATAACACGCCGTCTTGTACCGCAGCTCATCTCAAAGGAAAGCTTTGAGAAAAATATTCTTGCGTTTGTAAATGAAAATCCTGCTGCGGCGCTTGACTTCAGCATCTATTATTCGCTGAAGGATCCTAATGCTGATGATCTTACAGACCGTCAGATAAAGGAAATGAAGCACACATGGCCGATAACACAGCAGATGGCGGTTTACGTATTCGACCCTAAGGCAACTGCAAAGGAATATGACAGATTTGAAAAGTACATCAAGGAATATGCTCCGGCATATACCTTTGAAATGCTTGACGCTGACCATGATCTTACAGGATACGAGGGTACGGATAAGTCTCCCCCGTTGTTCAGAATGGCACTTGAATATTCAATAGACGAGGATGGAAATCTTGATGTAAGACTTCCTGCAAACGGTATCAGATTTGATGAAACCGTGTATACTCTCAATAATATTCAGATACTCCCGTACTTTGGAGCAGGTATTACTCAAAAAGACGGTGAGATACTTATTCCTGACGGAAGCGGTGCGATCATACGTCCCTCAGAATTCGTAGGGAAATCAGTTACTTTAACAAATAAGATTTACGGCCAGGACTATGCATATCAGAAGATAAGCGGTGCTCATCAGGAAATAATGCATATGCCGGTATACGGAGTTGTCCAGAACGATAAGAAGACCGGTGATTCGGTAGGATTTTTGGCAGTTATAAATGAAGGCGACTCGCTTGCTACAATAACTGCTGAAAACGGAGGGTCACTCCACGAATACTTTACGGCGTATACGTCATTTGCGCCCCGTCCTAAAGACTCGTACAACCTTTCCGAAGCAATAACCGTAGGCGGCAGTAATGCTGTACATACGGTAGTATCAGAACGTAAATATACAGGTAGCTACAGAATCAAGTACATCATGCTTAATGATGAAGACGTGGCAGAAAAAGCGGGAGCAGAGGATACCTATGAAGCAAGCTATGTAGGTATGGCGAAGGCTTACAGAGAATATCTTGAAGGGCGCGGCGAAATAGAAGCTCTCACAGAGGCTGACGTGAGCGAAGATATTCCGCTCTTTATTGAATCCTTCGGAGCTATAGAGACAACAAAGAGAATTGCTTCGATCCCCGTAACAGTTCTTGAGCCTCTTACAACCTTTGAAGACCTCATGGTTATGACCGATAAGCTTGCAGAAGCTGATATTACAAATGTAAACTACAAATTAACAGGCTTTGCAAACGGAGGTCTTGTGTCAACAGTACCGTATAAGGTTAAGTTTGACGGTGCGGTTGGCGGAAACTCTGGATTTAAAGATTTTGTAAGTTATGCAAAAGAAAAGGAAATACTCGTTTTCCCCGACTTTGATTTCACGTATCTCAAGAGATCAAAGAGCTTTGACGGTATTTCAAACAGTGATCTTGTAAAGACGATGGATAACCGTTATTCCACAAAGCAGCTTTACGATTCAACAATGCAGAGCTTTATGAGAACAACCGAACTTGCAATATCTGCAAAGGCATTTGACGATCTCTATGCCGGCTTTAATAAGAACTATTCAAAGCTTTCCAACAATTCGGTTGCGGTATCAACTCTCGGAAGTGATCTCAACTCCGACTTTAACAAAAAGGACCCGTATAACAGAGAAGACGTAAAAGAGCTTACTCGTGAAACTCTTGAGCAGATCAGTACAGATTATGAAAACGTGCTTTCTGACTCTGCAAACGCATATTCTCTCGGATACGTTGATTATTATCTCAATATTCCGCTTGATTCTAGTAATTACTTGAGCACAAGCGAATCAGTACCCTTCATGGGAATGGTTCTTCACGGCTATAAGAATTTCACGGGAAGTGCGCTTAATATGGCGGGCGATATAGACTATCAGATACTCAAGTCTATTGAAAGCGGAGCAGGTGTTTACTTTACACTTTCATATCAGAACACAAAGCTTCTGAAGGAATCTGAAGAATTCAATAAGTACTATTCCGTTGGCTTTGATATTTGGTATGATGACCTTGTTGAAGCATACAGTATACTTAATGAAGCAATCGGCGATTGCCAGACTTCAACAATTGACGGTCACGAATTCATTTTAGGTGAACGCGTTCCGACAGAAGAGGAGCTTGAAGCAGACAGACTCGAAGTAGAGCAGGCTCTTATCGAACAGGCTGAAGCAGATGAGATCAAGTATCAGAAAGCTCTTAAGAAACTGAGACTTGAAGCTCGCAAGAGCGGACGAGATCCTTTAGCTGTAACGCTTGATAAGGAAGAATATCTTGCTTCTATCGCAATGACAGAAAAGAAGGAAGAAGTAACCGAAGGATACGTAAGAACTAAGTATACTACCGATGAGGGTAAGATCGCGGTTGTTACATATTCAAACGGTGTTAAGTTTATACTTAACTATAACAGCTTTGATGTAACAGTTGAACTCGAGGGCAAAACATATACGGTTGAAGGCCTCGGATTTGTTAAGATCAAGTGAGAAAGGAGATGTATCAGATGAATAAGACAGTAAGCAAAAAGAAAAGAAGTAATGCATCTCTTGATAAGCGTAAAGCACGTGCAGGTTATATATTCGTGCTGCCGTTTATTCTCAGCTTCTTAATAATTTATCTTCCTATTATAATTGACTCGATAACCTTTACTTTTAACGAGATAAAGGTAATTCCCGGCGGAGGATTTAACCTCGAATTTGTAGGACTTGCGAACTACCAGGCGGCGCTTTTCCAAGAGGCAGGCTTTGTCCCGACTCTTACAGAAGGTATCCAGCAGCTTGTATTTGATATTCCTGCGATTGTTATCTTCTCGCTCTTCATGGCGGTGCTTCTTAACCAGAAGATGGTAGGACGTGCAGCCTTCCGTGCGATCTTCTTCGTACCGGTTATACTTTCAACCGGTATTATTGAAAGTATAGATGCATCAAATAACGTGTTCATGAACTATATGAACAGCGAAGAAGCAATTGAAACGGGTGCCGCAACCGGCGGTGCAACACAGATCATTTCCGCTATGGACTTTGAGGTTCTCTTTGAGAATATGAAGGTCGGCGGCGAGCTTGTTGACTACGTTATAGGACTTATTAATGATATTTATAACATAGTTAACCGTTCGGGTGTACAGATGCTTATATTCCTTGCAGGACTTCAGTCAATATCACCTGCGATCTACGAATCATGTCAGATCGACGGTGCAACGGCTTGGGAAACCTTCTGGAAGATAACGCTTCCCATGATAAGCCCGATGATACTCGTTAATGCGATCTATACGGTAATTGACTCATTTACATCGGAATCAAACAGCGTAATGACCTATATTTCAGGCATATACTCAACCAACGACGTTGTATCAGGTGCGATGTCCTGGATGTACTTCTTGCTTGTAATACTCATCATAGGTGTGGTTGCAGGCTTGCTCAGCGCGTTTGTATTCTATCAGAAACGTGATTAAAGGAGGGGAAAACAATGAATGCTCAACAGGCACCAAAGGTTACAAAAGAAACCAAAAACAAAATAAGAGTAGACTTTGAAAGAACCCCTCTTCTTGAAAGATTAAAAGCAAAGTACCTTTCGCTTTTCTTCTTACAGAACGTAGTTTGGGTAATATTCAGACTCGTACTTCTTATAGGACTTTCATACGTAATCCTGTATCCGTTCTTCTCAAAGATCTCAGGTTCATTTATGAGCATGGAAGACTTTGTAGATGTTACGGTAAAGCTCATACCAAAGTATCCGACGCTTGATACGTACGCGCAGATAATATCCAAAAACGGATATTTCTCAGCAATGTTTAATACATTGATACTTTCAGTTCTGTGCGGATTTGTTCAGACGTTTATATGCTGTATTATAGGTTACGGTATATCAAAGTTCAAATTCAAGGGCTCTAAGCTTATATTCGCGCTTGTTATCTTTACGATGATAGTGCCTCATAAGACGCTCCAGCTTTCAATGTTTATGCACTTCAAGTATTTTGACGTATTCGGCATATTCAACTTCCTTGGCGGAGGAGTCTTTGATTGGCTTAAGATCTTTGATTTTACATCAATAAATCTTTTTAACACATACTGGCCTCTGGCTCTTCTCTCGCTCGGCGGTCTTGCATTCAAGAACGGTCTTTATATCTTCATGATGAGACAGTTCTTCCGCGGAGTTCCCGATGAGCTTGAAGAGTCAGCATACATCGACGGCAGCGGTGTGTTCAGAACGTTTATACAGATAATCCTTCCTCTGTCAATCCCGATGATGATAACAATATTCTTGTTCTCATTCTCATGGCAGTGGACTGATAATTTCTATTCATCGCTGTTCTTCACCGGTACGGGTATAAAGCTTCTTCCGAGCATAGTTTCTATTCCTGCGGGAATGGAGACCGTATATGCAGGTCAGCAGCTTTACGAATCAGCTATCCTTAATACGTGCGGACTTCTTATAATCCTCCCGCTCGTTATAGTTTACCTGTTCTGTCAGAGATACCTCATTCAGGGTATCGAGCGTTCGGGTATCGTAGGATAATAACGGTATTAAAAAGCGTCCGAAAAGAAAACTTCTTTTCGGACGCTTTTGTTTTTATGTTACTATATTATTATACTTGTTATATACTTCAGCAAGACGGTTCCATGTTGTTTTATCTATAAGTCCTGTTGTGGGAATGTTATTGTGTGACTGAAAATTCTCTATGGCAGCGCGCGTGGCACTATCATATACACCTGTTGGCGGAGCATATACGTCATCGTAATGTGCCGAAAGGGAGTTTAACATTATCTGAACGATAAGTACGATATCGGATACTTCGCCCATAGATAAAACGTACCCCTCCTGTTCGGGAAAAGGGTAAAGAGGGCTAGGCCTTGAGCGCTCAAAGAGAGCGGAGAGGTATGCACCGTATAAGGAGTCCCAGGTTGCGCGGTCAACTATGCCGGTAACATTTAGGCCTTCATAGCTTTGAAATTGAGAAACTGCCTTTCGTGTTGGCTCATCATATATGCCGTCGGGTATTATTAGGTCTATGGGGTAACCTGCAAAATGAAGCTCACGAAGAAAGCTCTGAAGCTCAAAAACCGAATTATTGTAATTTTCTTGCAATGTCATATATTTCCTCCGCCTACATTATAACCGGGATACTGTCCTTCCCGTCTTGTGCTGCCGTTTCGTATATCCGAAACGAGGTCAGCGATAGCGTCCCATACGATAACACCGACAATACCGTTTACAGGATAACCGAAAAGTTGTTGAAACGCACGGACGGCCGCCTCGGTCTCGCTTGAATAAACATCTGTAACGCTGACTGATGGTATTTCCGTGTATACTGCAGAAATCTCATTTAAATACTGTTGAAGAACATTAACGCCGTTTCCCTCAACACCGAGCGAAAGCACTCTTCCCGGAAATGGAATCACATCTTCTGCAACGGCATACTGCGGAAGTGTTTCAAGAATACCCTCGTAAACATTGTAGATAGTATTCCATGTGTTTTCTTCAACAACGCCCGTTTGAGGCAGTCCATACGTTCGTTGGAATGCTATAACTGCATTTCGCGTGCCTTCCCCGAAAATTCCGTCTTCTGCAACTTCGGGTATTGCCGAATTGCTTTGCGCGATAACGTTTATAAAATATTGTAGTATGCGTACGGGGTCGCCGGTGCTTCCGACACTCAGACTGCCGGGATATTTTAAAGATATCTCGCCCGGTGTGATCCCCTCGCTCTGCAGTTCGCTGAGCCTCTTTACGCCGCCGTAAATTCTGAGCAGCTGATACCACGTTGCTTTGCCGACGCGCCCGTCAACGGCAAGCCCGAATATTTCCTGAAACTCTCGAACAGCCTCGTCGGTTGAAACACCGAACACACCGTTAACGGGGTATATTTTAGGTATGGCGGGATAGTTGTTTGAAACTCTGTTGAGTCTTAACTGTAAAAGAGTGACGTCATTACCTGACGATCCGATCTCTAGCGGTACTTGCGGGAAGCTTTCGTCAAACGGAAGAATAGGTGTGTCGCGAACTATGTCAATATCACTTCCGTAATAATTTGTAAGTATCTCATATGGAGTATATCCGCTTTCGGCAAGGCTTACGCTTCCCCATTGAGATAAGCCCTCGCAGGTTACTCTGACACCGTCGCAGTATTGGGCAAAAAGAGGCTCAACAAAGCCTTGACGTCTCAGGTACTCATCAAAAATAGAGTCAACGATTTGTTCTATATTTTCAAATATATCTCTGCCGTAAACGAAAGACTGGTCGGTTGCGGTGGAGTTTGTTATGTCAAAGTTATACCCGCGTGCTCGGTAATATTCGGTAAATATGCGGTTGAGAGCAAAAGAGATCTGTGCGTATATGTTTGCACGCAGAGCACTTTCAGGCCAGGTGGGGTATATTTCGCTGGAAGCGACGTTTTTTATGTAGTCTATAAAAGGTACGGTAACATTTTGCGCGCTTGTGTCATCGGGAGCGCCGAGATGTACGGTTATCGTTTCGGAAATGTATACGGGCATTAAACGTCACCTCCGTTTGAAAGCGGCGGCTCTCTGTCTGTAACGTCGATTCCGATATTAGGTTCTGTTTCTTCAGAGTTGTATTTTGAAAGCGGTATCATATTTACGGGCAAAATAGAAGTGATGGAGTCAAAAACGGGAAGCTCAAGGTTGAATGCATCATAATATCCGTCGCTTTTGACTTCGATGTTATATATAGCATAAGGACGAACGCCGCCGTTGTCGGGAGTTTCGGAAAGCTCTTTCGGCGGAGTTTCAAGAACTATTTTATCTGTCCTGCCGCTTGAATCGGTGGTTCGTGTTGCTATTATCGAGCTATCACCACCGTCAGCGGCGTAAACTGTAACGAGAGCGCCCTCAAGCGGTATAGTACCGCCTGCGGTACTTACTCTAACGATAAGGTTACCGGTTGCCATAAAAAATCTTCCTTTTTTCGAAAATATTGCTGTATTTTCATCATATGCCAAAGATTTTGTTATGTGAAAGGTTGGTAGTAAGGACATGAATAGCGTGTGTTAGCCTCTCCTTTTGTGAGAGGAGACAAAACCGGAGATTTTGACGGAGAGGGTTTTACATTGCAAGTGGCTTTATTGGACTATATTATATCTGATAAAATCGTTAGTTTTACGGGGCGTTACTTTCTCTGCGCGAATGTACGATTTGCGAGACCATATAGCCTTCCCCAGACGGGGAAGGGGGACCGCGTTAGCGGTGGATGAGGTGTCGTCCGATTTGTGGCACTATATTTTGTCCGATAAAACCGTTCGCTTTACGGGGGTGTGACTTTCTCCGCGCAGAGAAAGTCACCAAAGATGCGCCAAAAGGGGGAGAGGACGGGTAGTAGCCGTAGGCATTACGCGGTATACTTGCAAAAGCTCAAAATCTTCACCCGTACCTGAAGCTTTTGTTTACGGCTCCTCCACTTTATCTCCCCCTTTTAGTAATACCCCCTCTAACGAACGTACATCTCAATAACTCCCCATTCTGTGCCCGCAAAGCTTATCTTGTGTGCTTGCTTGAGGGTGTCTGAACAGTTTACTTTATAAAATTGCTTCTTTGTGAGTAGTCCGATTCTTGTGAAAATTCGGCTAAAATTCTTAGTCCCTCAATTTCGAGCACAAATTTAACAAATATGAAGACTACACAACGGTCAAGAGGGGGATATATAAGGGGGAGAATCAGCGGATTTGCCTCCGTCGGTGTTATAAAGCAACAGCAACGGGTGTAAATTATAAAGTCTATGAAATCTTCATGCGAATTGACGAAAACAGGGCAAGGCAAACCGCCTTCCCCTTATACGCGTCTTTGGGCACTTTCTCCGCGTAGAGAAAGCGCCCACCGTAAAACAAACGATATTTTTTATTAGCACCACTTGCATTTGTTTTTATATTGTGTTATAATGTTTTTGCAGTATCAATTAAATAATTTTTCTCAAACAAGGGAAAATACTTTGGTAAAAGGTGTTTTCTCTCACTTTCTAATACCTTGTTTGGGAACTTAGATTGATACTGCACATGAGGGATACACTTTTTCGGTGCGTTCCTCGGAACGCACTTTTTTATTTCATAAACAAGGGGAGTTACGTATGTTAAAATTCGACGACTTATTCTATTGTCAACAAACAAATACGGCAATAATAAATATCAAAGAAGTCAAGGAAATCTGTAACATGATAGATAGAATTGATGATAGAGAAGAAGGTGTCCTGCTTGCTACGCTTTTAACACTTTCACTCAAAGAATCATTTGATATTGGCTATAAAGCTTCCGTTTCATTACTGTTCGGGGATATATCTGTTTAAGCTTTTAAGGAGATACTAATTATGGATATTAAAGATTTATATTACTTGTCAGAGTCACAGTATATACTTGATAACGGTGCAAAACCTGTTCTAAAAGAATATTTTTCAAAACATCTTAGTGAAGATGAACAGAAACAATTTGAAAATCTTTTGAATATTGCTCAAAAAAAGGCTTTTGAAATTGGCTACAAAACCGCACTTGCTCTTAACATTTCTGAATCTATGCGCTAAATAATATTTCAGCCATCAAAAAAGGCATCCGTCAGTAACGGATGCCTTTTGTTCTTAATTTTACTTATTACTTCGCCGCAAGCTCTGCTTTGTGCTTGTCAAGCAAAGTATGTATGCGTGTTACAGGGTCAAGAAGCTTGCTTATCGTGTAGTCGTGGTTGAGAGTGTCAATAATATATGATACATACTTGCACATATTAACCTCACCATACCATTCCTTTGTAAGAAGCTCGGGAGTTCTGTATATAAGGTTTGTAGTGAATATCTTTGTTATCGTGCCGTCTGCATATGCCTTGTCGAAAAGCTCAAGTCCGTTGCAGAAAAGTCCGAATGTTGCAAATACGAATATGCGCTTTGCGCCTCTTTGCTTGAGCTGAAGTCCTACGTCGAGTATCGATTCGCCTGAGGAGATCATGTCGTCAACAATGATAACGTCCTTACCCTTAACGCTCTTTCCGAGGTATTCATGGGCCTCGATCGGGTTCTTGCCGTTAACAACAACCGTGTAGTTGCGGCGCTTATAGAACATACCCAGGTCGACGCCGAGAACAGATGAGTAGTACATACATCTGCCCATACCGCCCTCGTCGGGTGATATCATCATGATATCGTCTTTTTCAAGAGATATATCGGGATAGCACTTTATAAGCGATTTTATCATCTGATACGTTGCGCGAACGTCGTCAAATCCGTTAAGCGGAATAGCATTCTGAACTCTCGGGTCATGAGCGTCAAACGTGATGAAGTTCGATACGCCCATTTTCGCAAGCTCCTGTAGAGCAAGCGCACAGTCGAGTGACTCGCGCGTTGAACGCTTGTGCTGTCTGCCCTCGTAAAGCATCGGCATAATTACAGAGATACGGCGGGCCTTACCGCCGATAGCGCCGATAACGCGCTTGAGATCCTGAAAATGATCGTCAGGACTCATAGGTACAGTCTGACCGTACATTTCATAAGTTACGCCATAGTTGAAGCAATCTGAAATAATATAAACGTCGTGGCCGCGAAGCGACTGGGTTACAAGTCCCTTTGCCTCACCTGAACCGAAACGCGGACATTTAGCGTCTACTATAAAGCTCTCATCGCTTCTGCGCCATTCTTTGAGATAATTGTCTACTCTTGCGACAAATTCTTCGCAACCGCGCATACCTATCACACTGATATCGCCGACAAGTTCACCGCTCATAATTTAATCCTCCGAAATTTTTCCTGTTCTGATTGTCTTGCTATAATAATTATAACATACTATTTCTTAAATTTGAATAGTTTTTCACAAAAAAATGAATTTTGTCTATTGTAAATATTTTTTTAACACATTTTTTCAGCAAGCTTTTTGCCGCCAAGCACGTGGAAATGCATGTGCTTAACTGATTGACAGCCGTCGTTTCCGATATTCGTTATTATTCTGTAGCCGTTTTCAAGGCCCGCCTGAGCGGCTATCTGAGGGATATTTTTAAATATTTCTGAAACTAAGTGCGCGTTATCTGCATTTATCCCGTCAGCTGATGCGATGTGCTCTTTGGGGATAACGAGAATGTGAACGGGAGCCTGTGGATTTACGTCGTTAAACGCAAGAATTTTATCGTTTTCAAAAACCTTTGTGCTGGGTATTTCCCCAGCAGCTATCTTGCAAAAAATACAGTCCATCAATATACACCAACCTTCTGTGTTTTTCTTTATATCTAGTATAACATATTAAGCGCCAAACTTCAAGTGATATTTACAAAATCCTGTTGACAAGATAGTATAAAACGGATATAATATATGTGAAATAAATATTGAAAGGATTTGTGTAGAAATGGAAGTAACTAAGGACTCGATAATCGGCGATGTTCTCGACTACGACCGTGATACTGCTCAGTTTTTCCTTGAAATCGGTATGCATTGCCTCGGTTGCCCCTCCGCAAGAGGAGAAAGCATCGAAGCGGCATGTAACGTTCACGGAACAGACGCAGACGCTCTCGTTGCCAAGATAAACGATTACCTCGCAACAAAGTAAGTTTGACGGCATTAAACGGGTGCGGCATATGCGCCGCACCCGTTTTGCATTTACTTTCGAAAGGAAAGCATTATGATACAGGTAAGATGCGCAACTAACAGTGATATTGACAGTATAATGGCAGTTGTTAAAAGCGCACAGGAATATTTGAAAAATCAGGGCATAAATCAGTGGCAGGACGGATACCCGAACAGAGAGGCAATAGAAACCGACGTAAATACCGCCGAAGCATACGTTCTCGACGATAACGGTAAGATCGCAGGCTATTTTGCCATATATACCGAGAATGAGCCGGTATACGATTATCTTGAGGGAGGCGAATGGCTTTCGGATACCCGGAACCATGCCGCAATGCACCGCGTATGTATATCGGGTAACTACCGCGGACAGGGTCTTGCCCATATGATATATACATACGCAACAGAGCGTGCCGAAGCGCTTGGACGCGATTCTCTCAGGGTTGACACGCACCACGATAATAAGATAATGCGCCATATGGCAGAAAGCCACGGATTTGTTGCCTGCGGCTCTGTCTACTACCCCGGAAATCTTAAAAGGATAGCTTTTGAAAAGCTGCTTAAATAAATGAACACATCAAACGAGCTTGATAACAGGCTTCTTTCATGCGCAGAGTTTGTGAGAGAGGGAAGCATAGTTGCAGATATAGGAAGCGATCATGCGTATCTTCCGATATATCTTGTAAAAAAAAGCATCTCACCTTATGCAATAGCCTCTGATATAAACGAAGGGCCGGTAAAAAGAGCAAAGACTAATATCGCGCTTTGTGCGCTTTCTAATAAAATCACGGCTCT
This sequence comes from Oscillospiraceae bacterium, assembly GCA_015064205.1. Taxonomy (GTDB): domain Bacteria; phylum Bacillota; class Clostridia; order Oscillospirales; family CAG-272; genus UBA4717. The sequence continues at coordinate 14,944 of SVSR01000024.1, forward strand.
TTGTGCAGATGGACTTGACAAAGCCGCAGAATACAGGCCTGACGATATTGTTATTGCGGGTATGGGCGGGGAGCTGATATGCAGTATAATTTCTGCATCCGAATACGTTAAAAATAATAACGTGCGCATGATACTTCAGCCGATGACAATGACTGAGGTGTTAAGAGAATACCTTGCTGAAAACGGCTTTGAAATAATAGACGAAAAAATAACCGTTGCGGCAGATAAATGTTATACTGTTATATGTGCACAGTACGATGGAAAGAAGCACGAATATACGCGTGATGAGATTATATTCGGAAGAGCTAATATAGATAGAATAAAAAAAGGCCATGCCGCTAAAGAGGACTTTATCATGCTTGAGAGAATGCTCTTATCCGTAAAGCGCAGGATTGACGGCAAAAAGAAATCGAAGCTGCAAGCAAAATCTGATATAGAATCTGAAATCTACCTGCAAAAAAAACTTGAAGAACTTCTTGAATATAAGGAGAATTATAATCATGCCAACTAAGCGCGAACTTTATGATTACCTTGATACAATAATACCACGATCCCTTTCGTGCGATTGGGATAACGACGGGCTTATGTGTTGTGCCAAACCCGAAGATCATGTGAAAAAGCTTCTTGTAACGCTTGACATAACAGATGCTTGTATTGAATATGCAAATAAAAAGGGATTTGATACCATCGTTTCGCACCACCCGCTGATTTTTAAGGGAATAAAGGCTCTTAATACAGATATGGGTGTATCAAACAGGCTTATTAAGCTTATGTCTTGCGGTATTTGCGCTATGTCGTTTCACACAAGACTCGACGCGGTAAGCGGCGGAGTAAACGATGCGCTTGCCGAAGTTTTAGGACTTAGAGATGTTGAAGCGTTTGGTGAGAATAACTCTCCTATGGGGAGAGTTGGAACTCTCCCGGCTACTATGAGGGCAAACGAGCTTGCTATCTACATTAAAGAAAAGCTCTCTGCACCCTATGTTAATTTTAATGGCAGAAATAATGATATCAAGCGCCTTGCCGTGCTTGGCGGAGCAGGGGAGGACGAGATACTGTTGGCGGAAAAAGCTGGAGCAGATGCGTACCTTACGGGCGAACTTGGTCATCATCCGCTTACCGACGCGTGCGACATGGCGCTGACTCTTTTTGAAGCAGGACATCATTATACCGAGTTCCCGGTATGCAAAAATCTTGCAAAAACCCTTAAAGATAAGTTTAGCGATATAGAAGTTGAAATATATAACAGTATCGCGGTAAAAACCGTGTAATCACAAACTTTTTTGAGGTCATAATATGGCAAAAAAACTGCGCTGGCTGCCGCTTGATAACGCAGCCAAAATCTACCCGGCGGCGCGCCGTCAGAATTGGAGCAACGTGTTCAGGCTTTCGGCGACGCTTAGTGAAAGTGTTGACAGAAATATTCTTCAAAGCGCGCTTGAAGTAACACTGAGCCGCTTCCCGTCGATAGCCGTCAGGCTCAGACGCGGAGTTTTCTGGTACTATCTTGAGCAGCTTCCCTATACTGTAAAGATAAAGGACGAATACAGCTATCCGCTTACCCGTATGACAAAGGCAGAAACGAGAAACTGCGCGCTCAGAGTTATAGTTTATAAAAACAGAATAGCAATAGAGATATTCCACTCTCTGACAGACGGCAACGGAGCGCTTGTTTTCTTAAAAACTCTTGTCGCAGAATATCTCACTCAGAAATACGGTATAAGCATACCTGCAACGCACGGCGTTCTTGACAGAAACGAGGAACCGTCTGATGCCGAGCTTGAGGACAGTTATCAGAAATATGCCGGCAAGCTCCTGGCATCACGCAAGGAAAACACGGCATGGCATCTTTCGGGTACACCCGAAGCAAAAGGCTTTATTAACCTCACCTGCTTTGAAATTCCGGTAAAGGCGGCGCTTGAAAAAGCGCACGAATATAACGTAAGCCTTAATACGTTTATATGCGCCGCTATGATGATGGCGCTTCAGAATATGCAGGAGCAAAAGGTGTCACAGCAGAAGCTACGCAGGCCGATAAAGGTTCTGATACCAGTAAATTTAAGAAAACTGTTTGAAAGCAAAACACTTCGCAATTTCGTTTTATACACCACACCCGAAATTCTGCCGAAGCTTGGCCGTTACAGCTTTGAGGAAATCTGCAAGGTTATACACCACCACGTCGCCCTTGACGCAACCCCAAAGCAGATGAGCATGAAGATTGCCGCCAACGTTCAGAGCGAGCGCATCATGGCGCTCAAGCTGACTCCGCTTTTTATAAAGAATTTCGTGATGAAAGCGGTGTACGATACTGTTGGTGAGTGCAAATCCTGCCTCTCTCTGTCAAACCTTGGCAGAGCAGACATACCCGATGAAATGAAGCCTTATATCAAACGCTTTGATTTTATACTCGGTGTACAGGCAACGTGCCCGAGCAACTGCGGTGTTATATCATACGGCGACACTCTTTACATAAATCTTGTCCGTAATATACGTGAAAGCGATCTTGAATATAATTTTTATAAGGTTTTAAAAGAGTTTTCACTGCCGGTCAAGCTGCAGAGTAATTTTGAGTAAATTGGAGTTTAATTATGTATTGTATTAAATGCGGAGCAGAGCTTGGAATAAGCGAAACTGCGTGCCCCCTTTGCAAAACGAAGGTCTGCCATCCGGATATAGAAATAATAAAGGAAGAGGGACTTTATCCAAACGGTAAGTATCCTAAAATCAAGGCGGAATCCAAGCTTGTACATATAATTTTTGCGCTGTTGGTTCTCTTGCCGATACTCATAACGCTTATCTGTGATTTTCAGTTTAATCATAGCGTAACGTGGTCGGGATACGTTGTAGGAGCAATAATACTTGGATATATAACGCTGTTTTTACCGAAGTGGTTTAATAAGCCGAACCCCACGATATTCGTTCCGTGCGTTTTTGCGGCAACAGCACTGTACCTGTGGTACATAAACTATGCAGTCGGCGGCAGCTGGTTCTGGAATTTTGCCCTCCCCGCCGTAATCGGTGTTGCACTTATTGTTGTAACGGTAGCTGTACTTCTGCACTACCTCAGACGCGGCAGACTTTTCATTTTTGGAGGAGCATCGATAGCGCTTGGGGGATTCATGCTTTTGCTTGAATTTTTGATGAGCGGAGCATTTGCGGGAGTAAAGTTTATAGGCTGGTCGCTTTATCCGCTTGTAACGTTTGTTATACTTGGCGGTGTGCTGATATTTTTAGGCATCAGCCGCAGCGCAAGAGAGACCATGAAAAGAATATTTTTTATATAAAGTAAAAAGGGATTTCGTGTGTTACGAAATCCTTTTTTTACTTTATTTGCGCCATAGTATTGTATAACAGTTGCTTATATAGTATAATTATTAAGACGAATACTTATACCTTAAACTAAGCCTAATGCCAAAAAACGATTAAAAGGATAAAGCTATGATTATATTGATTGCCGGTGCATCGCACACAGGGAAAACCGCGCTTGCTCAAAAGCTGCTCGAAAAATATGGGTATCCTTATCTCTCCATAGACCATCTCAAAATGGGTTTGATCCGTAGTGGCAACACAACCCTGACACCTATGAGTGAGGACGGTAAGCTGAGTGCATACCTCTGGCCGGTTGTTCGTGAGATGATAAAAACCTCCATTGAAAACAAACAAAATATGATTATTGAGGGCTGTTATATCCCGTTTGATTGGCAAAAGGACTTTGGTGCAGAGTATCTTGATAACATCAGATATTACTGCCTTATTATGAGTAAGGCTTATATAGAAAACCATTTTGGTGATATAAAGAGGTATGCAAACGTTATTGAAAATCGCTTAGATGATGAGTGTACAATAGAGAGTGTGCTTTTCGATAATGCCGAAACACTAAGACTTGCCAAAAAGCATAATCTTAACTATATACTCATTGATGATAAGTATGAAATAAGTATTGATTTAAACTGAAAAATCCAATTCGCAGAGAAACATGATATGAAAAGAATTATTGTAATCGGTTGCCCCGGTAGTGGCAAAAGTACGTTTTCAAGAGCGTTACATAACATTACGGGTATTGCTCTTTATCATCTCGATATGATGTATTGGAATGCAGACAAAACAACGGTAGAAAGAAGTCTTTTTCATAACCGTTTGTCAGATGCACTTGAAAAAGACGAGTGGATTATTGACGGTAATTACGGCTCGACAATGGAGCTTAGGCTCGCGGCATGCGATACGGTGTTTTTTCTTGACTATCCGTTAGATGTTTGCCTTGACGGCATCAAAGAGCGATGCGGAAAGCCGCGAAGCGATATGCCGTGGATAGAAACCGAAGAAGACGTGGAGTTTATCGAGTTTATAAAAAACTTTAATGAAAAGCAGAGGCCGCATGTGTTGGCGCTTTTTGATAAGTACAATGATAAAAATATTATTGTTTTTACAAGCAGAGAACAAGCGGATGAGTATTTAAGAGAAAAAATATAATTTTGTAAACAAAACGAGGTGTTATATATGCCAAATAAACTTCTCGCTCAAATATCGAGAGATTTTTTTGCGAAGCATCGTGTCTACCGATACAAAATGATAAAAGTTAAAGAAATGGATGACCAAGCGGTTATTCGTTATTGCCATTGGTATTGCGAGGAAAACAAATTAACAAGCGAATTCAAGAAATATCGTGAAGACATAGAGTCAGAATACGTTTATTGCTCTTATCTTCAAGATTATATTTCGCTTGGATTGTGCTATGATATGCAAATGATAAGAGGTGGGTATATAAAGCAGTCTGTACTGCCGGATATTCATATCGATAACGAAAATTTGGATAAATGTTGTGTTGATTGCAAAAATCAACTTTGAAAATGAACGAGAAAAAACTATGATTTTGCAAACAAAACCCCTCATTCTATCAAGAATCACGCGCCGTAAAGGAGAAGAATTATGACAAACCAAGAAATTTTAAAGATCGCGATGGCGCAGTCCGCCGTCGATCTTTGCGCGGATGCGAGTGATTTTGAAAAGAGCAAAAACGTGGTCGTCACGTCGCACGAGAGTGATGGCGCGAGGCGATATCTGAAGCTTCCGTTTTCCTGTCAGCTTGTGTCTTACGGTAACAATGTGGTGGCATCGGTGTCGCCCAAATTTCGCGAGATAACCGAAAATTACATAAACAAATATCCCGTCGAGCATCTGTTTGAAACGCCGCATCTGTACGTGCTGAACGAGGCTATGATGGCAAAAGGACAGAAAATATGCTTTATGGCTGAGTATTTTCTGCCCGACATGAACGCGCTCCGTCAAAGGACCGTCGAGGACGCCGGTCCCTACAAGATGGCGCTGCTCACGCAAAAGGACTTTACCGAGCTCTATCTGCCCGAATGGTCGAACGCGCTCTGCAAGGAAAGAAAACACCTCGACGTGCTTGGCGTGGGCGCATACGATAACGGAAGCCTCGTCGGACTTGCGGGTTGTTCTGCGGATTGTGATACTATGTGGCAGATCGGCATTGATGTGCTTCCCGAATATCGCAGACAGGGAATCGCCTCGGCTCTTACAAGCCGTCTCGCCATCGAGATTTTAAATCGCGGAAAAGTGCCGTTTTACTGCGCCGCTTGGTGTAATGTAAAGTCCGTTCGTAATGCAATAAAAAGCGGATTTCGTCCTGCGTGGGTGGAAATGACAGCGAAGTCGTGCGAGACGGTTGATGGGATGAACAAATAAGAATTTGACGGAGGTTAGATATGCTTGAAAAAATGAGCGATTTCTTCGAAGCAAGACTTGACGGATATGATGAGCATATGATGACCAACATCGAATCTGCAGATAAGTTCTATCCCTTTACAGCAAAGCAATTGCCGACCGCTGAAAACTGCCACATACTTGATTTGGGATGTGGCACAGGATTGGAACTGCAAGAATATTATACGCTTAACCCCTCGGCAAAAGTTACCGGAATAGACCTTTCACAAGGAATGTTAGCCGAACTCAAACGAAAATTCGGGGGCAAAGATATAATCTTGATACTCGGTTCGTATTTTGATGTGCCTCTTGGGGAGAATGTATTTGATGCAGCTGTATCGGTGGAAAGTCTGCACCATTTCACAAAAGAAGAAAAGGTTGCGTTATACGCCAAGTTACATACGGCACTGAAGAATAACGGTTACTTTATCCTTACGGATTATTTTTCGTTATCCGATGAAGAAGAACAGATGCACAGACAGAATTTGTTAGCATTGAAGGCAGAACAAGGAATTGCGGATAACGAATTTTACCATTATGACACTCCACTTACTGTAAAGCACGAAACAGATGCACTTGTTAAAGCAGGTTTTTCATCTGTTGAGGCGTTAAATAATTGGGGAGCAACATATACGATAAAAGCAGTTAAATAAACTGTCAAATTCCAATTTGTAGGTAACGTGTTATGATTAAACAACTAATGCACGCCCCCGTCTTCCTTGTGGGAAGTCGGAGAGGTAAGGAGAAACACGATGTAACATTTAATCAAATCAAGCAATTGTTCGCATTTGAAACGCAAGGTAAGTACTGTGCTGAGATATTGTTCTCTGTAAACGAAAGCACAAAATTTAATTTTTGCTGGATGGGGAAAACGTCTGATGATGCGGGAGAAGACGTATATTGGTTTGGTCTTACTCCTGATGGCAAATATGCATTTGATTATCCCACGTTTGAAGAGTTTTCAACGGTTAAGGTATTTGACGGAAAATCGCTTTTTGAAATGTGGGATGATATAACTGTTTTGGAGATTAACGGATGCGACCCAATCGAGATGCTGACAATGTATTTGTCAAAAAGGGACTGATTTATCAGGGCTCACATAATTGAAGAACTACAATATAATAGCAAAAATAAAGCCGTTGGGCGTATGCCCAACGGCTTTTCTCTCTTTTTATCATCCACACCTGCGCGGCCCTCCACCGTCGCATAGTCGTCTCGTGCGCTCAGCATAGCTGATCACACGATACTCCTTGCTTTGGGCGGTTTCACTTCGGCTAAAACGTGTCGCCGGCACCTTTTAGCCTCGCTACCCTACCACCCCAAGGGCGACTTGAACATTTTTCTGGTCATTTTATCTTTTTACAGACCATTCCGCTACGGCAAAAATGACCTTTCGCGCTCTCGTGGCATCTTGTCTCCAGGTGCTCCGATCGTGTCTATGGTCGCATATGTGGTCGTAAAGATCCGCTCCCAAACTGATGGCTTCGGCCTCTTGGGAGCGGATGATTTTTTATAACAAATAGCGAACAACAGATACAATCCCTCTCGCATTTTCAGCCTATCAGGGTTGTCGTATTGTAACTCTTCTTCAGCCATTTGTCAAGAGGTTCAGTAATTAAAATTTGCACCGCAATAATCAAAGAAAAAGCTCGGAGCAGTTATGTACATCATGAGTGTACCAATGTATCTGCACACACATGATGTACATGATCGCAACTACACCCAAATCCCTATCCCAACGCCGTCAAAAGCCAATATTTGATACGCAGTAAGCAAAGAAAAGGGGAATTAGGTTCAGTCACCTCCAAATGGGTTAATTAGTTAGCTCATTTGGATATGCTGATAAGCACGATTACAATGAGATTTAACAAATTACAAGTTCGTTGAATTCTTTCGAAATTCCTATTGCAATTTGTCGAGAAAAGGAGTATAATGTATTTGTATAAAAATACTTTTTATGAGGTGGAACATGGCTGCAAGCTATAAGAAACTTTTTAAGCTGCTCATCGACCGCGAAATGAAGAGCAAAGAGCTCGCTGCAAAGGCTGGAATCAGCCCTGCAACTCTCGCAAAGATGAAAAAAGACGGTGCAACAGTATCGAGTGATGTGCTTGTAAAAATATGCACCGCGTTGAATTGTACGATGGACGATATTGTTGAAATAGTACCAAATGCAGAAGAATAATGAATGGAGATAAATGTATGAATTCAATTGAATTGTTTGCTGGTGCTGGTGGTCTTGCGCTCGGATTAGAGCAAGCTGGATTCGAGCATATAGGACTTGTGGAATTCAATAAAGATGCCGCAGACACTTTGGTCGTAAATCGTCCCCAATGGAATGTGTTGTGTGAAGATATCGCTCAAGTTGCCGAAAGAGATCTTGAGAAAGAATTTGGTGTCCCAAAATACAAACTTGATCTTCTTTCAGGTGGAGCTCCTTGCCAGTCTTTCAGCTATGCTGGAAAAAGGCTTGGACTTCAAGATGTTCGCGGAACAATGTTTTATCACTATGCTACTTTCCTTCACAAACTGCAACCTAAAATGTTCTTGTTTGAGAATGTGCGCGGATTGTTAACTCATGATGGTGGACGCACCTTTAAAACAATTCTCAATATTTTTGAGGATGAAGGATATACAACCGTTTACAAAGTTTTAAATGCTTGGAATTATGGAGTTCCTCAAAAGCGTGAACGATTGATTACGATAGGAATTCGAAATGATCTTTCTTCACTATGTCAGTTTGTATTTCCTAAAGAGCATGATTATAAACCAGTTGTTCGAGATATCCAACTTGATACGAATCCTGATGCTGCACACTGTGCTCGTTATTCCAAAAACAAAGAAGCGGTATTTGCGCTCGTTCCCCCAGGTGGCTATTGGAGAGACATCGACCCTACCATCGCCAAAGCCTATATGAAAACTTGCTGGGATATGGGGGGAGGCCGAACCGGTATTCTACGTAGAATCGGTCTTGACGAACCCTCGCTTACAGTTTTGACAAACCCTGGAATGAAACAAACGGACAGATGCCATCCTTTGGAGGTAAGACCGTTCTCGGTTAGGGAAAATGCCCGTTTGCAATCTTTCCCGGACGAGTGGATTTTCTGTGGCAAACTCTCTGAACAATACAAGCAGGTTGGCAACGCAGTGCCTGTAAATCTCGCAAAAGAAATAGGACTTGAAATCAAGCGAACCTTGGAGGTGTTATAATGTGGAATTTGTCTTTTATATCTGAATCTGATTTTACCGCTCATGTACGTGCGACAATTGAAAAGTATGGTGATAAGCTGGAGTCCTTCGACCTTGATCGTTTCAATAAAAATATTGTTGACCCGATTAAACTGATTTTTGATAAGACAGTATATCGCACATCGTGGGAAGAAACTATTGGAAACGAAATTTTTAGGCAGAGAGATAAGTCAAACAATAATGACATTGGTTATTTCCATCAAAAAATATTCAAATATATAAAGAATTGCCATGTCCCCGAAAATGGAACAGAAGGTGGCTGGGACGTAATATATAAAAATCCTAATGGTATCCAATTGCCCGACGGCTCGATTGTTCATACCGTATATGTGGAGATGAAGAACAAGCATAACACTATGAATTCCGCATCTGCAGGCAAGACTTTTATCAAAATGCAAAGCCAATTGCTTAAAGATGATGATTGTGCGTGTTTTCTTGTAGAGGCTATTGCTAAAACATCTCAGAACATAAAGTGGGAAACAACAGTTGACGGTACAAAAGTTAGCCACAAGCTCATTCGTAGAGTAAGCTTGGATCAGTTTTATGCATTGGTTACCGGGCGAGCAGATGCTTTTTACCAAATTTGCATGGTATTGCCCGAAGTTATTAAATCTGTAGTTGATAATGCTGGTGAACAGCTTGTTCCACACGATATCGTTTTTGAGCAGCTTAATGCTATGGCATGCAAGAGCGGTATCGAAAAGAGGGACGTTGCTATTGCAATGGCTATCTATATGCTTGGTTTTGGATCGTATACGGGATTTTCAAAGTAAATTTGTCTGAATAAAAGAAACACCTCTATATAGTTTGAGGCTCACAAGATTTAAGGAGTTTATCATGTCAAATACAAACAGAATAGAATTTCATGATTTAGATAAAAGCAATTTAATTGTGGATACTATTTACGAAGGCGGCTCAGCAAGTAATTTGAGTAGCGAAGTTTTGTCTAAATTAACGCATGTTGGGAATTCTGGTGGATTCAGAAAGTGCAAGAAGAGCGTTAATGGAAAGAAAATTAATGAACCTGCGTATGTTTGTATTTTTTCCACCGGTGAAGAACTTGAGTGGCGTGATGAATTGGATCGCACATTAGGACGATTTACCTATTGGGGGGATAATAGAAAAGCTGGGAATCCAATCTGTAAAACCAGCTTAGGGGGCAATGCTTTTTTGCAGGAAATATTTAACAATAACTCTTTGGGGATAAGGAAAAAGATTGCGCCGGTATTTGTTTTTCAAAAGGCAGGCGGAAGAGATGTAATCTTTTTGGGTCTTGCTGTTCCAGGTGATAGAAGAATTAGACCTCAAGATTCCCTTGTGGCTGTTTGGGCTCAAAATAATGACGGTCGTTATCAGAATTATAAATCTATTTTCACAATTTTGGATGTTCCAGAAATTGATCGCAGATGGTTGCATGATCTTGAATACAATGATGGATATTCAAGTCAATACGCGCCAAAAGTATGGAAGAAATGGGTTGATAATGCTACATATACACCCTTGATTACCGAGAAGAATCCTATCCAATATAGAAGAAAAAACGAGCAACTTCCGTCTCCTTCTTCGGAAGAATTCAAAATGTTACAAGCGATTATTGATTATTTTCCAGATCCCTACGATTTTGAGCAATGTGCTTGCAAGATTGCTCAGATAATGGATTCCAATATTATTCAAATCTCCACCACAAGGAGAACACGCGATGGTGGTAAGGATGCAAATGGTAAATATCGTGTGGGATATCCTTCAAATGGTATAGAGTTGGATTTTGCCTTGGAGGCAAAAAGATATGACATGAATAACTCTGT
>SVSR01000025.1 GCA_015064205.1 Oscillospiraceae bacterium
TGTGATACGGAAGTTTCCGTCGGGGGTTCTGAGAGCAAGGTCGCCCGTATGAAGCCAACCATCGGAATCAATCGTAGCTGCCGTTGCTCCGGGCATTTTATAATAGCCTTTCATTACGTTGTAGCCGCGGGCAACGAATTCTCCGTTCGTATTATCGGGCAGATCTTCACCTGTTTCGGGATCGATTATTTTACACTCGATCTCAGGAAGCGGGTGGCCGACTGTTGAAACTCTGACATCTATAGAGTCATCTGCCGAGCTCATCGTACATCCGGGAGAAGCCTCTGTCTGTCCGTAAACTATAGTTATTTCCTTCATGTTCATCTTGTTGATTACCTGATTCATAATCGGCTCAGGACAAGGCGAACCTGCCATTATACCTGTACGCATATATGAAAAATCGGTTTTATCAAAATCATCATGCTCAAGCATGGCGATAAACATTGTCGGAACACCGTGGAATGCGGTTATATGTTCACGGTCAACGCACGCAAGTGCGCTTTTGGGTGAAAAGTACGGAAGCGGAAGTATCGTTCCTCCATGCGTCATCGTCGCTGTCATGGCAAGCACCATGCCGAAGCAATGGAACATCGGAACCTGTATCATCATTCTGTCGGCAGTTGAAAGGTCCATTCTGTCCCCGATGCATTTACCGTTATTAACAACGTTATAGTGAGTGAGCATTACGCCCTTGGGGAAACCTGTAGTACCTGATGTATACTGCATATTACATACGCTGTGAACATCAACTGCGTTAGCCATCATCTTGACTTCGTCAATACTTACATTTTTTCCAAGTTCAAGAGCCTTTTCCCACGTTATAGCACCTTTCATCGAAAATCCGACTGTAATTATATTTCTTAAAAACGGAAGTCTCTTGGAATGGAGCGGACCGTATTTATGCTTGGTTTCAAGCTCCGGGCAAAGCTCTTTCATGATTTCGGCGTAATTGGAATCACGGTAACTGTCGATCATTATAAGAGTGTGAGTATCAGACTGTTTAAGCAAATACTCGGCCTCGTGAATCTTATATGCCGTGTTTACGGTTACTAAAACTGCGCCGATCTTTGTTGTTGCCCAGAACGCAATATACCACTGCGGAACGTTGGTTGCCCAAAGTGCAACGTGAGAGCCTGCTTTTACTCCGAGAGCAATAAGGCTTTTTGCGAATTCATCAACGTCATCTCTGAACTGCGAATACGTTCTTGTATAATCAAGTGTCGTATATTTAAAGGCATATTGATTAGGAAATTCCTTAACCATTGCATCAAGCACCTGAGAAAAGGTTTTATCGATAAGTGCCTCTTTTTTCCAGATGAACTTTCCCGTTCCTGTTTTATTTTCATAAAGGCTCGGCTTTGCTCTTGAAAGCTCGTTGTACCTTCTCATATAGCTTGTAAAGTGAGGAAAAATGATATCCGGAGTGTCTATCTCATCCGCCCATTCGGGATTCCATTCAAGAGATATGTATCCGTCGTAGTTTACGCTTTTGAGCGCGTTTATTATCTCATCGGTAGGAAGCGTGCCTTCACCGATAAGACTATAATTTCCGCTGTCATCGGAATCTTTGATATGTATATGCTTTACAAAAGCTCCTAGGTTTGTGATGGTTTTCTCGGGTGACTCTCCGCATACTCTGTATGGATAATACAGATCCCACAAAGCACCGACGTTGTCGCTTGCAAAGCTTTCGAGAAGAGTACGAAGTTTTCCTGTATCTGCATACTCGCCAACCGTCTCTATTAAAAGAACGATTCCGTTTTCTTCAGCAACAGACAAAACCTTACTTAGAAATTCCGATGCATCACCGCTTGATTTGATTCTTATATATGGTACACGCAACTGAACTGCGGCTTTTACAACCGTGTTGAACTCGGATATAGCAGAGTCAGGGTCTGCGAACACGTCAGTTACAAGATCAATACACGGGATAACCACATTATTTTCGCGAGTAGTAAAATACAGATCTTTTATATCTTCTTCGGCTATCTCGTTTGCATCGTGGAGTTCGATGCCGCTGAATCTATATTCGCGCGCCATAGTTATAAAATTACGAACAGAATATCCTTTCCAATTATCCGTGGAAACAGCTAATTTCACGCAAGTCCCTCCTCATAGCTTATCTTGTTGAGTGCGCTGATATATGCACTTATGCTTGCGCCGACGATATCCGTTGACGTACCGACGCCCGAAAATACTTTGCCGTTATGGCGAAGCTTTACAAGAGTTGAACCCATCGATTCGTAACCGCGTGTTACAGACTGAATCTGAAAATCGTCAAGCTCATAATGGTGACCCGTTATCTTTTCGATAGCAAGAAATGCTGCTTCAACAGGTCCGTCTCCGACACAGAAGCCGCGAAGCACCTGCTCACCTCTGACAAGTTCGATATTAGCGGTAGGAGTTATGATATCGCCGCTGTTTATAACATAACTTTTAAGCTTGTATGTTGACGGTACCTGCATTGCAACGCTCGCAATTATGGAATCAAGTTCTTTTTTATTAACCGTCTTCTTTGATGCTGCTTTAACAAACACGTCGTATACGTTCTTTATATCATCATCGGAAAGCTCGTAACCCATCCTTGAAATAATGTTGGCAATTTCACCCATAGAAGCTTCCGAGACTATCTCAAATGAATCAGCGCTCTCGCTTCCTGTACCGCTGTCAAACGGAGTTACAGACGCCCCTTTTGACTCTGTTATATATTTAAGTTTGTCTATAGCGTTTTCAAGTTTAGTTACGTTAATTTCAGTTTTGAATTGTAACGTTTCGCCTCTCTCGCGTATTACCTTTGTAACCGCACCGAGCATCGGTGTGCCTTCCCCTGCCATGATAGTCTTTATACCGTCTGCGCCTGAGCGTATCGCTTCAGTAGCGCCTGCTACCGCCATTGATATCTTATCATCAAGAAGAACTGAAAGCGAAACTTTATTAAGCGCATCAATTTCACTGTAAAGCTTTTTAACAAAATCTCCCGTTTCACTCGGAAGCATGTCACCTGAGTTATCACTAACGGTTATAAAATTTGCGCCAAGTGAAATAACAGATTTGATTGCTGACTTTAAAAAATCCCATTCAGCTCGTGTGCAATCTAAAAATTCGATTTCGACATCTTCACACAGTGAGAGTGCTTTTTGAGTAAGAGCCTTTAAATGTTCAAGCAATTTTGCCGGCTTCATTTTGCAAACGTATTCCATCTGTACTGTAGACACCGGAACAGAAATGATTATTCTTGGTTTAGCGGCGCTTTTAATAGCGTCATAGGTTTCTTCAACCGATTCAATCGAAAGACCTGCAGGGCATGCCAATACACTGTTTTTTAAAAGAGAAGATATTGTATGTAAAAACAAAACGTCCTTCTTGCCGTTTACAATAGGTGCAGTTTCAATAACATCAACGCAAAGTCGGTCTAGCTCTTTCGCAATTAGCGTTTTTTCGTTAAAGCTGACTATCGTCTTTGTGTTTTCGGCCATTTTTCTGAGTGTAATGTCAGAAATGCTGATCTTTTTCATAAAATCCTCCATAACATAATAAAGCGGTCTTGCTATGAGCAAAACCGCTTTTAATTTTTGGTTTGCGTGATAGTTATAATCACAGTCTTGCTCATTCTTTTATTGTTCTTACTGTTGTAATCGCAATCATTAGCATGCTTATAAGGGTAATGCCGATAACGGCGTTAAGCAAAATAAGCACAAGTATAGCAATTAGAGAAAACAAAACCGACACTGCAAATGCAGTGTCGGACATGAGCATATTATCTGAATTATTTTCAAATGCGCGGCAAGAAGGCGCAAAATTTGCACCTGAAAATGAAACTGTATTCTTTTTTGAGCGAGAAATAAAGTTCATCTTTCCTGCCTCCTTAAAAATATACTCTATAATAACATAATTTAGACGGTCTTGTCAAGCAAATAGACACGAATTCACTAAAATACGGAAATTTTGCTATATGTAATGCGCAAAACCGCAATTTTTTCGACATTTTAACGATGGTTAATTACACTATTTTCATTACAAACTCGACTATATATACACACGCGCATGAAAGAGCTGCAACCTTTAACAAACTACCGCTAAAATAGGATAAAACCACTGCAACAGCGAAACCTGCGATCGCAGATACAGTTTCGCTCGTTGAAGTAAATATTGCAGGTATAGTCATTACGCTGAGCACGGCGTACGGTATGTAGTACAAAAAGGAAATTATAAATTTATTTCGTATTTTTTCTTTAACAAGAACAAACGGAAGCATCCTGACAATATATGTTACGCCCGCCATAACGAGGAGATATATCCAAAAATTATTTGTCATTTTGCCCCTCCTTTATCGGTGCGATCATGGCAAACAAAGCGCTTGATAGCCCCGCGCATAATATCACCGTAAAGCCGCTCGGTATAGTATTTAAAAATGGTGTATAATAAAATATGCAACTTAAAGATATAGCTAATAGTACGCATAAGAGTGTTGAAATGCTTATTTTCGCCTGCGGAACAACGATAGCTATAAACATACCGTATATAGCTATTCCAAGTGCTGATACAACTGATTCAGGCAATACGTTTCCCGCTGCCGCACCGATAAGTGTACCGATGCTCCAACCGATATAAGGCGTTAATATCAAACCGTATAAATATTTTTTGCCTATATTTTCTTCTTTTGATGAAGCTACAGCAAATACCTCGTCCGTATTAACAAAAGAAATAATAAATCTGTCTGCCATGCGCACGCTTTTGCCTATTTTCTGCGACAAAGATACTGACATAAGCGAATAACGGAGATTTATAACGAACTGAGCAAGAGCAAGCTCGATAAAACTTCCGCCGCCTGCTATTATAGGTACACCGGCAAGCTGGCCTGCTGAGGTTACGTTTGTCATTGAAATCAGCAATGTTTCAAGCACAGACAGTCCGCTTTCTGTGGAAAAAATCCCGAAAGCGAAAGCCACTGATATGTATCCTAAACATATCGGAATACCATCGTTGATCCCGCGGAGAAAATTGTTTATTTCCTTCATGTAAAAATTGACCCCGTCTTCTATTTTATAGCTTTATTTTTCCATCTGCCCATTCTGTAAAAGATCGCTGTGATAACAGCGCCCATAACCCAGGATATCAAAAGAGATATCTGTATGCATTCATACCTTCCGAATGGAAGCTCAGGCGTTCTTGTCAGATATGAAATACCGTATGCTACAGGAACTCGTAGAGCAACGGTTGTAATAAGCGAGATCCACATAGGGGTTACAGTATCGCCCGCTCCGCGCATTATACCCGAAAGACTTTGGGTAACAGCCATAGCAATATAACCGACAGCTAAAATTTTCATGAGATAATAACTCATGTCTACAAGATCGGCAGTTTCACTGAAAATGCCCATTAACCCCTTGCCGAAGAGCAAGATTATACCGGTTATTACTGCGGAAAATCCGACAGCCATCAGCGTTCCCTGCTTTGCACCCTTCGTTACTCTGTCGTAAAGACCTGCGCCGACATTTTGACCTGCATATGTAGTGAGTGCCATTCCGAACGAAAAGTTAGGCATCATTGCAAATCCGTCGACGCGCATTATTACTACGTTTGCCGCTATAAACTGTTCGCCGAACTGATTGGTAAGCGACTGAACTATTATCATTGCCGAAGAAAAGATAGCCTGGGTTAGTCCGGAAGGAAGTCCGAGTTTAACTATAGTTTTAACGTATGAAGCCTCGGGAATAAGATATTTTAATCCGAAATCAAAGTGCTCTTTCATTCTTGACAGCTTTATCATACAAAGTATTGAAGATACTATCTGAGCGATAACCGTAGCAAGGGCAACACCGCCTACACCCATATCAAGCACTGCAACAAAATAAACGTCAAGAACGATGTTGATAACAGTAGCGACAAGCAAATAAATGAGCGCAGAAACAGAATCGCCCATTCCTCTTATTATTCCGCTCAGAATATTATAAAAGGCCAATCCTGCAATACCGACAAGAGATATGAACAAATAATCATAGCACCAATCTATGATAGAGTCGGGAGTATTCAATATCTCAAGCAAAGGTCGGATAAACGGTGTTGCAACCAATATCAAAAATATACAAGATACTATAGTTACAGTTATAGACGCTCCTATAGTTCGTGATAAGGCTTCCCTGTTTCTTGCTCCAAAATACTGAGCAGTCATAATATTAGCGCCTGCCGAAATACCGATAAACAACACGAGCAGTAGATTTACTATCGGTCCTGCGCTTCCGACTGCGGCAAGCGCGTTATCTCCGATATATTTTCCGACCACGATGCTGTCTACCGTATTGTACAGCTGCTGAGCAATATTTCCGATGAGCATGGGCAGCGTGAACCAAAGTATGCTTTTCCACGGAGCGCCGATTCTCATATCGATTGATGAATCTGATCTTTTTAACACGTTAATTTTACCTCATTCATAAATTCTGTGTTACATTTTAACACAATTTATAATTAATTTCAACACGTTTAGCCTAATTTGCTTATAATCGTCAGTTTGACAAAGAAACACATGCTTTTCTTGTGATGAATAAAACAAAATGACGGCATATTTTGAATGCCGTCATTTTGTTTAGATGTCCGATGTCTTCTTATTGTCGGTATTTATTTTTATAATCATTATAATAGAAACAACTGAGATACCGCCCATGATACAAACATCGGCGTATATCCGAACCTTTTTATAATAACGCCGTAAATCACACCCGATACGCCCGCACCAAGGTACGTTGCAAAATCCATGATTCCGCTTACAGATGCAACATTACCTGTTTTGGTGAAGTGTAACGGATATATCGAAAGTATTGAGGTGTTTATCATAGAGACAGCAGCATAAATTATACTCAGACACAAAACCGCAGGTATTATTCCTACTGATTTAAAGCAAAGTATAACTGCACATACAGCAGAAACGATAAATCCGAACAAAGATACGGTGTTTTCCTTGTTCTTTAATATTTTATAAACGGTTGGGTAAATTATTCTTCCGATAAATCCTATTGTTGGTATTAAAAGAATATAGTATGAGGACTTTGTGAGATCAACAGCAAATCTTTCTACTATGAAAACTGCCATCCAAAGACTTATATTATCTTTCATAACACCGTGAAGCATAGCCGGGACAAGCATTGTTACAACGCTTCTCTTCTTTATAAGGCTCAACATGGAGATGTGCTTTTTTACAGAGGTTTCGGAAGAAGGCTTTACATCCTTTGTAAAAATTAAAACCGCAAGTCCTAACACTACTGTAAGTATTCCCGGTACAATAAAAGCAAATTTTGGGCCAAAATTTGTTATAAGATATGTATTTACAATAATACTGAGAATATTGCCCATAGCTACAGAAGTAACCATTACGGACGTCTTTTTCTTTGCTGTTTCTTTGCCATAAATACTTGATACCACCGATAGTACCGAGCTCCAAAGCATCGACTGTGCATAAGCATTGGCAAACCAGAAAATGCAAATGCCAATAAACGGCGGAAAAAAGCTTATAAAAATGTTGCTTATACCGGCAAGAGCCAGTCCTGATGTCAACATTATCCATGGCGGAGTTCTGTCACTAAGTCCACCGTTGATAAGCCTGCCTATAGCGTATACGGTCGAAAACACACTGCCGAGAGTACCTATCTGTGCAGTATCAAGTATTCCGAGTCCAATCAGCTCCGGACCTGCTACAGAAAGATTTATTCTCGCAATATAAATTGACGTGTATGCAAGATACACTATAAAGAATATTATTTTTGAGTTTTTAAAATTCATTTTGTATCTCCGGCATTAAAACTTGATATCGGAAAGCTCTGCAAAGTCGTATATATAATAATCAGCAACAGCCTTTATTGGCTCCACATAATTTCTTGATGAATCGTCATATACTCCGCACACCTTCATTCCCGCAGATTTTGCAGTTTTATCTGCGTCTATGTTATCATCAAGGAATAAGATCTCACCCACGGGTACACCTATCTTTTCTGCTGCCATTATATATATATTGGGGTCAGCTTTGGAAGTGTGGAAATCATCACACGACCACACGTTTGTAAATAAGTCGTACAGTCCAATTCTTTTAAGACACGGATCGAGCGTATCGTGGGGGCTTGCCGTCAAAACGTTGAGGCATGCTCCGTCTTTTTTTAGTTGCTTCAAAGTTTCAAGAACGTTATTCTTTGAAGGGATTTTATAAAGATAATCGTCCAGCATGCGTTTTTTAAACTCTGCAACAATTGTTTCTTCGGGCATATCAACGCCGAGAGATATGTAGTGCCTTGCTGTACCTGCAAATCCGAGAGGTGTTATTGTTTTTATAATATCATCCTTGTATTTTATATTGTGATCATCAAGCACGCTGAGGCATGCACGAATAAACGACGGCATTGAATCTACAAGTGTACCGTCAAAGTCAAATAGATAAGTTTTCATTTGTCTTTCTCTTTCACATAAGATCTTCGAAGAAATACGCTCCGGTATCAGCAAATCTACCAGCAGCATCTTTTACGGAAATCTTGAAATATACGGCTTCTCTGTCCAGTTCAAAAACCGCGCTGTTTATTTTTTCGTTTTTTGCTGCCAATACACGTTTTGCCTGCCTTAAACCTGTTGTGAATGAAATATCGACAGCGTCTGAACAAGTAATATAAACTTTTTCATCTTCAAGGTATAAATCATATATTTCAGGTCCGTTTGATGCATAAAAATTGCCTGCAAACAGCGCGTTTGTTATAGTTTCATATTTGAGATTATCAGCTTTAATCATTATAAATCCGCCGATTGCACCACTATGCGTATCATCGGTTGATACTGCGTAAATCTTCTTTCCAGACCTCAACATATCATCGTATATATAAGGAGTGTATGAATCATATCCTAGCATATAGCATTCATGATTATAAATCTCCATAGCATGAAGATTTTCAAGCTTTGTATAATCATTATAATTTTCAAGTGACCAGGTAGGATGATTGTATGTAATAAAAAAGCCTGCTTCACTTGAAATTTTTGTCATTTCATTTATTCTTTTCGGGTCGTATTCTCGTTCAAAAAACGGTTTTGATTCATCAAACTTTATCTTGTCGTGATGCTTAGATGCATTTCCAGCATATGCATACGCAGGGTTCCAACACGGATGAATTTCTATGTCGGGTGATTTGGCAACAAAACATAAGTGGCATGTTTTCAGATGTTTTTTGTTCGGGTACGCCTCGTTAAATTCGGCCTCGAAACCATGAAGAGCCAGAAAACTGTCATCTGTAAGTTCGGGGTGAGGTATAAATAAATCGTGATCTGTAAAAGCAACAACAGAATATCCGTTAGACTTGTATAGTTCTTTTGTATCTTCAGGACTTAGACTTCCGTCGGAAATCGTTGTGTGAGTGTGCATATTTGCTTTGTAAAAGTTTCCGTTTTGCGGCAATAGATACTTTTTCATATTATTCTCCTTAAAAATATATATTTATTGATATCGAATTTCTTCGTAAACCTGGTTTCTTAAAGTTGTATATTTAGTAAAATCGTCGTACTTGACCGATGCGATCATCATCATAAGTGCGTCTACTACACACATTTGTGCTATTCTTGCAGATACTGCCTCGACGGGATAGTTCTTTTCATCAGCATACACTATTATCGTTTTGTCGCATTCCTTTGCAAGATGGCTTTTTGAAAAACTCGTAAGACCGATCGTTGCCGCACCTGCTGCTTTTGCGCTACGCATTGAGTCGATCATAACTTTTGTATTACCGCTATGTGATACGCATAATGCAACGTCGCCCTTTTCCATATATTTTGCCATAATATTCATTTGTGAAAAATCGGTATACGCATACGCCTGAATACCAAGCTCTGAAAAACGGTATGCAGCATCCGTAGCAATGATCGCCGATGTACCAACTCCAAATATATACACTCTTTTAGCTGAGGTTATTATATTTGTTATGCTTAACATATTATCAAAATCAAGCATTTGCTGAGTTGATTTTAATGTATTTATTCCTGAGCTGAAAACTTTATTCAAAACGGTTTGAGGAGTATCGTCCTTTGCAAAAGGTAAATGGTTTTCGTTTTTGTCTCTGCCGCCTAAGTCAACAGCAAGTTCAATTTTTAATTCTGCAAATCCGGCTTTGCCGAGAGATTTACACGTTCTGTCTACAGCAGATGCTACTGTTTTACATTCAGCTGCAAGTTTTTTTGCACTCATGTGAACAACTTCCTTTGGGTATTTAAGTATATAGGAAGCTATCCTCTTTTCAGTTGTTGTAAGCGAATTATACGAATTATGTATTTGTGAAATGATCATAACAATCTCCGGAATAAAATTCTATTAGTGAATTCTAGCATGATATTTCGTTCTATAGTAACACAAATATAGTCCGAAGTCAATACAAAAATAAAAAAAGTATACGCAAAAAATACGTATACTTTTTTATTTACAGTTCTACTATTCCGAATCCGTTTGAATTAAGGTTGATCTTTGTTCCGTATTCCTTTGACATTTCAGCAAGCCTTTCAATTATACCGTGCTTTGAACTGAACCTCGGATTACCTCTCTGCCATACTTTTTCCTTTTCAAAGTTAAGTTCGATCGGTGTAAGTTCAAGGTATGTAAGTCCGCCGTTTTCCATTTCAAAATAAGGTATTACCGATTCGAGCATGCGGTGATCACGCATAAGACCTCGTGTATAATTTGCCGAACGGTCACAGAATAGCTCGCGCATGGTAGCATCACTGGTGAGATTTTGATTATTATACATTTCTGCAGGCGCGTACGGTATACATTCATTATGTATTACAAAATCGCCTAATGAATAAAATATAGGTCTGTTCTTATATATCTCAATCGGCCTTAAAAGATGCGGCCCGTGTCCGATAACAGCATGCGCACCCGCATCAATGCAACGGTGGGCAAACTCCTGTAAGAACTGTGACGGATTCTCTTTTTTATCACCAGATAGTTCGTGTGAATGGATACTGATAAGAATATAATCTGCCTGCATTTGAGCATCATATATAGCTTTTTCGATACGTTTCATGTCTGCTTCGTTTGGAAGTGTAACGTATTTTGTTTCTTCTCTAAGAACGAATTTCATATCTTTTAAAACAACTGCATTATCGTTAAAGATGATGTATAATATATTAAATAAATATTGGGAGTATAAATATGGAAATTCTGCAACTTAAATATTTTTATGAAAGTGCTAAAAACGAAAGCTTTGCAAAAACTGCTCAGAAATATATGGTACCGATAACATCGGTTTCTGCATCGGTAAAGAGGCTCGAAAACGAATTAAATTGCAGCTTGTTTGACAGGCACTCGAATCGTATAACATTGAACGATAATGGAAAAAGACTGCAAAATTCGCTATTTAAGGTATTTGCTGAACTTGAAAACGCTATCAACAGCGTTTCTCCTTCTTCGATGGATACCCGAGAGATCACAATACTTGTGCGTGCAATGAGAACCGAGGTAACTGAGCTTATTATTGAATATAAAAAGCTTCATCCTTATATTTCGTTTAAAACATATTTTGATTTTAACACAACAGATTTTGACAGGTTTGACATAATCGTTGACGATAATCCACTGCGACACGAGGGCAAAGACTTTTTTGAGTTTTACAGTAAGAAAATCGGCCTTACTGCTTCAAAAAGCAATCATTTATCCAAGCAAAAATTATACTTGAAAGATCTGTGTAATGAAAAATTTATATCTATAGGCGAAGATACGAGTACTCATAAGCTCCTTGTAGAGGCTTGTAAGAAAACCGGATTTGTTCCCGAGTTTGTTGTACACACCAACGACCTCATGTGCTATAACAGATACGTAGAGGAAGGTATCGGAATCGGAGTAAGACGCTATGGCAGCCAGGTTGATAATAATGAAAATATAGTTTTTCTCAACGTTGTTGATTTTATTGCAAGGCAGACGGTATACGTATTTTATGACAAGCATTCCGACCGCGGCAATATAAATCATTTTCTTGATTTTGTCAAAAACAAAATTTCCCACAATAACAAAAAAGCACTTGCTGATGCAAGTGCTTTTTTACTATTTTGCAAATTCTTCTGCTATAGATTTAGTAATCTTTAAAAATTCATCGATATCATCTTTTCCGTTACAATGCAGCGGCGACACCCTGATCGCCCCCTCTATTCCGAGCGCTTCAACTATACGTTTTGAATATATACTTGTGTTAACACGCTCGTATACAGTTACTCCGCGTTTCTGATATTCGGCTACACATTCGGTAAAATCAATACCATTGATGCCGATTGCGGCGATAAGGTCTCGCTTAGTAAGGTCATCTGTGTCTACATAAACCGTGACACCCGGAATATGTCTGAGACCGGGTATATCGTAGGTTCCCTCCAGCATTCTGTAAAGCAGCGCTCTTTCTTGTAAATGTATGCGCTTCATACCTTCGTCGTAAAGCTCTTTTTTATTGGTGGTTTGAATAAAGTTTTTGCCAATTTCGCATACGTAATTTATTATCTCCATAGCTGCTGCAAAGTTTCCCGGTGCACTCGTTCCGAGTTCAAACACCTTTTGATCTTTTGCTATCAATTTATGATGGGGGAGATTGGCTACACGGTCAGAGACGTACGCAAAACCGCATCCGCGAACACCGAAAAACTTATAGGGTGCAAAATTCATGCCGTCGATTCCAAGCTCGTCTACATCTATTGCGGCATGAGGTGCATGCTGAACCGCATCGCTGATTATGTAAAGATCAGGCTTGATTTGTCTTGCTTTCTTTACAATTGCCTTTATATCCATGATACTGCCTGCGATATTTGATGCGGCCATCACAGATAACAAGCATGTATTTTCGTCAACATACTTTACAACATCATCAGGGTCAATAAAACCAGTTTGCTGATTCGCGGGAATTACACGCATTTCTTTGCCTGTTTTCTTGCAATAGTACTCAATTGCATCAAAAGCGGACGGGTGCTCAATAGAAGAAACGACTGCGTTGGAGCCCTGTATATTCTCCATAATAAGGCTAACCATATGAAACATTGTCTGGGAAGCGGTAAGTTCAGTTATTAGAGCACCGCTTTTAGCGCCGAATATTATTTCCAGTATATCTCGAGTACCGTTTTCTACAACGCTTTTTAAGTAAACGGAGCGCTCGTGTATTCTCTCGGGGCAATCGGGAAACGCCTCAAGTTCAGCCTTTGCTTCAACACATTTTTTCAGTCTGAGTGAGCCGCCTGAGTTATCAAAAAATAAACGTTTGCCGTGCACAGGGTCGCTATCGGCATGATAGAACTTTTCTTTCAAGTTCTTTTGTAAATCATCAGAAAAAAATAATCCGTTCGGATATTGCATAATTAATACATCCTTGATAAATCTAATTTTTATTTTAGAATATCACATTATAATTGAAATGTATATTGAAAATATTGCTAAAATCATTGTAAAACTAGCAAATATGTGTTAATATAAAAATATGAAAAAAATATTTGATAAAAAAATTAATTATAATAAAATATCATTTTCCTATACAAACTCAGACGTTTTTGAAGAAAGGAAGATACATACGTACCACGAAATCCTATATTTTATCGATGGTGATGTATCTTTTTTTACCGAAAGTTTTCAGCAAAAGCTTGAGCGCGGAACTTTGATAGTTATTCCAAAAGAAAAATACCACTTATTTCAATGCGAAAACGATTTTATACGCCTAAAAATAAGTTTCTCAGATTCACTCGAAATATCTTCGCTGTTATCAGAGGTTATTGATATTAAAGTAATCGGTCCTTTAGATATTTCGCTGATAAGTTTGCTTGAGAAGATCATCTCAAAGCTCTCGTTAGAATCTTTGGATTACAAAGATAAAACTTGCATATACGGTGCGTTTTTAATGTTGCTTTCCGAAATAACGGTTGCATCAAATGCTAAACACGGTGTTTCGATAGAAAAGGATCATATAATAACCAAGTGTATTAAATTTATTGATGATAACATTGATAAAAAGCTTACTCTTAGGCAAATGTCGAAAAAAATAGGCGTATCACCTTCTACTTTATCGCACGTGTTTAAGCAAGATATAGGTATATCAATACATAAATATATATCGGAAAAAAGGCTTACGCTCGCAAGGCGGTTGATCGAACAGGATAAAAACCCCACAAAAATCTTTTTAGAGTGTGGCTACTCAGATTATTCATCTTTTTATAGAGCATATCTGAAAATGTTTGGCTCGCCGCCATCAAAGCATATTGAGAAATAAAACAACAAAAAAATCCTGTCATTTGACAGGATTTTTTTGTTGTGGCCCGCCCTACAGGATTTGAACCTGCGGCCAACGGAATCGGAATCCGGTACTCTATCCAGCTGAGCTAAGGGCGGTTATTTGCACGAACAATAAATTTATTATCGTTCGTGCAATAATTCTTTATTCTATTGGGGGGAGATAATCAATCGGATCAACTGTTTTTGAATCGATCCTCACTTCAAAATGAACATGATATGCAGTTGCAACACCTGTTTTACCTATAGCACCTATAACATCACCTTGTTTTACCTCTGCGCCTTTTGTAGTGTATATTTTTGACATGTGGGCATAAAGTGTGGACATGCCGTCTGCATGTTCTATCGTTACGTAATATCCGTATGAATTATTATAACCCGCATATGTAACAATGCCCGAATCGGCCGCCCATATATCCTTACCGTAATTATTGATAATATCAACACCTAAATGGAAATCATAGCTTCCAAAAAGCTGCCTTCCGCCGTAATTAGATGATATTCCGCGCCACATATCCGTGGGCCATATTAAATTGCCGCTCGGATTGACTGTTGGAGCCGACGACGTACCTATTACTATAACCTCGGTAACAGGCTCTCGTAAAACTTCTCTGGAAATAAGCTTTCTTGAAATCTCCCCGTTTTTATCGTATTCAATCTCATACACAGAATCGGCACTTCCCTCTCTGCCGCCGGTTTTCAGCATCTGAGTGCCAACGTAATAGTCGGCAGATTCAATATACGTAGTTTCATACGGTATGGCTTCGTTTATAGTTTCAGTTTTAACATAAACAAGGTCAAGCTCGTGAAGAAGTTCTTCCTTGTCAGCGGTTATCTTAGTACCGTCAGCAAGAGATTTTGGCACCAAAAGCTTGTTTATACCATCCGAAAACCGAGGAATTCCGGATTCAAGTTCCGTGCTTTCAGCGGCAACTTCAATCCTATCAGATTGAACTATTGCATTAATTTCAGATGTGACTGCTTCTTGTGTTATCAAATTAAACATAGAAGAAAGCTCTTCTGGGCTAAGCACGGTTGATTTAAGGCACAACTGGTTTGCAATTTTTACGTCGTTTTTGATAGAGGAATTTCCTGTTTCACCTGTTATTTTTTTCAGTAGTGTATTTAAAGTATCAAAATCAGCTCCGGCCGCTACAAACGAACCGTCAACGTAAAGGGCATATGCATCAACAAGATCAGAAGATGCTATATTATAAAGTATTCTGTAACAGTCAGCATCGTTAAGAAACTTGGCATCTTTTACGTTAAGAAATGAATAATCAATATCGCAGTTTATCTTATACTCCAATCCGACGATGGACGTAAGATCGGATTCAATTGACGACAGTGCTGTTGACATTGGAGATTTACTTTCGACATATCCAACAAGGTTACCGTTCGCATATACGCCAAGAACAACATCGTATGATGAAGCATTTATAATAGAGCCGGCACAAAAAGCTATAATCAGCGCTGCTAATATCAACCTTACAGGTTCAATGATGATCGCACCTATGAAATTTGCTTTTTTGGCAAAACTGTCACATCTATCAAGATATCTTTTTGCAACGGCTGTCTTTTTCTTGCTTGCTTCTAAAGAGTTATAAGTAACAGAAAGTTTTTTCAAAAAAACAAAAGTTATATCAGCAAGCTTCGTTTTGAACTTAGTGCTGCTTTGAGAAATAAGTTTTGATGCTATTGCATTTATGATTGCCTCAACATGACTGAGTCCGTTAGACAAAGAAACGTGTTTGTGCTCTTTAAATGTCGTTTTCCCTGTCATTGCTTTTTCTACACTGTAATCGTTATAAAGTTCACTTCCAAGATTTCTGTTCTTACTTGTTTTAATACACACTCCTCCTTCCATGGTACTAAACTACCGAATATTAACAGCATGTATTATACTATATTTTTGAAAATAAATCAACCCTCTTGAAAAATTGTTTAATTTTTGCTATAATTATTACAAATATTTACAAAAAGTATGGGACAAGAATGAATACTAAAAAAACTGATTTAATTTATTTAAATGCCGTTTTATGCGCAATGCTATTATTAGTTCTTGCAAATATTGAGTTAAAAAAGATTTTACGTATTATTGTATACATATCCATATACGCTGTTTGCATCCTGGTTTCACATATAATTCACAATGCTTCAGCCGCTGAACTCAAAAAGGCGTTCGCTCTTCCTTCGCACATAACTCTGCTGTGCTCGACTGTATATACGGCAATAACAGTTATTAACATTTTTGCTTCGTGTTTATTTCCAATGCATTCGATGAATATTGAATTTTCACTGTATACTGCTATATTCTCAGGTATAGTTGTTCCTGTCTTTGAAGAAATTTTCTGGAGAGGCTGCCTTTGCCGTTCTTTTATACCGTTTGGAACAATTCCTGCATTAATAATTCCATCTGTTTTATTCGGTTTACTTCACAACGGTACTGCCGGTCTTATTACAGCAACTTTTGCAGGTATTATGTTTTCATATCTATATATTTTAACCGGTTCACTAATTCCTTCAATTATTATACATATATTAAATAACACAGCAGGGGTGCTGTCGGTTGAATATCCGATTATCGCACTAATTATTATTTTATCAACTATAGTTGTTTTTATTTCGAGTAATATATATTACAAAATCAAAAACACCCAAAAGCCAAGATTAAAGCTTTCCTGTGAATCAACAGTGTTTAAATCACTCTACATTTATTTATGTTTATTAATTTTCACTATTTTAAGAATTGCAGGTGGACTTAGATGATCAACGACGAATATTATATGAATATAGCCTTAGAGTTTGCTAAAGAAGCAGCTAAGATAAAAGAAGTTCCTGTTGGTGCTATAGTTATAAAAAACGGGCAAATAATCGGCAATGGTTTCAACAGACGTGAATCAGGAAAAAGTTCCCTGTGGCATGCAGAAATGGAAGCTATAAACAAAGCGTGTAAAAATGTTGGCAGTTGGAGGCTTCATGACTGTGAATTATATGTTACACTTGAGCCCTGCCCTATGTGTGCAGGAGCTATAATCAATTCAAGAATAAAGCGCGTGATATTCGGCGCCTTTGACCCAAAAGCCGGTGCTTTTGGAAGTAAACTGGACATAAATTCATTCGGATTGAATCATAAAACCGAAGTAACTTGCTCAGTGATGAAAAACGAATGCTCTTGTATGCTAACGAACTTTTTTAAAGATTTAAGATAAAAAAGGACCTGTTGTCAGGTCCTTTTTGTTAGTAAATTTAGTTCTGAGCAAGTATTATTGCAGTATTCATCAAATCATCAAATGCTGCCTGCTTCTTAGCACAGATATTTCTCATAAGTTCAACTTCTTCAGGTGTGAACTTATCAAGGTCACCCTCCTTAAGAGTATTCTTGAACATTCGGTCTACAATGAGAGCAAATTTGATTTCTGTTGTGCAAAGTTCTCCGCCCTTTTCACAAACTACAAGATCGCTCTTGCCGTCAAGAAGAAGGTCAACCGCATATTTACCCATCTTTGATGCAGTAAGACGGTCGCGAAGTGTGGGCGAACCGCCGCGTACTGTGTGCGCAAGACGTGCAAACTTGGTTTCTACACCTGTTTCATCCTGAACTCTCTTAGCGAACGCTTCGGAGAATTCAGCGCCAAACGTTTCGGAAATTGCAACTATAAAGCTTCTGTGGCCCTTTTCTTTGAGATTCTTTATGCGTTCAATTGCTGCGTCAGCATCAAAGTCAACTTCACCGATCGCGATAGCAACTGCACCGGACGCTATACCTGCTTCAAGAGCAATCCAACCTGCATTTCTGCCCATCACTTCAATTACATCACAACGTGCGTGGGATTCGCAAGTGTCGCGAAGATTATCCATGAGTTTCATAGTTGTGTTAAGTGCTGTATCAAAACCGATAGTATAGTCAGTAGATGTTATATCATTATCGATGGTTCCGGGTATACCGATCGTAGGTATACCGTGAATAGAAAGGTCGGTTGCGCCCCTGAAAGTACCGTCGCCGCCAATAGCAACTATTCCGTCGATACCAAGTTCCTTACATGTATTTAATGCCTTGGCCATTCCTTCGGGTGTTTTGAAATCAAGGCATCTGTCTGAATAAAGGTGAGTTCCGCTGTCATCTATTATATGTCTTACGTCAGCCGCTGAAAACTCCTTCACTTCACCGCTTATAAGACCTGTGTAGCCCTTATATATACCAACAACCTCAACACCCTTTGCGAGTGCTGAAAGAACAACACTACGTACTGCAGCATTCATACCGGGAGCATCTCCGCCGGATGTGAGTACACCGATTTTTTTGAATTCCTTCATTTTTCTATAGCCGCTAATGCGGCAACTCCTTTCGACATAATTGTCTAAATTTTGTCATACTCCGTATATTGTAATATAGTTTTTTTGAAAAATCAATACTTTTGGTCATATTTTTTAACACAATTTACATTTTTTTGATGTACAAACCATAAAAGTTCTCTAAAATTTTACAATATAGTCATTTTTGAGCTGAATTACAATAAATATTTTCTAAAATAAAAAAACATGTTGAAATAAAGTGTTGTTTATGTTATACTTATTTTGGTGATTTATACTTGACTATATTTCGCCGGATTTTCCGATGTTTATAAGCATACTAAATTAAAGGCAGGACGATAATATGAAAAAAGTATACATTGTTATTATCTGCGCACTTTTTGCGTTTATTCCTACATATATAGCCATTGCATCCTTCTTTTCAACTCAGGCTCAGCCTGTAAAACAGGATACCGTTGATAAACTCGAAATAATTGCACCCAACGGCATCTATTCAGAAATAACTCGGAATAATGACACCGCGGGCTTTATTGAATTTGCTGTTGAAATGAACGAAACTGCTCAAAAAATCCTTGCACTTCCGGACCCTCTTCTTGATGATCCGTATTTTAGTTTCACATACCACAGTTACGGCAAATCAAGCGAATACAAATATTATTTCACAAGCCACAGTCCGGACGCTTATTTCGTTGATTCAACCGGTCTCCCTTATCATATAACTAAAGAATCGGCGGAAAAGTTTTTGAAGAGCAAATATGCTCACTGTATATTCGACTACTCATCAGCACCTATCATGACTGTTAATACATCTGTCATTGCGCCAAATAGATCCGATTGGGAATTCAAAGGATATAACGGCGAATATACTGATGCGCTTAGCATAACCGGAAGCAACGATATGCTCGAAACTTATGGCATGCCTACTATAAATTTTGATATTGAACCAGATACTATTTCAGTTAAAATCTATGAAAACGGCAACACGTTATATGATGGATATTATTCTGAACTTTCTAACGAAGACTTCAGCGGACATGTTGCAGATGCTCACGTAATAGCAACGTGGTACGACTCAGCAGACAGAGATTACCGCGGCGAAATTGAATATAAATTCCCCATAACCTTTAAAAAGTCTCCCGTTTTCTTTATTTCTTCTTCATCTGCTATAACCGGAGACCTTATTACAGTTTCAGTTCTTAATT
Organism: Oscillospiraceae bacterium; assembly: GCA_015064205.1. Lineage (GTDB taxonomy): Bacteria > Bacillota > Clostridia > Oscillospirales > CAG-272 > UBA4717. Next base: position 19,780 of record SVSR01000025.1, read on the forward strand.
CGGAAAATCTTTCAGCTATCAATCTTGTTTCAGAGCCATCTCTTGGTGTTGACCCCATATTCTATAATGACGGCGACTATGCGCGAGCCCTTATACCTGTATCAAGCGCGCTTATACCGGGAACGTACAAACTGACCGCTGATTACAACGGTCAATCGACAACAGAGTTTTCTATTGAAATTTCAGGAAAATACACTGCAAACTATCCATACAACGTTGAAGATAGCGTGTTTGCTTCACAATATACTGAGGCTAACATAAACTCTTACCAATCACTTTTCAAATCTTTTTTCAACGATCTTTCCGAAACAAAATTATTTGACGGTAAATTCACATCAGGACTTCCAAGCGGTACATTCGAATCTGCTGATTATGGCGATCTTCTTACAATTTCAGCAAACGACATCCCGTTTGAAAATCCGGGTGTCTACTATAGCTGTACGAAAGTAAGCAACGTTAGCGCCGTTAATGCAGGTAAAGTAATCTATACAGGAAGTGATGCTCTTGCAGGAAACATCGTTGCAATCGATCATGGTCTTGGACTTGTTAGTGTATACAAACACCTCGGCAGCATTTCTGTAAAGGCCGGTGACAGTGTGCTTAAAGGCGATCTTATAGGTGTTTCAGGAAGGACAGGCTTCATGTCTAAAAAGAGCGCCCACATTACCGTGGCACGAGTTGAATTATATGCAGATATGATACCCGTTGACATAGATCCTCTCATCGAAAACGGCCTTGAAGTTACAAAGTAACGCTTATGTATTTAAAAGATTTTTTAGGAAACGACCGGTTAATTGAAAGAATAAGGAACGACTCGCTCAATAACCGGACTCCGCATGCAATAATAATCGAAGGAGCAGAAGGCTCAGGAAAGCACACTATTGCAAAATTCATTGCACTTTCACTTGCTTGTAAAAGTGCTAATCCTGTATGCCTTGAATGTGCTGATTGCAGAAAAATACTAAACGGCAGTTCTCCTGATGTTATATCAGTTGCTCCGCAGGACGGGCGTGTTCAGCTCGGCATTGATACAGTACGTTTTATAAAAAGCGACGTATATATAAAACCAAATGATATTGAACATAAAGTATACATTATAAATGAAGCAGATAAGATGACTGTGGAATCGCAGAATGCATTTCTAAAAGTCCTTGAGGAACCTCCGTCATATGCTGTATTCATTTTGATTTGCGAATCTGCCGACTCTATGCTTATAACAGTCAAAAGCAGGTGCAGAGTATATACCACTGAGCGCTTCGATAATGAGATTCTCAATAGATATCTTATAAAAATCAGCGAAGAAGCCGGGGAACTTGCAAATACAAACCCTGATGCCCTTGCGCTCGCTGTTGCATTTTCAGGCGGATCGATTGGAAAAGCACTATCATATGTAAAAAAGGAAACCGCTGAAACGAATCTGGAAACATACAACACAGTGCTTGATCTTTTAAAGTTGATCAGAAGACGCGCTTCAACATTTGAAATTTTTTCTCTGTTATCATCCATTGATCAAACCAAAGAATTTTTGTATTCATTTTTTAGCATGTTTGAACAAGGATTGTCAGACATACTCGCGAGTAAACTTTCTGCCGGGCAGAAAACGTCCTTCTTTTTATATGAAAACGATCTTGAGCACATGTCTTCCGGTTTCACGTCAACGTTTCTCTTAGAAGCAATTGAACTTATTGAGAGTAATAAAAACAAATTAAGCATTAATGTTAATATATCATCCGCATTGACAGCTATTGCATCAGAGCTGTCTCAGTTAAGAAGCAAGTATTAATATATACGAAAGGCGAAGCTAATGCAAAACAAAAACGAAACGAACGAAAACGTCAGCCGCGTTGTTGCTGATTTTTTCAAAAAAAATCCAATAAAACACAATAATCACAGCAAGAAAAACTCAGGCTTTTTGCGAAGCGAACATAAAAAGTCGGCCGATGAATATGTAGATAAGCACGAAGCTTATACGTCAAACAATATAACTGACCAAAAAGGCGACTACGAAATCAAAGACAAGAATCTTCACAACAAAAACAATAAATTTAAAAAGAATCATAATAAACATCAAAAGAAGAATGATCATCAAGACGAATTAAAGCTCAACCACACTTATGCCGATTCAGATACGAATATCGATCCTAAAATATTCAATGATTACACAGCGCAAGCCGCCGAAGAAATTAAAGAACCGATCAAAAATCAAAGTTCTGATACCGAAAATGAGTGGTATGACCCCAACACACCGGTTGAAATCGTAGGTGTTCGTTTTAAAAACGGCGGAAAAATTTACTACTTTGCACCTCTTGGTAACACTTATTTAAAAAATGATAATGTTATAGTTGAAACAGCAAGAGGTCTTGAATTCGGTACTGTACACACCCCAAACAGCGTTGTAAAGATCAAAGACGTTGTAATGCCGCTAAAAAATGTTATCAGGCTTGCAACCGAAGAAGATATCAACCATTATGAACAAAACTGCGAAAAGGTAAAAGATGCCGTTAGGATTTGCAACGAACGAATTCTTGTTCACAACCTTGACATGAAGCTTGTTGAAGTTGAGTATACTTTTGATAACTCCAAACTTCTCTTTTATTTCACATCTGAAGGACGTGTTGATTTTAGAGAGCTTGTCAAAGATCTCGCCGGCATTTTCAAAACAAGAATTGAACTCAGACAAATCGGAATCAGAGAAGAAACAAAACTTCTCGGCGGTATCGGTATTTGCGGTCGTCCATTCTGTTGCAAGACTTTTTTGAATGATTTTGCGCAAGTTTCTATTAAAATGGCTAAGGAACAGGGATTATCTCTTAATTCCGCGAAAATTTCAGGTGCTTGCGGAAGACTTATGTGCTGTCTTAAGTACGAGCATGAGACATATGATGAAGAAATCAGAAAAACGCCAAAAACAGACACGCCTGTAATTACACCTGACGGCCCGGGAATCGTTTGCGAAACCCAGCCGCTTGCCGGTCTATGC
>SVSR01000026.1 GCA_015064205.1 Oscillospiraceae bacterium
TTATCAGGATTATCAATATCTTACTACTGAATAGCTGAATCTACGGTCATTTGAATTTCTGTGCATAACAAGCGGGTATTTCTCATCAAGCGATATGTTGTATAAGCCGTATTTCTTCGCACAATCAACGATGGCCTCTTCGTCTTGTGTTAAAGGCCTGTCTGCCGCATAAGGAGTTGAAAGCGCACCTTTCATGTAGACGCCCGTGCTAACCGCTGCAGCTTCAAGCAAATATGCAAACCCTTCGTCTGACTTGTCATAATCCTTAGTTCTGTATATTTGACCGCTTGCGTACATCGAATCAACAATTTTGTTCTTCTGCGAAAGAAAGCCGTCTTTTCTGAAAATAACGCAATTGATATCGCGGAGCTTTTCTATTGCGTTTATGTTTTTCATTATTGCGCTTTTTTCTCTTTGCTTGTACGTTCTTGCTCCAAAAAGGCCGCACGCGACTATTATATATCCAAATGCTACATAAAATTCGGTCATTGCTGCAACAGCAATGGACATACCGCTTAGAAATATGTCGTAAATGCTTCTTGTCTTGAGCCCTGTAATTATTTCAAAGAACATAATTACAAAAACCATAGACAGCATAAGCATGCTGATTTTTGAACCGAAATTCTTTAACATTATAAATATATCCAAATTATTGTGCTCCAGATCGAGCTCGTTTTTATGAGTGCGCGAAACAAGGGTGTCATCGCCGGTTTCAACTACTATTGCTCGTGCGCTGCCTTTCAAGACGACCGAAGTGGCAAACGCCATGTTAAACATGGTTTCATTCGAATCGTTGTCCGGAGAAACGTTTTGCGAGCTTTTACGTATTGCAGAAACGTTTCCGGTTATTCCCTTTTCTGATACGAAAAAGCCTTCAGCAGTCACTATTCTTGCGTCTGCAGGTACAATATCGCCTGCTTTAAGGCAAATGAGGTCACCCGGAACAAGCGAGCTCATACTTACGAGGTATAAATGCCCGTCTCGTACAACTTTAGCTCCGGGAAGTGAGTATTCTCCCATGGATTCAAGTATCCTGTGAGCCTTAATATATGTGAACACAACAACAAATAAGTTGATCACGATTATACCGGCAATTGTATAAGATGCTGTAGTGTTTTGAAAGAAAGCTGCTATTAAAGCGGCAAGTATAAGTATCATTGAGGAAGAATCGGATAAAACTTCCTTTAAATATGAGCCAAAGCTTCCATGAGGAAGTCTGAAAACCGTATTTAGCCCTTTCTTTCTTTTTAGGACTGACACCTGCTTTTTTGTCAGTCCGTTAACAACGCTTGTATTAAGGCTCTGCTCAAGCTGAGCATCTGTCATCTCAAACCATTTTTTATTCATTTATTCTCCTGCGACTGCATGATACGCATGTCAATATCAAGTATTTCGGTCGGTGAATTTACAATATGATCTGCCTTGTACATCTCGAGTTCACCTTTTTCGGCAGTTCCCCAGGTAACTCCGATACATGGAATCTTTGCGGCATGCGCTCCCTCAACATCATACTTCCTGTCACCAACCATGATTATTATGGGTGATTTGTCCAAAGCGGAAATTTTATTTTTCGCCATCATGATTATGTCGAACTTGGTGAGTTTATCTTCATCAAGTCCGGGTGAGAAGATCTTATCAAAGTAGCGGCGAACACCGTGCTTTTCCAAAATGAGCTTAATGAACTTTGTGGGTTTTGAAGAGGCAATGTATAGCCGTACTCCTCGCGCAGAGAAAGTCTCAAGCATTTCTTTTATACCGTCAAATATGGTGTTTTCGTATGTTCCGCGAGCATTATAGTACTCTCTGAAATACTTTATACCCAGCGTAATATCTGCGGAGTTGTTACCCAAATAATAAGGCAGTGATTCTGTGAGAGGAGGACCTATAAATATAGGCTCCATTTCTTTTCGTGTTAAATTATTCTTTATATTCATTTTTTTCAAAGCGTATTCCGCTGCATTAAGAATACCCTCTTTCGAATCACATACTGTTCCGTCAAAATCAAATAAATAATATCTCATATACTACCTCATCAAACAACATATTTATTATACTTTATTATCATCATAATGTCAACGTGGTTTAGAAACTTGTAATGAAGATAATTATTCATTAGTAAAAATATAAACAAAATTTTGTGCACATTAAACAAATCGAACAAATGTTCTCGAAATGTATTGACAGCCGAACATTTGTTTGCTATAATTAAATCAGCAAAACGAACATTTGTTCTAAGAAGAGGTGATTATATGACAGCGGTAAATAATATAAACTATTGCAGAACATTCGTGTACCATAACAACAGAAATAATCCTATTATCTCTATCGCCGCAAAGGCTATTGGCGCAGATGACAACACTACTTTTGCTCTGTTTCGCCGATTGAGAGATCTTAAAAAAACTAAGGTCCCTACGGTTGTTGAAATAAGCGGAATTGAATATGCTTATTCACAAAATAAGGCTTTTGTTGATAGGCTGTTTGCTTTTCTCTCTTATTTTTCAAGAAAGCACAAGCTTGTTAAGTTCGCTGTAATGGTTGGAAGCATGAGATATATTCTTTGATATGATAAAAAAGCACGCCTGTTTGGCGTGCTTTTTTATAAAAGCCTATATAAGATGTCTTCTATTTCATCATAAGATTCTGCGTGATTTATTTTTTCTCTGAGCGAAGCACTGCCTGGCATGCCTTTGGTATAATACGCAATATGCTTGCGTGACTCACAAACGCCTGTGCGCTCGCCCTTTTCTTGTATCATCAATTTTATGTGCTCAAGCGCAGTAGCTATTATTTCGTTGCGCTGTGGGCGAATATATAAATGACCGTTTAATGCCGCGTTAATTTCTTCAAATATCCACGGATTACCCATCGCACCTCTTGCTATCATAACGCCGTCAGCGCCTGTATCTTTGAACATGGACAGCGCATCGTCTGCGTTCATGATACCGCCGTTTGCAAACACGGGAATTTTAACAGATTCCTTTACCGCCTTAATAATATCACGGCGGACGTTTGAAATATACATCTCAGATCGTGTTCTGCCGTGAACACATATCATAGAGGCGCCATTTTCCTCTGCTATTCTTGCAATCTCTACTGCATTTATACTGTCTTTGTCCCACCCTGCCCGAATTTTGACAGTTACAGGTAGACTTTGAGCATCGACGGCGGCGCGCACGATCTTTCCAACCAGTTCAGGCTTTTTCATTAGAGCGCTTCCCTCGCCGTTAGACACTATCTTGTTAACAGGACACCCCATGTTTATATCAATAGCGGCTGGTATTTTTGAACCTAGATTGTGATTATAGTTGTTTTCGCAAAGCTTTTTTGCCGCCTCTGCAATAATCTCGGGCTCACTTCCGAATATCTGAACGGCAATACTTGGCTCGCTATGACGGATATATGCAAGTTCTGCAGTTTTTTTATCATTATAATGCATAGCCTTAGCGGAAACCATTTCCGTTACAGCATACTGCATCTTATGATCGGCGCATATTTTCCGAAATGCATAGTCGCTAACACCTGCAAGTGGCGCAAGTGCGACCTTCACGGTACTGAAATCTATCATCGTTATTCCTCGTTTGTTTCATTAACGTTTCAATTATACAGTAAAATGATTATTTTTTCAAGTATAAATTAACCATATTTCATTTTTTGCATATGAATGTAAGGAAAGGTAAATTGTGAAAGGGTGATACTATGACAATATACGTTGTTAAACCGGGAGATACAATATATTCTATTGCGAATGAAAACAGAATTAATGTTGACAGGTTAATTTCCGATAACGGTATAGAAGATCCTGATATGCTTACAATCGGCCAGTCCCTTGTAATACTTCGTCCATCCGTTGTTTACACAGTTCGTGAAGGAGATACGCTTCTTGATATTGCGGCAAAACTGGGGGTAAGTTTAAATTCGATCTACAGAAACAATCCGTCGCTTGGCGGTATGCCCGATATTGTACCGGGGCAAATACTTATAATTGAATATGATACTCCGAAAAGGGGACGAATTTCAATAAACGGATATGCTTATCCGTATATTGACAGAGCCGTTCTCAGAAAGACGCTTCCCTATCTGACATATCTTGCTATATTCGGTTACGGTATGACCCAGTCAGGCGAACTTATTCCCACGGATGATGACGAAATTATAAATATAGCTCGATTATATGGAACCTCGCCCGTAATGCTTTTATCATCGCTTGGTGAAGGCGGAACATTTTCAAATGAGCTTGTAAGCGCAGTGTTAAACAACGAAACTGCCCGCAATAATCTTATAAATAATGTGGTTAACACGCTTGTAACAAAAAGATACGATGCCGTTGACGTTGATTTTGAATATATACTTGCAGGCGACCGTGAAGCATATATTGAATTCATCGATGATCTGCGTGAAGCAGCAAATGAGCGCGGGAAAAGAGTATTTGTGTCTTTAGCGCCGAAAACAAGTGCAGATCAGCCCGGATTGTTATATGAAGCACATGATTATGAGGCGTTAGGCGAGGCAGCAGATCGTGCTCTGCTTATGACATATGAATGGGGATATACGTATGGCCCTCCGCAGGCAATTGCTCCCATTGACCAAGTAAGTCGTGTTGTTGAATATGCAAAAACCGAAATACCGCAGAACAAAATATTTATGGGTATGCCAAATTATGCTTACGACTGGCAGCTACCGTTTGTACAGGGCGAGAGCGCCGCAACTGCTCTTTCGAATGTTGCAGCAGTAACGCTTGCAGGTGATGCGAATTCAGAAATTATGTTTGATGAAGTAGCTCAGACACCATATTTCTTTTATAATGACGAGGAAGGCAACAGACACGAAGTGTGGTTTGAAGATGCACGAAGTGTTTTGGCTAAATTGAATCTTGTGCTTGATGAGGGTTTATCAGGTGCATCGGTATGGCAGATAATGAGGTACTTCCCTGCCATGTGGTCTGTTATCAATTCAAACGTTGACATAGTAAGAACCGGAGATGAAGGGTTGACAAATACATAAATAAAAAAGAGAGATGCATATCCATCTCTCTTTTTCGCTGATTACTTCTTAAGAACTCCTAAAAAGTTAAGCACAGCTAATATAATTCCAACAAAGACATAAACTTCAAGTATCCAGCCAACAATTCCTAAAATAAGTCCCACATAAGGAATTATAGAAAGAAGCCCGATTACGAGTCCTGCCACAAAACCTATAACTATGTAGATAACTATTGCAATGATAAGCTCCTTAATGTCATCGGTTTTAAAGGAAAATGGGAAAAGCGATTTAAGTTTATCCATGATAACCCTCCTGTTGATATTATATTTGTTATCACTAGTATAGCATAAAATGAAAAATATGTCAATAAATGTATTTGGTCAATAAAAAATCCGAACATTCCCGCAGGAAAGTTCGGATTTGAATATTATTTACTTGATTTTAGGAAGACTTGCTGCCGCAATAGACTGACCTACACGACGGCTGCTTTCGTCGGGAAGGTGGATTGTTATCTTATCAGCAAGTTCGGGGAATTCTTCCGAAAGAGCCTTCTGTGCATATTTGAGAAGAATGTTTCCGCCCTCACCGGATGATACACGTCCCATAAGAAGAACATGCTTTATATCATAGAATAAAGCGTAGTAAGCAACCGCATATCCGAAGTATACACCGATAGTTTCGTATATCTTTGCAGCACGCTCGTCGCCCTGTGCCATGAGTCCCTGAACGACTTTTAACTTTTCAGCCGGAGATGCACTTTCGTCAAGTTCGATTCCTGCAGCAGGAGCAAGCTTGATTACGGAATCCTGAGAGAAATACTTAACTCCGCAACCATAGTCTCCGGACCACTCGTCTACCATTGCGTTTTTATTGTAGTCACAAGGTGCGAATGCAAGCTCATTGAGCCAGCCTGTGATATTTCCGCTTCCGTCAACATATCCGCCGGCTTCACTTGTTCCCATAGCAATACCGAGAACGTTGGTATCGCCGAGATCCATAGCGCCTGCAAGCGCTGTAACGTCACCGTCGTTAGCTACTTCTATCGGAATATCACCGAATTCTTTAGCAATATCTATGTAGATGTTTTTAACAACCTTTTCAAAAGCTTCGGGGTTTTCTTTCTTTACTTTGAGGAAAAGTGAAGATGTCTTAATACGGTTATCTACAACACAGCCGGCAGTAGATACACCGATAGCATCAACTCTAGGCATCTTGGACGCCGCTGTTTTCATAGCATCCATGATTCCATCGTAATGATACTGCGGATCGTTCTGAAGCTTCGGGAACCAAACGACTTCCTCTGAATATGTAGCTTCACCTTCAACGACTGCGCTTACCTTACGGTCACTTCCACCTGCGTCAAAACCTATACGGCAACCGTCAAGGTGACGTCCAACGGGCGCTGATGATTCGTTCTGAGCAGGAGCCTGGTCAAAAGGAACGTTAATTACTTCAAACGGAGCTTCATAAATGTTAGACATTTCATTGCAATCAAACTCTCTGGAACCGCCAATAGAGTAATCAGCCTTTATCTTATCAGCAATCACCTTTGAGCCTGCGATGATTACCTTATAACCGCCACGTGCCCAAAGAAGAGTTTTTACTAATCTTTCAACAAACTCATGGTTTTCTTCGTCGTGACCTGTACCGTCTTTATACACGTCTATTGTTAAAACAGAGGTAAGACCGTTGTTTCTTTCAAGACCGATAGTGAGCTTTTGTCCGCCCGCAGTCTTTACTGCATTTTGAAAATCGCGGTATACTACCGCCATCGGCATATAGCCGGGATCGAGTGGTGCATTAACTTTAAGATTCATAAATTGTTTTTCCTTTCTTTATGGTTCTTATTATATTTATATTTTCATCAGCAATAATAATATCCGCATCCTTTCCCTCTTCGAGCGAGCCTATGCGGTCACCGCAGTGAATAGCGTTTGCAGGGTTGAGAGATGCCATTTTAAAAACCTCGTATATGGGAAGGTTGGTGTGATCAAGGACGTTCTTTACTGCATTATTGAGTTTCAAAACGCTACCTGCAATTGTACCGTCAGCAAGGCGGCATTCAATTCCTTTAAGAAAAATAGGCTGCCCGCCAAGATCATACTCACCGTCCGGCATGCCGCCGGCACGTGTGCAGTCGGTTATAAGCACCATTTTGTCGCCTTTGACTTTAGCGATTATAGAATAAAGTCCGGGATTGATATGGAATGTATCTGCAATTACCTCAACCGAAACATTATCGGAAGCAAGTGCCGCGCCGACAACTCCGGGATTTCTGTGCGCAAGAGCTGACATTGCGTTAAAGAGGTGCGTTGCGTGGTTAACGCCATCCTTTGCTGCACTCATAGCTTCTTCAAATTTAGCATCTGTATGTCCCATGGAAACAAGTACATCAGATTCTGCCGCAAGCTTCTTTATGCACTTGTGTTCCTCGTCCATCTCGGGAGCGAGGGTAACAGATGTGATGATATCCGAATTCTCGATTATAAAATTTGCATCGGGCGTGAGAATATTCTCTTCTGCCTGGGCTCCCTTTTTGGAAGGATTGATAAACGGTCCTTCAGCATGAACTCCGATTATTTCTGCGCCGCCCCAAGACTTACTTTCCTCTTTAACAGAACGTACTGCGTTAAGCGCAGCTACTATTTCGTCTTTGGAGACAGTCATTGTTGTGGGAAGAAAAGCTGTAACTCCGTTTTCTGCTACACCGTAAGCCATCTTTTTAATGCCTTCAGGCTTTGCGTCGCATGTGTCCTCTCCAAGATATCCGTGAATATGGATGTCAATTAGCCCGGGGGCAACGTAATTGCCTGCTGCATCAAGGGTATTTGCATCATCGGGAAGACTGTCAACTAAACCGCATATCTTCCCGCTATCGCTGTTAAACGCAAGCGACTTGCCGCATACTACCGAATCAGGAAGAACTATCTTACCATTGGTTATGTATGTCAATGCCATAATATGGAACTCCTTATATAAATTTTTACCAAAATACAGTATAGCAAAGCTTTATGAACTTTTTATGAATTTTTTGTGCCATATCTTTTTTTTGCATAAAATTTATGATAGTATATTATTTAAAATAACGGTGATAATTTTTTTAGGCAGATGAATTGGAGAAACAAAATGTATATTATAGGTGCAGTTCTAGAAAATAGTAAAATTACAGTTGCGCTATACGATAAAAAATTCAAGCTTTTATTAAAAAAAGACGTATTACATGACGATATTTCAAATGCTTGTCTGGATGTGATATCAGAGGGCAGAATAAAGCGGGACGACGTGGATTATATAGGCGTAGCCGTTGAGAGTCCTTTCAACACTTCTGTTTTTGATGCAACTGAGATTGAAAAAAACATCGGCATTAAGTGTTACACAGCATCACTAATAAGCGCTAAAGCTCTTGGCGAGGCTTACACGACGAATGACACGCCCTATTTATTTATGCTAAAAATTGACGATACTATAGAGTGCGGTATAGTAATTGACAAAAAGTTGTATTCGGGCGCGCATAATCTTGGCGGAAAGGTCGCTCATATTGTTATAAATTTTAACGGATATGAATGTACTTGCGGCAGAAAAGGATGCTTCGAAGCCTATGCAAGCAATTCGGGGCTTAGGCGTATAGCTGCTGAATCTGGTGTTCCGGGTTGGGAAAAGCTTACCCATGCAAAGCTTTTTGGGATGAATTCACCAAGTGCTGACCGTGCTAAAAAGCTTTACGTTGATTATCTGGCAAGCGGTATTACAGATATAATCAATCTTTTCCAACCTAACGAACTGGTGCTCGAAGGAGCTTTTACCGAGCTTGGCGATGAACTTATGACACCGATTATGGATATAATCCTGCGCGAACAGTACACACACGATACGCCGGATAAATGTAATGTCAGATTTGCAAATAACGAGGTAAACACGGCTTTAATCGGCGCAGCATTACTTGGAAGATAAAACGAGCATATTTAAAAGTAAAAATCCTGTCAAAAAAAGTGACAGGATTTTTACTTTGGTGCGGGTAATGGGACTTGAACCCATATGAAATTGCTTTCACTAGAACCTGAATCTAGCGCGTCTGCCAATTCCGCCATACCCGCATATTATGTTGTACTTATACAGACGCGCCCGCGAAACAGCTTGCAACATTGTCGCCTTGCTACGATGACGCTTGCAATGCTCGTGTTGCTGTGCCTTCTCAAACTCTCTGCATCTGCCGCCGGCAGCGCTCGTTTTCAAAGCTGCCAATTCCGCCATACCCGTATATTTACAACAAATATTATTTTACCAAATATATTTTGTGTTGTCAAGGGGAATTTTGAAATAATAAAATATTAAGGCTCAGCATTATTTATGAAAGCTGAGCCCGTTAAATTAATTAACTTTATTCTGTACGTTGCCGCTGATAAAACCTAAAAGATTATTCCTTACCCCGTCCATGAGACGCGAGCGTGCCTCGTGTGTTGCCCACGCGAGATGCGGTGTTATAATCGTATTTGGAGCTAGTATGAGAGGGTTTGTATTCTGCGGCGGTTCTGAGGATATTACGTCTGCCGCAAAGCCTGCAACCTTTCCTTCTCTAAGTGCGATTGCTAATTCTTCTTCGTTTATTATTCCGCCGCGAGCTGTATTGATTATATATACACCGTCTCGCATTTTAGCTATTGTTTCTTTGCAGATAAGCTTGTCTGTATCCTTGTTCATGGGACAGTGAATGGATATTATATCACTTTTTTGAAGAACTTCTTCAAGCGTTGAACGGCCGGGCTTCATTGTCTTACCGTAAACGAGAGTTTTCATGCCAAAGGCTTTAGCGATCTTTACAACTCTCATTCCTATCTGTCCGCCGCCTATTATTCCTAAAGTTTTACCTGAGATCTCTATCTGAGGAGTGAGCCAATAACAAAAATAAGAATTATTTGCCCACTTCCCTTCCTTTACGCTCTCGTCATGTAAAGCCGGACGAGTCATAAGCTCGAGCATAAGCGCAAAAGTATGTTGAGCTACCGATTCGGTACTGTATGCAGGAACATTTGTTACTACTACACCCTTTTCTGCCGCATATTCCGTGTCAATTATATTAAATCCTGTTGCAGTCAGACCTATGTATTTGAGGTTAGGAAGTTTATCGAATATTTCTTTATCAAATACAACTTTATTTGTTATAATATGGTCTGCATTAATTGCACGCTCAATTATCTCTTCACGCAAAGTCTGGTCATATACTGTATATTCACCGGTTTCTGCAAGCCAATCCCAACTTAGATCTCCTGGATTTACAGCGTGTCCGTCAAGTACTACTGTTTTCATAACTTTACCTTTCATAACACATTATATATCGATTATACCACAAAACTAAAAAAATGCAAGTGTATAAAATATATAAATCGAAATATGTATTGATAATATATTATTTTATGGTATAATTATATATATCACATCGTAGGAGCAAATATGAAGAAGCTTGTTATCGGTATCATAGCACATGTTGATTCAGGAAAGACGACTTTATCAGAGGCACTTTTATACAATGCCGGCGAGATACAAAAACTCGGTCGTGTTGATAAACGTGACTCTTTCCTTGATACCAATAATATTGAGCGTGACCGAGGTATTACCATTTTTTCAAAACAAGCTGAAATTAATCTTGAAAATACTGACGTTACGATATTAGACACGCCCGGGCATGTTGATTTTACTTCTGAGACCGAGCGTACATTGCGAGTTCTTGATTATGCTATTCTTGTTATAAGCGGCTCGGACGGAGTGCAAAGTCACTCTGAAACATTATGGAAATTACTTGATCACTACAACATACCTACGTTTATTTTTGTTAATAAAACCGATCTGCCTGCATGCAACAGAGATTCTGTGATTTTGGATATTAAAAGCCGTCTCTCGGAGGCTTGTTTTGATTTTTCTCAAAGAGATGAGGGCTTTACAGAGGAGGTTGCTCTTCTTGACGAAACATTATTCAGCGAATATGAAGAAAAAGGTAGTTTTTCCGATAATTCTCTAAAGCATGCAATACTTTCAAGAAAAATATTTCCCTGTTATTTTGGCTCGGCGCTAAAAAATGAAGGTGTCCGTGAATTCATGGGCGCTCTAGATGAACTTACGCTTGAAAAGAGTTACCCGAGTGAACTCCGTGCGCGTATTTACAAAGTTTCTGAGGATGAACGTTCAAACAGGCTTACTCATATGAAAATTACCGGAGGAAAGCTAAAAGTTAAATCTGTGATCACCATAAACGGCAAAAGTGAAAAGATTAATGAGATCAGAATCTATTCAGTTACTAAGTTTACTCCGGTTAATGAAGCAAGTGCGGGTCAGATATGTGCCGTTACAGGTATTATATCTGCTCTGCCCGGCGATGTAATAGGCGATGAAATTTCTGAAAATAAGCTATTGAGCGAGCCGGTATTTACTTACAGTGTAAAGATTGAGGATGGCACAGATATAACAGCGGCACTTGCAGTTTTTAAAAAGCTCGAAGAGGAAGATACTCAGATGCGTGTAAGTTTTAATGAGCATCTTCAGAAAATCAATGTTCAGATAATGGGAGAGATCCAGCTTGAAGTTATAAAAAGAGTTCTCGATGAACGTTTCGGGCTAAAGGCTGAATTTGAACATGGAAGTATCATTTATAAGGAAACTATCAGCGAAGAATTTGAAGGGGTTGGACATTATGAACCTCTCAGGCATTATTCTGAAGTACATCTGAAGATCTCACCGGGAGAGCGCGGAAGCGGACTTACCTTTGTTAGTGAATGCCCGGAAAACGAGCTTGACCGTAACTGGCAAAGACTTGTTATTTCTCACCTTGCTGAAAAAGAGCATCTTGGTGTCCTTACGGGTTCACCTTTGACTGATGTTAAGATTTCACTTGTGAGCGGTAAAGCTCATCAGAAACACACCGAGGGCGGTGATTTCAGGCAGGCAACATACCGTGCACTCAGGCAAGGTCTCATGCAGGCCAAGACAAAAAATAAGTGTGTTTTGCTTGAGCCTTGGTATGCATTTGTACTAGAGATTCCATTTGATTGCTGCGGCAGAGCGATGACTGATCTTTCTTGTATGCAGGCTGAATATGAAGTTGGAGAAAGCAATGGTGAAATATCGATAATTCACGGCCGTGCTCCCGTTTCTGCGATACGTGAATACAATAAGCAGGTATTGTCATATTCACACGGTAAAGGAAAGCTTTCGTTTAATTTTGACGGCTATGCTTCCTGCAGGAACAGCGAAGAAGTAATAACGGATTTTGCATACGATCCCGAAGCGGATCTTATGAATACTCCCGACTCGGTATTTTGTTCGCATGGAAGCGGTTTCCTAGTAAAGTGGCATGATGTATTCAGCTACATGCACATTCCGCTTTTAAAGGATAAAATTGAGCCGGTGTACGAGACTGTCAAGCCTAAAAGAAGAGATTACTCTTCGATGATTGCTGATGAAGAGGAAATCCTTCGTGTTTTTGAGGCTACCTACGGTAAAATTAAAAGACGTGAGCCTGAAATGCTCAAAACACCTAAGGAATATAATTCTTATCTACAAAACAAGCCTAAGAAGATAAAAGCGCCAACAGAAACGTATCTTCTTATTGACGGTTACAATATCATTTTTGCATCTGATGAATTAAAGCGTGCCGCCGAAGAAAGTCTTGATCTTGCGAGGTGTCTGCTGATAGATAAGGTATCAAGCTACCAGGCAATGCGTAGAAACAATGTAATACTTGTTTTTGATGCGTATAAGGTCAAAGGCGGGGTTGGTTCTGTTGAGCAGATTCACGGAATATCTGTTATATATACAAGAGAAGCTGAAACTGCTGACCAATACATTGAAAAGGTAGCGAAAAAACTCTCGAAGGATTACAGAGTGCGAGTCGCAACCTCAGACGGGCAGATTCAGATGATAATATTCGGCAGCGGCGCAGCAAGGGTTACTCCTGCAGAATTATGGGATGAAATTACGCTTGCAGAAAAAGAGATGCGTGAATTTATTGAATACAATAATAAAATTTAAAAAGCCGAGTTTAACTCGGCTTTTTAATTATGCTTTGGCAGCTTCTTTTTCTCTTATTTCGCTTCTTCTTATTTTACCGTTAAAGGTTTTGGGAAGCTCGTCCACATATTCGATAATTCTCGGATACTTATACGGAGCAGTATTATCTTTAACGTATTTCTGAAGTTCTTTTGTAAGAATGTCACTCGGCTCAAATCCCTTGTTGAGTACAACTACCGCTTTTACCGCAAATCCGCGTACCGGATCAGGAACGCCTATTACAGCAACTTCTTTTACAGCATCATGTTCAACCATGACGCTTTCAATTTCGAACGGCCCTATACGGTATCCTGAAGACTTAATTACGTCATCGTTTCTGCCGACGTATCTGAAAACGCCGGTTTCATCTCTGTATGCAGTGTCTCCTGTATGGTAGAAACCGCCGTACATAGATTTCTTTGTGTCTTCCTGGTTCATATTGTATGAATCGAGAAGTCCGCAGGATTTACGGTTAGCGCTAAGTACACGAATGCATATCTCGCCCGTTGTACCGCGCTGACATGAATTGTTCTCACTGTCAAGAATATGTACGTCATATCCCGGGATCGGATAACCAAGAGTTCCGGGGACGGGCTCTGTCCAAGGATAGAGCGTACCTATGCAAAGGCATGTTTCTGTCTGACCAAAGCCTTCATATATCTTAAGGCCGGTTGCCTTTTTCCATTTATTGAAGATTTCTGGATTAAGCGCTTCGCCTGCTGAGCAACAGTGTGTAAGCGAAGAAAGATCGTACTTGCTTACGTCCTGTTCAAGCATCATTCTGTACATTGTAGGGGGTACACAGAATGTGGTAACTTTAGTTGATTCGATAACGGAAAGAATATCGGCGGGATCGAATCTTTCAAAATCGTAAACGAGAACTGCGCTCTCTCCAAACCACTGACCGTACATTTTTCCCCAAAGAGATTTGAGCCAGCCGGTATCGGAAATAGTAAAGTGAAGTCCCCCATCAACAACTCTGTGCCAGAAAACGCCTGTCATAATATGACCGAGAGTGTATTTAAAATTATGTGATATTATCTTAGGATAGCCTGAGGTACCCGAGGAGAATGACATGAGCATAGTGTCATCGGCCTTTGTAGCAGCCTTGCCCGTTGGTCTGTGCCACTCATCGCTGGCGGCATTAAATCCGTCTTCAAAGTCAAGCCATCCGTCAACTTTTTTATGCCCGATAACAAGCTTTAATTCTACAGTTTCGTATTTATCTGCGCCTTCATCAAAATACTCGGTAGCATTTCCGAAATCAGTTGCTATAACGCACTTGATTTTAGCTGCATTGCATCTGTATACGTAATCCTTTGCTTTGAGCATATCCGTAGCCTGAACAGCTATAGCACCGATTTTATGAAGTCCCATAAGGCAGAACCAGAAGTAGTAGCTTCGCCTTAACACGAGTAATACTCTGTCGCCCTTCTGGATTCCAAGCGACTTGAAATAGTTGGCGGCTTTACTTGAGCCTACCATCATATCTTCAAAAGTGAATCTCGTTTCCTCTTTGTCTTTGGAAAGCCATAGCATGGCAAGCTTATTTGGCTTGGTCTTGCCAAGTACGTCTAAAACATCATAAGCAAAATTATAATTATCTTTATAAGTCAGTCTGTAGTTCTTTTGAGCATCTTTGAGGGATATGAAATCGTCTCTTGAGGCGCCTACAAATTTTTCATATATTGGCATTGTGATATACCTCTTTATTTAATTACAACGGCAATAAACTGTGCATCTTTATCACCCAGCGCAACTTCTGCATGCGGTACACTTGCGTCGAAATAGACACTATCGCCTTTTGAGAGCTCGTAGGATATATCTCCGATATAGAGCATCATTTTGCCTGAAAGAAGATAATTGAATTCCTGTCCCTCGTGGTCGTGCATTACAGGCGGTTTTGTATCAGGTGAAATAGTAACAAGGAAAGGTTCGGCTTTTTTGTTTCTGAATGTAAAAGCAAGGTGCTTATAATCGTACTCATCATCTCTTTTGACAGAGTAGCCCTTCCCTTTCTTTACCATACTGCACATGGAAAGAGTGGGGGCGTTTCCGCTGATAAGGTCAAGAACATCAACACCAAGAATATCAGCAGCATTGTAAATAAGGCTGAAAGAGAAATCTAAATCGCCTGATTCGTATCCTCTGTACGTATCTACATCAACTTCAAGCTTAGCCGCCATAGTCTCAGCGCTGATCTCAAGGTCTTCACGAAGATGTCTGAGTCTCATACCTATATCTTTTATCTGTTCATTCATTGAATTATGCCTCCTCGTAGTTATAGCCGAGTTCAATAGCCCTTATATTGAGTTCAAAGAGCTCAGGCCGTTTTGCGGAAACAACCTTTTTCATTGCTTTTTCTATATTTTCGCAGGGTACAATTCCACTCTTTTTTATCATAAGGCCAATCATAATTATGTTGGCTAATCCTGAAAGTCCGTTATCGGATGCCAGCTTTGTTGCGGGTATGTAGTATGCATTAACATCATTACGGTTAACCTTCTTTTCGATAAGAGAACTGTCGATGTAAATCTCGCCGCCTGCAGTAACAGCGTTTTCATATTTATCAAGAGAGGGCGCGTTCATTGCAATAAGAATATCGGGATTATCCACAATAGGCGAGCCTATCTTTGTGTCGCTCAATATAATACTGCAGTTAGCCGTTCCGCCGCGCATTTCAGGACCGTATGAAGGGAGCCAGCTTACTTCTTTATTATCAATAAGTCCTTCGTATGCAAGAAATTTTCCGGAAAATAGTATTCCCTGTCCTCCGAATCCTGCTATAAGTATCTGCTTATTCATTTGTGGCACCGTCCTTATCTTTATAAACTCCGAGAGGATAGTACGGGATCATCTTTTCATCTACCCATGCAAGTGCATCAACGGGAGATTTACCCCAGTTTGTAGGGCAAGTTGAAATGACCTCTACAAGCGAGAAGCCTTTACCGTCTATCTGATTCCGGAATGCCTTCTTTATAGCGGCCTTAGCTTTCTTTACGTTCTTTACGTTATTAACAGCAACACGCTCAAGATAATATGCGCCGTCGATCTGTGAGAGCATTTCGCATACCTTTACGGGATAGCCCACTTTCTCGACGTCACGTCCGTAAGGGGAGGTCTGCGTAACCTGACCGGGAAGAGTTGTAGGCGCCATCTGTCCGCCTGTCATACCGTAAATAGCGTTATTTACGAATATTACGGTTATATTTTCTCCTCTTGCAGCTGAGTGTACTGTTTCTGCAGTACCGATAGCGGCGAGGTCACCGTCACCCTGATATGTAAATACAATATTATTAGGGTCGGAGCGTTTAACGCCTGTTGCTACCGCCGGAGCACGGCCGTGTGCCGCCTGAACCATATCTACGTCAAAATAATTATATGCAAATACCGAGCAACCTACGGGTGCTACACCGATAGTTCTTCCCTGTATACCAAGCTCGTCAATAGCTTCGGCCACAAGTCTGTGTATAATTCCGTGCGTACAACCGGGGCAATAATGTAAAGGTGCGTCTGTAAGAGCCTTAGGTTTTTCAAATACTACCATTATTAAAGAGCCGTCCTTTCCTTATATTTTGTCTGCTTCATCAATTTTAGCAAGTATGTTTTCGACAGTAGGAATCATTCCTCCTGTACGGTTAGCAAGAAGTACCGGCTTTTTGCAACGTGTTGCAAGTTCGATATCCTCTTTCATCTGGCCCATGTTAAGTTCAACTGATACGAAAGCCTTGACTTTGTCTGCCGCGGCAAGAAGCGGCTTCTTCGGAAACGGCCAAAGGGTAATTGGACGAATCATACCAACCTTTATGCCCTTAGCGCGAGCTGCATCAATTGCGTTCTGAGATACACGGGCGGCAACACCGAAAGCAACTATGCATATTTCAGCATCTTCCATCTTATATTCTTCGTACATCACTTCATTCTCTTCAATAGTCTTATATCTGTCGAAGCGGTTGAAATTAAATACTTCAAGCTCATCAGGCTTTAAGAAAAGCGAGTTTACGATGTTAGGCTTTCTTTCAAGCTTTGTGCCTGTAAGTGCCCATGATTTGTCGTAATTCTTAACTTCTCCAAGCTCGAGTGATACTGGTTCCATCATCTGACCCATTGTACCGTCTGCAAGGATCATTGATGTCATTCTGTATTTATCCGCAAGGTCGAAGCCCTTGAATGTAAGGTTTACCATCTCCTGAACTGATGCTGGTGCTAAAACTATCATATGATAGTCGCCGTGTCCACTTCCTCTTGTTGCCTGGAAGTAGTCGGACTGTGAAGGCTGAATACCGCCAAGTCCCGGTCCGCCTCTCTGAACGTTTACGATAAGTGCGGGAAGGTCACAGCCTGCAAGGTAGGATATACCTTCGCTTTTGAGCGAAATTCCGGGGCTGGATGACGATGTCATTACTCTCTTACCGGTTGATGCAACACCAATTACCATGTTAATTGCGGCAATTTCACTTTCCGCCTGCAAAAATACTCCTCCGTCTATCTTAGGAAGTCTTTTTGACATATATGCGGCAACCTCTGTTTGAGGAGTTATAGGATAACCGAAGTAATGGTGACAGCCTGCCATTATAGCGGCTTCAGCCATAGCTTCGTTACCTTTCATAAGTACCTTTTCTCCCATTATATTCACTTCCTCTCTTATTTTTCAACAGTTATAACACAGTCCGGGCACATAGTTGCGCAAAATGCACAGCCGATGCATTTATCCTGGTCTGATATTCTTGCGGGTCTGTATCCCTTTGCATTAAGCTTATCTGAAAGCTCGACGATCTTTTTAGGGCATGCGCTGACACAAAGCCCGCAACCCTTACACATGTTTTCTAAAAAAGTTACTTTAGCCATTGTATTATTCCTTTCCTTTGAAATTTATGACAAAAACTGCTTTACATAAATCTTTACCGGCATAATATCCGTGATTTTATTCAATAAAGTCTTTGCTATATCTTCTTTTACAGCAGTAAACTTAACTTTGAGCCCTGTGATTTCTGAAACTTCATCAGCGTAGCTTAAACTGTCAATAACGTTCTGTGCGGTTGTTTCATCACCAAGATTTGAATTATTGACGATTGCGGTAAATCTGATACCGCACGCATCTTCTATCTCATGCATCACTTCTACTGTCGAGGCAGCATCAGCGGTGAGATATCTGTATTTGTTTATCACAAACAGCATCTCGTAATTATTTTCCGCTAAAATATCCTTGGAAAATCTTCCGAGTGCAAGCGCGCCTCTGTCGTCACCGCCAACGTCGATTATAGCATAATTATCTTTGTTATGTATAACAGAATATGCTTCGGCCGGCAGTGCCGGTGTATCTACGTTTGTGTTAGCATACGGTGATGATATAAGCTTTATATCCTTCTTGCTTAAAGCGGTTGACGCATCTTTTGTTCTGAAATAAGGATTTACAATATCAAGATCGGCAATTACCGTTTGATTGCCGGCAGCACTTGAATTAAGTGCGTAATTAACAGCAATATTTGTTTTGCCGCTTCCGTAATGGCCGGCAAAAATCGTAACACGCTTTATATCTTTAAAGTCCAATTGTACGTATCCTCTGTCTTGCCCCACTGAATGCCGGTGAGTTTATTGTAAAGCATCTGTGTAACATCGCCGATCTTACCGTTATTTACTATGTACGTCTTATTATTGTAGAATAGCTCTCCAATAGGAGAAACTACTGCTGCAGTTCCGCAGCCCCAAGCTTCTTCAAGCTTTCCTGCTTCAAGTGCTTCTATAAGTTCGTCAATCGAAAGAAGTCTTTCGGATACTTTATAGCCTTCATTTCTAAGAAGCTCAAGGCATGATTTTCTTGTTATGCCGGGTAAGATCGACCCTGTAAGTGCAGGAGTAATTATCTCACCATCGATCTTGAACATTACGTTCATTGCGCCAACTTCTTCAATATACTTTCTTTCAACACCGTCAAGCCAGAGCACCTGAGCATAGCCCTTCTGCTCTGCTATCTCTCCGGCTCTGTTAGATGCCGCATAGTTACCGCCGCACTTAGCATAGCCTGTACCGCCGCGTACTGCTCTTACATCTTCAGTTTCTATCATGATCTTAACAGGATTAATGCCTGCAGCATAATAACTTCCGCTGGGAGAGGTAATAATTACAAAACGAGCATTTTCGATCGAATGTACGCCAAGCTTATCGTCATTTCCGAATAAGAAGGGACGAATGTAGAGAGATTCACCTTCTCCCGAGGGAACCCAATCCTTTTCAAGTTTTACAAGCTCTGTGATAGCCTGAAGCATATCTTCTTCCGGCATCTGAGGGAGTCTCAGTCTTTCGGCAGAGTTGTTCATTCTCTTAACGTTTTCGATAGGCCTGAAAAGCTGCACTTCGCCGTCAGCGCGTCTGTATGCCTTTAGACCCTCGAAAATTTCAGCACCGTAGTGGAATACTGTTGCCGCAGGAGAAAGACAGAGATTCTGATACGGAACTATTCTTGCATCATACCAACCCTTTTCGCGTGAATAGTCCATCATAAACATATGGTCGGAAAAATAACGTCCGAATCCGAGATTTGAAGTGATTTTTTCTTTTAGTGTTTCTGTTTTTGTAATTTTAATATCAAGCATGATTTTTCTCCTATTAAAAATTATATTTGTGTTATATCATAAGGCGTTGTCTGATATACGTAATAATTAAGCCAATTTGAATATAAAAGATTTGCGTGTGCCCGCCATGTTGAAACAGGATTATCAATATCGTCACCGTTAAAATAATTTTTAGGCTTAGCTGTGTTAAGTCCTGCTTCCTTATCTCTGAGGTATTCTTTTTTTAGTGTGTCGGGATCATATTCGGGATGTCCGGTTATAAATACCTGTCTGCCGTTATCGGTTGCAAGTGCAAATATTCCGGCTTCATCGGAAGACGCAAGAATTCGAATTTCCGGCACATTTTCTATATCTTGCCTGTATACTGTTGTGTGGCGTGAATGAGGTATATTGAAAACATCATCGAATCCCCTGAACAGCATTGAAGTTTTTCTTTCAACACGATGCTTAAATACACCAAACAGCTTTTCGCCAAGCATATGCTTGTTGATGCTATAATGATAATAAAGAGCAGCTTGTGCACCCCAGCAAATATGGAAGGTACTATGCACCATTTTTTTAGACCATTCCATTATCTCGCAGAGTTCAGACCAATAGTCGACTTCTTCAAATTTGAGATGTTCTACCGGAGCACCGGTTATTATCATTCCATCATATTTATTATCTTTGACATCATCAAAATGCTTATAAAAGGACTGCAGGTGACCGGGCGAAACGTTTTTCGAATTATGGCTCTTTGTACAAATAAGCTCTATCTCTACCTGCAGCGGTGAATTGCCTAAAAGCCTGGAAAGCTGAGTTTCCGTATCGATTTTCAGCGGCATAAGATTCAATATTAGAAGTTTAAGCGGTCGTATATCTTGAGTGATTGCGCGCGTTTCGGTCATTACAAATATATTTTCGGCATTAAGGACCTTTACCGCGGGCAGATCATTAGGTATTTTAATCGGCATTATTTCCGCCTTTCTCAGTCTTCGAGGGCCTGGGCAAGGTCAGCGATTATATCTGCGCTGTTTTCAAGGCCGCATGAAAATCTGATCGTTTTAGGAGATATACCTGCTCTTGAAAGCTCGTCATCACTCATCTGACGATGCGTTGAGCTTGCAGGATGTAAGCAACATGTTTGCGCATCGGCAACGTGCGTTGCGATAATGGCAAGCTTTAACTTTTTCATTATCTTTTCAGCATCTTCTCTTGTGCCCTTTATCTCAAAGCTTACTACACCGCATGAGCCGTTTTTGAGATATTTTTTAGCAAGTTCATGATACTTATCACCTTCAAGGTCACAGTATTTTACTGATTCAACCTTGGGATGATTACTCAAAAACTTAGCGACCGCAAGTCCGTTTTCGCAGTGGCGTTTCATACGAACGTGCAAGCTTTCGAGGCTGAGGTTTAACAAATATGCATTCTGAGGCGACTGTATAGAACCGAGGTCGCGCATAAGCTGAGCAGTCGCCTTTGTTATGTATGCTCCTTCAAGCCCGAAGCGCTCTGTATAGGTTATTCCGTGATAGCTTTCGTCAGGTGTGCAAAGGCCCGGAAATTTATCGGGATATTTTGTCCAGTCAAACTTTCCCGAATCTACGATACATCCGCCGACAAGCGCCGAATGTCCATCCATATATTTGGTTGTTGAATGAACTACTATATCAGCTCCCCATTCAAAAGGTCTGCAGTTTATAGGCGTTGCAAAAGTATTATCTACTATAAGCGGCACTCCGTGTGCGTGTGCAAAATTTGCAAAGCGCTCAATATCAAGAACCGTAAGCGCGGGGTTTGCTATCGTTTCAGCAAATACTGCTTTTGTATTTTCTTTGAAAGCACTGTTAAATTCTTCGTCAGTACATTCAGGAGAGATAAAAGTAAAATCAATACCCATTCTCTTCATTGTAACCGAAAAGAGATTGTACGTTCCGCCGTAGATGCATGAAGAACATACAACGTGATCTCCTGCTGAAGCTATATTAAATATACTAAAAAAGGATGCTGCCTGACCGGAAGAAGTAAGCATAGCTGCACTTCCGCCCTCAAGCTTGCATATCTTAGCCGCTGCATAATCGTTTGTAGGATTCTGAAGACGTGTGTAGAAATAACCGCTTGCTTCAAGGTCAAAAAGCTTTGCCATATCTTCGCTTGTATCATATTTAAATGTTGTGCTCTGTACTATTGGTATCTGACGCGGTTCACCGTTTTGGGGGGTGTATCCGCCTCTGATACAATTTGTTTCTATATTGAAATTACTCATCTGTATTTCCTTTCATCAATCGGCTACAATACCGTATATTTTCTTAAGGTTGAATTTTTCGGCCGCCTGTTCACGCATTTTATATTTGAGTATCTTTCCTGCAGCGTTCATCGGAAATTCCTTAACGTAACTTATATATCTCGGACATTTGTGCTTAGCCATGTGCGAGAGCACGTAATCCTTCATATCCTGCTCGGTTAAAGAATATCCATCCTTTAAAATAATACAGGCCACTATTTCTTCTCCGTACTGTTCATCAGGAATACCGATCACCTGTACATCTTTGACGGCTTCATGAGTATATATAAACTCTTCTATTTCCTTGGGATAGATATTTTCACCGCCGCGTATTATCATATCCTTAAGTCTTCCTGTGATACGGTAGTTTCCGTCGGGGGTTCTGAGAGCAA